>JAOOBM010000001.1:0-164764 GCA_028404505.1 Acidimicrobiaceae bacterium
CGGCTGAAGAAGTACCTCCGGCAGGTCCAGCAAGTGAACCTCCACCGGCACCTTAACTATTCGTAAGAAATAGCCTCGAGAATATTTTGTCTTGATGCTCTAATGGCTGGAAGTATTGCAGCAATTACTCCAGCAATAATTGAAATTCCAATCCATAATGCTGTCTGTGGAACAGACACGGCAAATACTGTAAATCCCTCGTCTGCAAGTGTTTGTATAAGACTCCATGCAAAAAATATTCCCAAACTTGTTCCTAAGGCTGCACCAAATATTGAAATTATTGATGATTCAATGAAAATCATTCTTCTAATTTGTTTTCTATAGGTTCCAATAGCTCTCATAAGTCCTATTTCTCTGGTCCTTTCAAACACAGAAAGAGATAATGTATTAGTAATACCAAATAATGCAACAAAGATTGATATTGACAAGAATCCATAAATTACATTTAAAAGTAGCTGGATTTGATTATTTGCTTCTTCAACAAGGCCGTCTTCATCTCTTATTTCTACTCCTGGATATTCATCAACAATTGCATTAATTTTTTCCTCTAATTCTGGAGTCTTTTTATCAACATTAAAATACAGTTCTGTATCTAAGGATTCGTCTGCGAAAAAAGAGTTATTTTCAAGTAAAACAAAAAATTCAGCCGGTGGTTGTGTCGTCCAGTCAAATATATAAGAGACCGTAAAAGATCTTTCTCCTTCTTCAGGGATTGTTAAGACAACTTCATCTCCAACAAAAAGTTCTTCTCTCTCAGCTGTTTGTTTAAGTATGCCAATTGCATTTTCACCAAGAAAATCTTTTCTCTCACCAGATATATCATCTGTTTTTACAAGATCAAACACAGTCTCATCTACAGCTCCTAGTATTAAAGGCCTATCGTTGAATCCAACGACTGTAGCTCTTGTTCTTGATAGCTTAGTTACTTCATCAAGTTGTAGAAGCTCATCTGACAAACCTGTTGGGATGCCTGGAGAGGCAAAAACATTTGCCGCACTGACTTGGTAATCAGCAAGAATAACTTCACTGATTAGTGACTCTGCCTGAGCTTTAAATGAGGTTGTTATGACGTTAGCTAATGAAATTAGCGTAAGTCCAATCATTAATGCTGACGCAGTAGATGCGGTTCTTCTAGGTGTTCTTTTAGAGTTTTCTGTTGCTAATTTTCCTAAAATTCCAAATAATAAATTGTAAATCTTATCAAAGAAGAAAACGAAGGGTTTAGTTATCGATGGAGTGATAACTGAAATTCCGATAAATATTACGCCAGCACCAAGTCCAACTTGCTGTAGAGATGATAAAGTAGGAACGTCTAGAAAATCATACAAAACTCCAAACAACACTCCAAATCCAACTACAGAAATTAGAGAACCAAATAAAAGTCTTACAAGTAAAGATTTTCTTTGAGGTGTTGAAACACTGTCTCTGATTGCTTCCATTGGGCTAACCTGTGATGCTTTTCTAGCTGGAAGTAGAGAAGAAAAAATTGTAACAGTAATACCAATAACCAATCCAACAACTGCTGCCTCTGTAGTGAGAACTAGGGGTCCGTCAGGAAGACCAAATTCAAAATACTGCAATCCTTCTTTTACTGCGACGGCTAGACCAATTCCAAGTGCTATACCAAGTCCTGATCCGATTATTGACATAAACAATGATTCAGATATAACCAATCTATAAATTTGTCTTTTAGACGTACCAAGAGCTCTAAGTAGAGATAATTCTTTAGTTCTTTGAAGCAACAGTATTCTAAATGTATTTTGAATAATAAAAGCGCCGACAAAAATTGCTATTCCTGCAAAAACGTTAAGTATTGTATTGAAAAAGTCAAGACCTTGTTTAATTGAATCAGCTTGTTCAGCTGCAGCCTCTTGGGCATTAATTACATTTAAGTTTTCTGAATCTAAGTTTGTTATGTCATTTTTTACATTATTAATATCAAAATTATTTTCTATAACTACATTAATAAGATCTACTTCACCTTTTGAATCAAGAAGTGCTTGGGCAGTTCTAAATTCAAATAAGGCAAAAGTTGCCCCACCTGGTGCTCCAACGTTAGCAAACTCTGCTATTCCAACAATTGTAAATGATGCGGGCGTTGCTCCAGCTAGAACTGTCACTCTATCTCCAACTGAAAAATTATGATTTTCAGCAGTCAAGACATCCATGACTACCTCTTTTCTATTTGTTGGAGGTTCACCCTCTGTTAATGACCACTGTTGTGCATAGGGATTAGTATCCCAAGCTGCACCAAATGTAGGAGCAAATCCATTTGAAATTAATACTGTTTCGCCATCTACGATTTTTATAAATTGTGCAAAACCCAATACTTCGCCCCATGCAGCTTTTACACTAGGTAAATCAGTTATTTCCTGAATTTTATTATCAGGAATCTTTTTAACTTCAAAAGATATAGGCCCTTGTCCTCCGTCTCCACTGAAGCCCTGTGCAAAATCTTCTTGTATTGGCTGAACAACTAGATCAACTCCTTCGTATATTCCTGAAAATAAGTTATCGAACGCAGATTTGTTACTTTCTGAAAAAATATTTGAAGCAATAATTACTGCAACACCAAGAATTATGGAGGATGTAGTCAAAAAGATTCTTACTGGATAGGTTTTTAAGTTTTTCCATGCAATCAGAAAAAGTGGGCGTTTTGTAAAACCAAACATCAGATATTTGTTAGTGCTGTAACCTCTGCAACAATTTCCTCTTGGGTTGGTTGTTTTAAATCACTAGCAATGCTTCCATCTTTTAACATAATTACCCTACTTGCATAGGAGGCAGCATAGGGGTCATGTGTAACCATGATTATTGTTTGGTTTAATTCCTCAACAACAGATTTCATAAATGTTAAGAGCTCTTTACTTGATTTAGAGTCTAAGTTTCCAGATGGCTCATCTGCAAAGATAACTTCTGGCTTTGTTGCCATTGCTCTAGCCGCAGCAACTCTCTGCTGTTGACCACCAGATAACTCATTAGGCCTATGAGTTAATCTGTCAGAAATATCAACTGTTTCCACAACTTTTTTAATCCAGTCCATATCTGGTTTTCTGCCTGCAATAGATGCTGGTAAAGTGATATTCTCTTCAGCAGTTAAGGTTGGTATTAAGTTGAAAGCTTGAAAAACAAAACCAAAACTGTCTCTTCTAATTTTTGTCAATTGTTTATCATTTAAAGTTGATATATCTTGATCTTTAAGAAGAATTTGACCTGATGTTGGTCTGTCTAAACCAGCTAAGCAATGAAGTAACGTTGACTTTCCCGATCCAGATGGCCCCATTATTGCCGTAAATTCGTTTTCATTAAATTGGACATCTATATTATCAAGTGCTGTAACGCTGGTTTCTTTTTCTCCGTAAACTTTTGTTAAATTTGTAGCTTGTATTATGTTTTCCACCTAATAAAGAATAGGAGAAATAAAAAATATACTTAAATGAATTTTGTTTCTTAAGTTTAATTTGGTATCTTAATAAATATGAAAAATGTAATTAATTGGCATTGGTGGACAACTACATAAGTAGGTGCCCCTGTTAGTTAGTTATTAAACCGGGCGCAGCCCGGTTTTTTTATTACTGTCACTGAAATTAAATCTCCGGGCTCAACCCAGATTTACAGTGGTTATCTCCTTCCACTCCGATACTAAAGGGCCTGTTTTGGACAGTACTAATGTATCAAACGTAACGGTTGCGGGAATGAGATTATCAAAATCCTTCGAAGGATAAGATTTTGGTAACTCGTTCCCGTAATAAAGTGACATATGAGGAATCCAGAGACTCGGCCATCCCTCTATATCGATTATTGAGTTTTGAAAATTTGTATTATCTGTGGATGTTAAGAAAAGTCTCTGAAAATATGTTGTTCCCTCCTGAATTGTATCAAATGTAATATCAAATCTTTTTTTTGTTATGTTTTCAAATACATCCTTGGCTGTGTCTTCTGTACTTAAATTTGTCACCAGTGTGACATGGGGCTCAAAGTATTCTTTACCTTCATCATCTGAGAGAGTTCTAATTATTTTTTTTATCTCTGATAATTGTTCTGAAGAGGATTCAACCCATATTGAGTACATAAAACTACTAAATTTTAACTTTTTTTAATTTGCTAACAAAAAAACAAAGAATAAAAATACCTGTTGCAACCAATGACATTGTTGGTCCCGATGGCAAATTCAAAAAGTAAGACAAATATAAACCTGTAACGGATGAAGTAATCCCGAAGAATATACTCACAAATATTGATGTAACGAACGTATTGGTTACCAGTTTTGATGCTGCTGCTGGAATAAGTAACATACTGAGTACCAAAATTATTCCAACTGTCTGGAGAGATGCAACAATCGATACAGATAAAATTATCAGAAATAAATAATTTAAAAAATTTATATTTAAACCTTTAACTTCTGCTCCAACAGGATCAAAAGAATAAAACAACAACTGTTTAAAAAAGATAACTACAAGACTGACTACTCCAATAGACATTGAAACGACTATCACAACATCGAAGTTGCTAACTGCCAGTATTTGTCCAAAAAGTAAGTCTTCTAGGTTTATAGTGACATCAAGAATTGATATCAAAACAAATCCTAGAGCAAAAAAAGATGAAAAAATAATTCCTATTGAAGTGTCTTCACCAATATTTGAATTTTTAATTATATATCCGAGAAAAAATGCAATCAATATTGAAGCAGGAACACCTAATTCGGAAATACTAAAACCTAAGAACACTCCAATTGCAATAATTGGTAGAGTTGCATGAGCCATTGCATCAGCCATAAAGCCCATATTTCTATTTATTGCAAATGGTCCTAATAAAGATAGCATAACCCCAGACCCAATAGCGGTCACAATTGATCGAGTCATAAATTCGTATTGAAATGGCTCAATTAATATTTCAATCATTATTTTTTGTATGACTTTCTGGTGTATGAAATTTAAACATTTCGTTATGGGAACCATACATTTCTTCAATGACTTCACTGGTTAAGACTTCTGAGGGATCTCCATAAGCGCAGCAGTGTCTATTTAAACACAACACTTCATCAAATTTATCCTCAAGATTATTGATGTCATGTGTTGCAATCAAAATAGTTTTACCATCTAGATTTATATCACTTATTAAATTCATGATATCTTCCTGAGCGCCTACATCAACGGCACTAAAAGCTTCATCAAGTAATAAAATATCAGCATCTTGAGCTAATCCCCTGGCAATTAATACTCTTTGGAACTGACCTCCAGATAAATTATTTATATTTTCATTAATTTTCTCCGCGAGTCCTACATTTTCTAAGGCTTCTTTAATTTTTTTATTAATTTTTTTTCTTGAAAATAAATTCAAACTATCTTTATTGATTAAACCCATTTCTACCACTTGCTTTACAGAGAGAGGAAAGTTTCTATTTATTAAATCTTTTTGTGGAACATAGCTAATTGACCCTTTGGCATCTTCAGGATTCATTCCTTTGATTTTAAGAGAACCATCAACAATAGGAACAAGCCCAGCAATAGCATTAAATAAGGTTGATTTGCCTCCACCATTTGGTCCGACAACAGCTACTTTTTTTCCTTTTTCAATAGAAAAAGTTACATCATCTAAAGCTTGTGCGTTACCTAGTTGAACACAGCAACCGTCGGAAACGATGATCGCTGTGTCATTTAAAGTATCTTTTTTTGTATTGTTCATCGTGATACCTTTCTCTAAGTTATTGAAAGTTATCTACAATCAACTTAATCAGTATTTCTTAGATTCTCCACAATTAATTCAACAGCACTTATTAAGAATTCTGGATATGTTTGTCCTTCTTTCAAGGTCTCAACCCATAATCCTTCAACTGCTTTAATACCAGTTTCTGCAACAATTGTTTCTGCATAGACTGATGGAGCTTCTGCTTCAATAAAGATTACTTTTACATTATTGTCTTCGATTACATCAATAACATCTACGAGCTGTGCTGGTGATATTTCATTTGAAGAATCTAAATCTGGAATAATTGTTGATAAAACTTGTAGTCCAAATTTTGCTTCAAGGTAACCAAGTGACTCATGAGTTGTAATTAATTTTCTATTCTGTGAGGGCACTGTTGATAATAGATCAGAAACCTGACCTGTTAAGCCGCTCAATTCGCTTTTATAGGTTGCTAATGATGATTGATAATCAGATTCATTATCTGGATCAAATTCACTTAATTTTGATTCAATATATTCAACAGCATATACAACTCTTCCTGGGTCAAACCAGAAGTGAGGATCATATGCACCATGATCGTGACCTTCATGTTCGTCGTGACCTTCTTCATCATCATGACCTTCTTCATCATCATGACCTTCTTCATCATGACCTTCTTCACCATGATCATCGTGGTCATCATGCCCACCTTCTTTAAATTCTATTGGAAAAACATTTTCACCAATTTCAGCAAGAATATTTTGACTACATGCTGAGTTTTCCAATAGTTTTACTACAGCTGCAGGCTCATATTTTAAACCTGTATAGAAAACGAGATCGGCATCAGCAATTGTTCCGGCATCTTGAGGGGCAGGTTCATAAGTATGTGGATCTGCTTCAGGTGGCATTAATACTGTAAGATTTACATTATCCCCAGCTACTTGATCAACAAATTCACCCATCATAGGAGTAGTGGCTACAACATTGAGATTTCTATCTCCCAGTTCTGGACATCCAGCTTCAGACCCTCCGGTGCATGCAATTAACACAATAGAAAGTGCTATCACACCAAATTTAAAAAATTTATTGTTATTCAAAATTCTCCTTCTAGTTTCAATAAATGAGATTAAGTCTCAATTAGATAATTGTCAAGAATAAATGAGAATTATTCTCATTTTTTATTTTTTAGAAATTCTGTATAATTGAATGCGTATGAAAGATTCAAAACAAATATTATCAGATCATAAAGTTTCAGTTACTAATCCAAGGATTCTGGTTATCGAGGCGTTGCTTGAAAATAACAATCCACTAACTGTAGATGAACTTCAGCTAAAGCTAAAAAATAAAGTTGCAAAATCAACTCTCTACAGGGTTTTAAATGATTTAAAAAAAATAAATATATTAAATGAATTTACAAATCCAGAAAATGCAACTGTTGTTGAGCTTTTACTTGAGGATGACTCTCATCACCATCATTTGTTTTGTAGTGATTGTGGAGAAATTATAGATATTCAAATGGGTGATGAGTTTGAAAGAACTTTATCCAAAGAAATTAAAAGATTAGAAAAGAAATTTAATTTTTCGATTGAGGATCACAGGCTTGAATTATTTGGTAAGTGTACAGATCTTTGCGAAAATTGCAGCTAAGTTTGTTACAGAATAATTCCAACTAATGAAGCTTGAATCAACATGGAGTCAACAGCCATAAAAGAGTGATAATCTAATAACCTATTTACAACCGGTAAAATGATACTTTCTGATGCATCAGTTTCTACAGCTAAATAAGCTGCTTCATATCCTTGAGTAGTTAGATTGCATATAACACACATAATAATTTCCCTGTTATTTCTAATTTTATAAAATTATCTGTTTATTGTAAACACTAGATGGATTATATTATCCCAGTAACTTTTGGACATGGCGTAGTAAATGTAGGGGATTTGCCAATACCGTTCGACATGGTTCTAAATACTTCAGCATTAGTTGTTCTTATTACTTTTGTTTATTTAAAGGTTTCATGGAAAGAATCAATTATTTCTCATCGGGAGGAAATATTTAACGATAAACAAAGTTTATTTGGAAAATTGTTTGGCATTTTAATTTTATTTTTGCTTGTTGCCCCAGGTGTAATTAGTAATGAGTCAGCCAAAACATCAATAGCTCCACTGATATTATGGGTATTTTTATGGATTGGTGTTCCCGTTCTTGGCCTGTTGTTTGGAGATATATATGCGAAATTTAATCCTTTAAATCTCTTTCCAGTTTCCTCAAACAAGCCTCAATCAGTTTATTTTGCCTGTGTTTTGTTTATTGGTCTAACCTGGTTTGAGCTGGTGTGGAGAAAACCTGGAAACCCTTTGAATATTGGGGTTGTATTTATGTTGCTTTTTATCAGCGTAAATTTATTGAGATATTTTTTGAAAAAATCATTAATTGAAGTTGATCCGTTACTTTTACTTCATTATTTGTACAGTAAGTTGAAGCTAATCAACTCGAGACCTTACTTTCGATCATTGCTTGATAACATTGGAAATCTTGCAAGGCTTAGGGGTATTGAGTATTTTGTACTTTTAATGATCGGTACCGTAACTTACGATGGTTTGAGAGAAACCACTTTCTGGTATGAACAATTCGGACCAAGAATAAATGATATGGGATTTTCAACAATGATGTTCTTTCTAATGAATCTAGCAACAATTCTGTTTTATCGTTTTGCATGTTTCTTTGCAATAAAGATTGGAGGGTCTGATCTTGAGCTCAACAAAGTATCAAACCTGTTTGGACATACAATGTTACCTATTGCTTTTGCATATCACGTGACACACTATTTAACTCTCTTACTATTTGAATCTCAAACTTTCTTTTTTCGATTGAACGATCCCATTGGTACTGGTTTAAATTTATTTAATGCTCAAGAACCATCTATTAACTATTTTGTAGAACCTATAGTTATTTGGAGTGTTCAAGTAGGTGTTACCCTTTTAGGCCATATGCTTAGTGTTGTTCTAGCTCATGATCTAGCGGTAAAGCTTTTTGGTCATCAACAAAGTGATAAAACACAATACATATTTTTATTTATAACTGTTGCACTGACGCTTCAGGCTTTATTCGTCCTTAGTGTTGGATAAAATATACAGGCAACGTATATTTTTTAAAGCTAACATCGTAATTAATGATTGAAAATAGTAAAAAATTAATCGTATTTATTTTGTTTTTATTAACTATTTCCGCATGTTCGGGCGATGATTCCTCTGGTCCTTCATTAGTTGAGATATCTTCTGATACAGAAGATGTTGATTATGAGGAGGAAGATGGTGATGATCAGGAAGATAGCGATGAAGAAGAAAATAATGACATAGATATTACAGAATTTAAACCTCCTGAATTACCAGATTTACCAGATCCAGTTTTAAGTTCTTCTAAATGGAATCAAGTAAATGGTCCTTTTGGTGGAACAATTACAAGTATTTTTAAAAGTTCGGATGGATACTGGGTGACTACAACAGACAATTCTGGACTCTCAGATAGCAATCTTTATTTAGTGAACAGTAAAACATTTATCTGGGAGTTGAAAAAAACAATAAGTGGAAACATGGGTGGGGTTGTAGTTAATGCATCAAACTCTAATCAGATAGCTTTTTACACCGAAGCAACAAGTAATTCAGATTCTGGTGTTTTTGTTTCTAAAGATGGTGGAAAAACATGGGACGAGGCAAAAATAGATGGTTCACAGTATTCAGCTATAGCTATAGGTTCTCAAAATACTTCTACTTTATATGTAGCAGGAAGACATTTTCCATATGGAGAAGACTGTGAAGACGAAGAAGATGAAGACGATTGTACTCCTGAAAAAAATTCAGCAATATTTATATCTAATGATTTTGGAACCTCATGGATAAAATCGTCATCTATCCCAAAAGGAGTTTTTAAAGAAATCGAATTAGAAGAAGGACAAGAATTAGAGGAAGAAGACATAGATAAAGTGACAGTTCTCTATGTAAGTCCATCTGATGATGACCAAATATTTGTTGGTACAAGTAATTTATTATTAAAAAGTAATGATCGAGGCTCATCATGGGAGTCTTTAAGTGACACTTTTCATAGATCAGATATTAAAGGTTTAGCAATTCATCCAAACAATCCAAACATAATTTATGCAAGAATTGGACTTTATACATTTTCAGATTGTTCAGATGTAGATAATGATGACGCTGATTATGAAGAAAGTGTATCCAAGTATTGTCCAGGTATTTATAAAAGTACTGATGGAGGTGAAAGCTGGAAATTACTTGAAGAAGTTACCGGAGACCCATCAGAAGGTGGGGTGTATATAAATGAATATAATGATTCAGAAATCTACTCAGTTTTCGGAAGAGAAACATTTGTAAGTAAAGATGGTGGAATTTCATCTGATGTCTTCTTAGACACAAAAGAACACCCTATTATTCCCGATGTTGGTGTGGAAATAATAACGTTTGGTGAAAGTGAATCTGAGGTATTTATGGCAGGTCTCCAAGGTGTTTACAGAACTTACGACAATGGTAAAACGTGGATTGAATCAAATACAGGTTTTGTAGGTTCTGAAGTTGTAGATCTAGTTACTTCTTTAGATGGAACTATGTATGCAACAACTTACAATTTAGGAATTTTTAAGAGTACTGATGGAGGTAAAAACTGGGTTTTTGCTTCTTTTGGCATAAAAAATTGGTATGGTATGCAATTAGCAGCCCACCCAGAAGATGCTGACACCTTATTTACAACAACTAATGGAGGGGTTTATAAGTCAACAAATGCTGGAAAATCTTGGGAGCTTATTGGAGGTTCGGATCTTTGTGATGATGAAGATGCAGGTGGAAATTGTCATTATCACGGAATCGTTGTAGAGAAAGAAGCACCTTTCAAAGTTCTTGTAGGTAGTGGTGGGGATCAATACGCAAAAGAAGGTGTGGGATTAACTGGATCAGAAGATAACGGAGAGTCTTGGAGAAATTCTGATGATGGTTTTGTAAGAGATGTTCATGTAAGTAAATTAATAATTGATCCAAACAACAATAATGTCTTTTATGCAACAACACAGGGAGAGACAGAATATACAGACAAAGTTGGTGATGGAGCAGGGGTGTTTAAAAGCACTGATCGTGGTAACAACTGGACTCAAATTAATAATGGACTCAATAGTCTGGAAACTAATGTATTGGCAGTTGACCCTAATGACTCCGATGTACTATATCTTGGGACTGATGATGATGGAATATATAAAAGCATAAATGGAGGAGAAAACTGGAAAAAATTAATTCCTACTGCATCGTTTGGAGTTGGTGACATAATTGTTGATCCACAAGATAGCAACAACGTTTATATGGGGACTGTAGATTATTTCAGACTATCAGAAAGCAGGGGTGTCTTAGGTGATTTTGGAGTTTACAAAAGTACCGATGGTGGAACAACATGGGAAGAGTTCAATTCAGGCTTAAATCACCTCGGTGTTTTCTCTCTTGAACTATCAGAAGAAAATAGAATCTTATATGCTGGAACAAGGGCTGGAGGAGTTTACTGGATTAATTTAGATGGCTAGGTTCTTGGGATTTTTTCACCATCTTTGTTGGTAAATTGCCCTGTGACAACAAGAATTAAATCAACCAGGAACCATACTCCTAATCCCCCAAGTGTAAGCAACATAAGAAACCCTGTACCTATTTTTCCGACATAAAATCTATGGACACCTAGAACACCAACAAAAAAGGTTAGTAGAAATAAAGTTAGCCAATCGGTTGTGCTTGTTGTTGTAGAAGAATTTAATAATTTCTCTTTTTGTAAATCAAATTCTTCTTGGGTTATGACTCTGTCTTTAAGTAGATCGTTTAACTTTTTGATTTCATCCGCTGTACTCATATATCTATTTTAACTTATTTTCTATACTGGCTACTCTTTCAGCAATTGGAGGGTGGGAGTAGTAATAAGAACTGTACAAAGGATCAGGAGTTAAATTAGAAGCATTGTCTTTACTTAACTTCAATAAGCCTGAAATCATATACTTTCCATCAGTAAATTTAAAAGAAAAATCATCTGCTGCAAATTCTCTTTGTCTTGATAAATAAGAAGTAATTGGTCGAGTGAAAAAGGTATACGTTCCGGCAACAAGGTAGAAAAGAATAAATTTGGAATATAAAGTAATGTCATTTAACCCATGAGACACAAAAAAGTTTTCTGATTTAAAAACTTCGCTTAAAATATAAAAACCAATGAAGCCAAAAACTAATGAGCTTATAAGTGACTTTCTAATATGTCCAAGTTTATAGTGGCCTAACTCATGACCTAATATTGCTTCCATTTCATCAGGTGTGATTGTTTCTAGTAATGTATCATAAAAAACTATTCTCTTATTGTTGCCAAAGCCAGTAAAAAAAGCATTGCCGTGTGAGCTTCGTAAGCTAGCGTTCATAACAAAAAGACCTTTTGCTTTAAATTTCACTTTCTCTAAAAGTTTTTCTATTGGTTTTTTAAATTGCTCATCATCAAGAGGCTCAAATTTATTAAATAAAGGCATTATAAGTACTGGATAAAGAAAGAAAATAATTAACTGTATTGAAAATACTGCACCAAAAGCAAATATCCACCAATTACTTCCTAAGTTTTCGATTATTCCAATCACGACAGCATAAATTGAACATGATATAACAGATGAGATAATCAGATTTTTAATTATGTCTGTAACAAATGTTTTTTTGGTTGTCTTATTAAAACCATATTTTTCCTCAATAACAAATGTTGAATATATAGCTAATGGGATTTCGAGTATTTCTGAAATAATAATAATAAAAAAACCGAGAAGAATAGCGCCTAGTATGTTTGATGAAGTTATTCCGAGAACAATTTGAGTTAACCAACTAAGCAATCCCCCAAGGGTTAGAAGTAAGAGGATAAATATACTTACAAAAGAAACAAGGATCTGAAACTTTAACCTATCAAGGTTGTAGTCTGTAGATTTTTTATATTCCTCACTGTTAACAATATTTTCAAATCTTTTTGGAACTCTTCCTTCGTTTTGTTTTATAGAGTTTATGTTTCGATATTTTAAATATGTCTCAATTGTAAATTTCAACCCTATAAACAAAATAAATAGCGTTGTGAAATTAATTGATTCTATAGTGTTGAGAATTTCCATATCAAACAATATTAACTGTTCTGACGGTATCTAAATAATTTTTTGATAGTAAAAATAAAAAAACTAAGACTTGATAAGAGTAAAGAGATCATTGATAGTGGTAGCCCTAAATTATCCTGTACAACGCAACCGTTGATTCTCTCTTGTTCTATGCATTCACCTCCACCAAGTACTTGATAAATAATCCCGAAAACAAAAAATAAAAGCAAAAAAAATAAACCAGTTTTTAGAAGATTATCTAGGTCTCTTATCTTCATTTACCAAATCTTCTATCCCTCTGAACATATTCTCTAAGACACCTTAGGAAATCAATCTTCCTGAATTCAGGCCAATAAACATCTTGGAATACAACTTCAGAATAAGCACTTTGCCATAGTAAAAATCCAGACAGTCTTGATTCACCGCTAGTTCTAATTATCAAATCAATATCTGGTGAGTCAGGAGAGTACAAATGGTCTCTTATTTGTTCATCATTAATGCTCTTTATTAAATCATCTATTTCTAATTCTTTATTTTCTATAAGCAAGCTCTTTATGGCATCAACTATCTCCTGCCTCCCACCGTAGCCCAAAGCAACTGTAAGGATTTTTTCACCTCCACCTCTGATTTCTTGCAATTGTTTAATTGAGTTTTGAAGATATTCAGGAAGTAAATCAATGCTTCCTACAAAATTTATTTTAAAATTATCAACTAAGTCATCTATAAGTAATTCTTGAAATAGTTCATTTAAAACAAGATAGTAAGAATTTAATTCCTCCTCAGGTCTTGATAAGTTCTCTTTAGAAAGTAACCAACTTGTAACATGATTAATTCCAAGCTCATCACACCAGGCTAAACACTCTTTAAATCGGACCATTCCAATCCTATAAGAAACTTCATAAGAAAGGAGGTTTTCCCTTCTTGCGTAACGTCTATGTCCATCATGAATTAGGCCAATGTGTTGTGGAAGGTTTTCGTTTTTTATTTTGTTTTGAAGTCTATTTTCATATACAGAGTAGACAAATCTAGGAGTGACCATAATTAACTACAAATTGCTTCAACGTCTTCTATAGATTTTGGTGCTTCCTCAGTCAAATTAATTGGCTCATCATCAGTACAGACAATATCGTCTTCAATACGGATCCCGATTCCAAGAAGGTCTTTTGGGATTTTGTGCTTTATAGATTTGGCATCTTTAATTTCTTCATTTTCTAATTTTGTCGCTTTTTCCATACCAAGAAGCTTTCTTCTTTCTCTTATTTCTTTTGGGTCTCTTTCAAGTAATTTAAACTCGATTTCGGGTTTGTTTGGTCTTATATAGATACCCGGCTCAACTGTGGTAACCATACCTGGCATTAATTTTCTTGGCTTGTTGTTTTCTTCTACACTTCCTGCATCGTGAACGTCTAAACCTAACCAGTGACCTGTTCCATGCATAAAAAATTCGAAATAATGCATCATAGAAATTGTTTCATCAACCCCCATTGGGACCAGTCCTAAATCAACCAATGATTGAGAAATTGATGACACTGTTAATTTATGTATATCAGACATAGTATTTTTGGTGTTAACACTATTAATCCCAAGGGTTTGAGCTTTTAGTACTTCTAGATAAACATCTTTTTGTGGAGCTGAAAATTTTCCATTTATTGGAAATGTTCTAGTTACATCCGAAGAATACATGTTATATTCTGCTCCAGCATCAATTAAAACTAAACCGCTATTGTCTACTTTTTCCCTGTTTGTTGAGTAATGAAGAATGCAAGCGTTATCTCCAGATGCAACAATTGAGGGGTAGCCAAGTCTTTCAGCACCTAGATCATAAAATGTTTTTTCCATTTCTGCTTCAATTTGGTACTCAAACATATTTTTTTGAGCGTACTGCATTGCCACTTTGTGTCCTTCAACTGTAATTTCACAAGCTTTTTTCAAATAATTAATTTCATCTTCATTTTTTATAAGTCGAAGCTCAGAAAGTATTGGAGAAAGTGGTCTTATTGATGCATCACTGAAACTAGTTCCTCTTTGGTCGTATGGTGTTGCCTGATTTATTATTTTTTTATCATATTTTTCAAAAATCTCATTTGAATAGTCGCAGTAAATATCTTGTATTCCCGAAAGTAATTTAGGGGCTATTTTTTCATAATCATCATAAGTGAATGCCTCTGTTGCGCCAAAATATTTTTTTGCACCCTCTGGTCCAAATCTCTTTCCATCCCAGGTTTCCATTTCAACATTTCTATCCTGAACAAACAAATAAAGATCAGGTTGTTTTTCTTTAACGATGATTATTGCGTGTGCAAATGGCTCAGGCCAAGCTGTTAGGTAATGAAAGTTTGAATCTTGCCTGAAATCGAAAGCAACATCATTGTTTCTATAAACAGTATTATTTCCATGTAAGATAACAGCGCCTTCAGTTATTTTTTTTGAAAGGTTTTCTCTGTTAAATTTAGATAATTCCATCATTCAAATAAGGATAATGTAAATGGGTAGAAAATTGCTAGTAGATTTTTATATCAAATAAGAATCAAGTAATTTTGAAATTAAAATTGCCTCTTTTTTTCCATAAGAAATGATTAACACAACATTATCACCTGCAATAGAAGCAGCTATACCATCAACATATAGATTATCTATAGCTTCGGCAACGACTTGAGCAGCAGCAGTTGTTGTTTTTATAATTACCTGGTTAGAAACTGGTTCGACACTTAAAACAAAGTCTCTTAAAGCTTTTTTTGCAATCGATTTTTGTGCATTGTTTACATCGTCTTTTGGAAGAATATATTTCAAATTATTATTTGAATCTCTTTTTTTACTTGCTCCAATTTCTGTTAGATCTCTAGAGAGGGTAGCTTGTGTAATTGAGATACCCTCTTTTTTCAACATTCCTTTTAATTGATTCTGGGAAGTAATTTTTCCTTCTTCAATTAAATCAGCAATTAATTTTTGTCTTTGTAAAGTTGATTTTGACATTTGTATAAATATACATTATTTTGGATATTTATACAATTAAAGTTTTTTATAAACTTCTTTGGCTAATTTGATTGCTTCCTCTTTTGATACTTCACCTTCATTAATTCTTTGTTCATACAACGATTCCATAATTTTTCCTAAAGATGGTCCTGGTTCAATTTTTAAAATTTTCATAATTTCATTTCCGTCAACTGGAGGTCTCAACTTCTTAAGTTCTTCTTTTTCTTGAACTTCTTTTATTCTTTTTTCTAAATCATCAAGATATTTATATATTGTCTGGGCTTTTTCATTGTTTTTAGTTGTAACATCGCATCTCACCAATTCATTTAGTTCATCAAGAACATCTCCAGCATCAATAATATATCTTCTCACTGCTGAGTCAGTCCATCCCATTTTGTAAGTATGAGGTCTTAAATGATTTTCAACTAATAAAGCAACTGACGAAATCAATTTTTTTGGATATTTTAGTTTTGATAGTATTTCTTTTGTCATTCTTGCACCAACAACCTCATGATGCCTAAAGTGAACCTTTCCGTTATCGATACCTTTTGTTGCTGGTTTTGCAATATCATGCAATAACGCACCCAATCTTAAAATTAAATCAGATGATACTTTGCTTGTTACTTGTAAAGTATGTTCATATACGTCTTTATGATGGTGGTTGGGATCAACTTCAATTTTTAAATCTCTAATTTCAGGGATAATATAGTCAATCAAATTGCTCTCAACTAGTGCCTGAATTCCCATTGCTACATTATCTCCAGTTACTAATTTTGAAAATTCGTCTCTTATTCTCTCTTTACTTACAATTTCTACTCTTTCAATGTTTTGTTGTATTGATTTAAATGTTTCATTATCAGGAGCAAAACCATGAGTACTTATAAATCGACATAGTCTAATCATTCTTAGTGGATCATCTGAAAACGACTGATTTGGATTGTCAGGTGTTTTTAGTTTTCCTTCTGAAAGATCTTTAAGTCCGTTGTACGGATCAATTAATTCATTTTGCTCAATATCAAATGCAATTGCATTAACTGTAAAATCTCTTCGAATTAAATCTTCATTAATATCTTTGGAGTATGTTATTTCTGGTTTTCTAGAGTTTTCGTTATATATGTCACTCCTGAATTGAGTAATATGTACAGTTAAATCCTCTACGGCAGTTTCAATTGTTCCATACTTTATACCAATATTTGTGGTCTTATAGTTATTTTCCTCCAGTAATTTTTTTGACTCTTCAGGCGTTGCGTTTGTTGTAAAATCAAAATCTTTTGTATCGATATCTAAAATAAAATCCCTGACAGCACCCCCAACTAAGTAGAAACTAAATTGATTGTCATTAAATAATGAGGACAGCTCCATTAAAAATGGGTTCTCTTCAATTCGGTTTATTAGAGTTGTTGGTACCATATTGATAGCTTAGAAGATGTATAGAAACAATAAAGTATGAATTCAGAAGTTGATTTTGCAGCTGGTGGCATCGTTTTAATTGACGATAAGATACTGCTCGTAAAAAATAGATTGAGTGAAGAATATGTGGGTGATTACGATTCTGGATTTTGGGGTTATCCAAAAGGTCATTTAGACGATGAAGAAACACCAATTAAAGCTGCAGAAAGAGAAGTTTATGAAGAAACTGGTTTTAAAGTTTCTGCTGTTGGAAAAAAACCTATTGCAGAATCCCGTTATGAGATAAAAAAAGATGGTAAACCAGTCAAAAAAACTGTCTGGTTTTATGAAATGAATGTTGTTGAAAGTTTCTCAAAAGAGCCTGATGATGAAATAGAAGAGATTGCCATTGTTCCCTTTGAAGAGGCCTATAAATTATTAGCATATGAAGAAGATAAAAAAATTTTAAAATATGTATTCAACAGAAAATAAAAAAATTCATTACTTTTACAACGGAATTTTTTATACAAGGAGTATTAATGAATTTGTTAATGATATATTGTTCCAAAAAATTTATGGAGGAGAGGGTCTTTTAAAAAAAATATTAAAAATATCAAAAAATTCAAACATTAGTTTTAGTTCGTCAATGGTAAATGAAAATTCAATTAAACCCTGGATTAAATCAGGATGGACCATCAATCATAAATTAAATGTTTGTGTATTGAACCTAAGAAATTCAAACTACAGATATCCGAATGACAATAAACATATAGAAATTAAAAAACTTGAAAATAAAGATATAGAATATTTGCTTGAATTAGATCATAAAATATTTGAAGATTATTGGAAAAATTCTAAATCAAGTCTCGAGGAAACTATGAAGAGCTGTAACAACAATTATTTATTTAAAAGTGGAGGCGAAAATAACCTTGATGGTTATGCAATTTTAGGAGAGACTAGAAAGTTTACTTATCTTCAACGAATAGGAATAGTAAAGAGCTCTCAAGGATCGGGTCTTGGAAATAATTTACTTAATTGTGTAATTAATTTTGCTGTTGAAAAAAAATTTATAAATATGAAACTTAATACCCAAAGCGACAATATTGCAGCTCTAAATCTATATAAAAAAAACAAATTCGAGGTTTCACCAAGGAAGCTTGTAATTATGAAAACTTCATGAATAGTTTTACATAGCTTATGATTAACTTATGGAAGAAGATAGCTTTGTTGAATCGGTTGAGAGCTTAATAAAAAGTGTAAAAGATCTTATTGTTCGACCTGTAAAAAGACTTACTGGTTTTGCATCTTTAGGTTTGCTACTTGTTGTATTATTAATCACTGCAGTAATATTTTTATTCTCAGGAATATTAAAGATTATGCAAGGACTTGGTCTTTTACTAGGCGTTAACCCTACTGGATTTGCAATGGGTGCACTCGGCTTAGTATTTATGATTTTGTCATTGAATAGTTACAGAAAGAAAAAAAATGGATGATTTAGCAATAATTGGTTCTGGTCCTGCTGGGTATACAGCTGGAATTTATGCTGCAAGGGCCAACCTAGAACCAGTCTTGTTTGAAGGGTTAGAGTCTGGTGGACAGTTAATGCTCACTACAGATGTTGAAAATTATCCAGGTTTTGATCAAGGAATTATGGGTCCTGAAATGATGCAGGTATTTAAAAATCAAGCCGAAAGGTTTGGAACAAAAATTTTAACTGAGACTGTAGATTCAATAGAAAAGATTGAAAATGGATTTAAGCTAACAACTTCGAAAAATACTTATGAATTCAAAACTGTAATTATTTCATCTGGAGCATCGGCGAACTGGCTTGATATAAAGGGAGAAAAAGAGCTACAAGGACATGGTGTTTCGGCTTGTGCGACTTGTGACGGTTTCTTTTTCAAAGATAAAAATGTAATAGTTGTTGGTGGAGGAGATTCAGCTATGGAGGAAGCTTTATTTCTAACTAAATTCGCAAAAAATGTAACTGTTGTCCACAGAAGAGATTCATTTAGAGCAAGTAAAATTATGCAAGACAGGGTACTTAGTCATGACCAAATTGATGTCTCATGGAACAAAGAAGTTGTGGAAATTAAAGGTGAGGGTCAAGTTTCATCTGTTCTTCTCAAAGATAGTCAAACAAGCGAAATGGAAGAAAAAGAAATTGATGGAGTTTTCATAGCTATAGGACACACACCAAATGTAAGTTTTTTAAATGGATTTCTAGAGCTTGATGAAAAAGGATATATAAAAACTGGGTCTACTACTGCTACTAGTACTAGTGTCCCTGGTGTCTTTGCAGCAGGAGATGTTGCTGACTCAATTTATAGACAAGCCGTAACTGCAGCCGGTACCGGATGCCAAGCAGCAATTGATGCTGAAAGGTGGCTTGAAAATTAAATTTGATTTATCTTCTATTGTTGATAACTTATCGAATGAAGAAGTTGAAGACTTGAAAAATAAATTAAATTATGTTGGCTACTCAACCAATCAAGATGTTAACGAATTAAAAACAGTTGTTGAAATATTTGTCGATGACAATAATTTAGAAAACATAAAAAATAAAGAAGATCTTTGGAAAGAGCTCATTAATTTTGGATACAAACTTGGAGACAGAATATTAAGTTTTAATACTAAAGAACTTTATGGTTCAGATGTTGAAGAACTCCAAGAACTTTTATCAAGAATGGGTTTTTATTCCGAACCAATCAACGGAATATATTCAAATTCTGTTGTTGAAGCTGTAACAAGATTCCAAGAAAATAGAGGCTTAACTATTGATGGGGTGGTTGGGCTTAATACTGTTTATGAAATTAGAAATTTGGTAAGGCCTGGTCAAGAGATCTCATTAAACGAAGCAATAAAGTCAATTTCACCAAACCTTAATACTGGAACAATAGGTTTTAATGTTTGTTTTGATGTTCCAAATTTAGGAAGTTATAAAGAACAAATAAAATTTTATGATCAGATAAAAAAGAGTTGCATAAATCATGGAATTATTTCAATATTTGCATCAGAAATTAATGAAGAACTAAACCTTAAAAATAAAATTCAATATATTAACAATCTTCAACCCACTTTGTTTGTTTCATTTAATAACTCAGAAGAAGAATCAGTTAATTTCTTTAAAGGAAGGTTTTCTGAGAGTGTTGTTGGAAAAAAAGTTGCAGAACATTTATCTGAAACTTTGAAAATTGAATCAATAGGTAAGTCCTCAAACATTCTTAAAGAAACAAAATCAGTTGGAATCGTCATAAATGGTAAATTTTACCAAAAATTAGAAATTGATAATTTAATACAATCATTGGTTGATTCTTTAAAGAATCAATTTGAAAACTAATTTATTTTATTAACAAACTTATCAAGCTTATCTTTTGAATCAAAGGTAAAAGATAACTTATACTTTTCTTTGCTTTTATTTATTTTTACTTTTGATCCTGTTTTGTCCTCAAAAAAGTTTTTATAGTGAGTGACTTCTTGATCAGAAATTTTCTCACTACTAAGATCTCTTACTTTATCTTCTACCGCCCTACTTGAAAGCTTCAGGGAAATAATTTCATTTAGAATAGAGTTTTGTAAATTATATTCTAAATTAATGAGTGGACGTACTTGCCCCATTGAGACTTTTTCTTCTTTTAGAGCTTGATAAACTGTGTCGCTTAAATTTGTTAAACGTAGAATATTAGAAACGTGTGCTCTACTTTTACCAACCAATAGTCCTATTTCTTCAGGGCTTAGATTGAATTTTTCTGATATTTCTTTATAACCCATTGCTTCGTCAATATGGTTTAATCTTTCTCTTTGAATGTTCTCAACCAGGCCAACAATTGCTGCGTCTCTCTCACTTATGTCTTTTATGAGACAGGGTACTTTTTCTAGGCCGACCATTTTTGATGCTCTCAACCTTCTCTCTCCAGCAATTAACTTATATTTATTTGGCTCCACTTCTTGAACAATTAGTGGCTGAAGTAAGCCATTTTTTTGGATTGAATTTTTTAACTCATTTAGTTTATTTTCGTCAAATGTTGTTCTTGCTTGAGAATTGCTCTCACTAATATTTTGGACATTTATTTCTCTTACCTTATATTCTCTTACATTTGTATCAGTTATAAGACTGCTCAATGATCTTTTCATTTATATTCATCCTTTCTAATAATTCATTAGCTAATTGATAAAACTCTTTTTTCGATTTGTTGTCATTGGTAAAATCTTCAACGGTTTTTAAATAATATGGGCTATCAGCAACATCTGCCGAGCTTGAAACTTTTGTATTTAAGAGTTTATCTGCCAACAAATACGCGAGTTCTTTTTCAAAATCAAGATAGCTTGATCTTCCACTTTCTATTTGGTTTAATACAACCCCAAGGAAAACGGGGTTAACTTTTATTTGTTTTGAAATTGTTTCTTTTACAAAAGACATTGCTTGAGAAACTCCTTCTATTGCTAAAAATTCTGGTTTTGTTGGTATTAAATAGAAATCAGAAGCACACAATGCTTCTTGTACAAGTGAACTCATTGTTGGAGGTGTATCAAAAATTACTATATCAAAATCTTTAAAAACGGATGATTGCAGAGCCTTTGCTAGAACAGAACCCCCGATTATTTTTTCATTATTAAATTTTAGAATAGATTCATTTGAGGGAATTAAGGCTAAATTATCACTAAGAAAAGCGATTTCTTTTTCCAATTTTCCTTCCATAAGATCCTGTGAAGTAAGTATTGATTTATTTTGTTTATCAAAATCAAGATACGTTGACGTATTACCTTGTGGATCTAAATCAATAATTAGTGTTTTTATTCCATTATTCGAATATATTTTTGCAATATTTACAACAATAGTCGTTTTTCCAACACCGCCCTTTTGACATAATATGGATAAAGATTTCACATATCAGTTATAACATCTATATAACGAAAATTATTTTTATTTATAAGAAACTTTTCTTGTTTCACGTGAAACATTGTATTAAATATTTCTGACGATTTTGAGCTAGATGAGACAAATATGATCAAATTATTATCTTTGAGTTGTTTTTTTTCTAACGTTTTCAGAATATTAGAGGTTGAAACATAGCATCTCATTACAATTATTGAGTTTTTTGCCTCTTTTAGAATTGTTTTTGCATCTTTTTTTATGGGTTTAGCATTGTTCAAATTTAATATCTTCACTAATCTTTCCAGCTCATATATTCTTTTTTGTTTGTTGTCTACTAATGAAACATTTGTTTTGTTTACAATTGAGATGGGTATGCCAGGTATTCCACCTCCTGTCCCAAGATCAATAATTTCACATTCACTTAAATTTTTGAATTTTTTAATTAATTTTGCAAAATAAAGTGAGTGAATTATAAATTCATCCCAAATAAATTGATCTGTTTTTTTACTAATTAAACCCGTATTTATACCAGTATTTTTTAGCCATTCATGATATTCAAATAATTTATCTTGATGTTTTTTAAAGTCTTCTAAACCCCACTCTGGTATCTGGGGTTCAAAATTCATTCTTCTTCGTTGCTACTAGGTGCAAAAACTACTGATCTATATGGCTCTCTACCTTCAGAATATGATCTAATTCCATCTATTTCTGCAACAGCATCATGAAGGGTCTTTCTGTCTACAGAGTTCATTGGTTCGAGCATAACTTCCTGTTTGTCCTCTAATATTTGTTTGGTAAGTCTCTCAGCATAAATTGTAAGAGCCTCTTTCCTTTTTAAAGCATAATCTGCCACATCAAGTCTTAGTCTTGTTCCAGCACCCGTTTTTCTTTGAACTGCTGTTCGTGTTAGTTCATGAAGTGACCGAATAATAATTCCTTTTTCCCCTACAAGGGCTTCGGTTTGTTCTCCTTTAACGTTTACAACAAGATTTTTATCTTCAACTTCCCCTTCAACTTTTCCATCAAGCCCAAAAGAGTCAATTAGTCCTTGTAAAAAGTCAACTGATACCTTTAATTGTTCATTGGGGTCTGCTTCAACCCTTGGTTTTTTTGGCTCATAGCTTCTTTTTTCTCTTTTTCTGCTGTCTCTTTTGTTCCTTTGTTTGTGTTGTCTTGAGTTATTGTTTTTAAATCCAGATCTAACTGAGATTCTTACAAGGGCTTTTGTCCCTCCGACCCCAAAAACTCCGCCTTCAGGTTCGCGTAAAATACTTATGTTGGCTTCAGTTGCATCCTCTAAATTAAGCTCTTTCAAACCTGCTTTAATTGCATCATCAATGGTTTTTGCTTCAACCTCTACCCATTTGTCTGACATTATTTTCTCCTTCTTTTTTTTCTGTTTTTGCGAGGGTCTTCTTGCTGCTTGGTTTTTGGTGTTTCCTCGTTCTCTTCATTCTCTTTTTCAGTTTTGTCACTTGTTTCCTCTTTATCTTCTATACGAATAATTAAGGCTTGTTGACCAATTCTGAAAATATTTCCTGTTAAGAAATATACGACAAGACCTGATGGCAAAGTCCATGAAATGAACCCGAAAAATATTGGCATAACCTTTCCAATCATTTGCATTTGCTGTGCTTGTGGGTTGTCGCTTTTTCCTTGTTTCTTTGTAATTTGTTGTTGTTGAAATAGTGCGGTTGCAACAACCATTAAAATAAGAACAATGTATGGAACTCTTTCTACCCATCCTGATATTTCAGATGCAGGTATTTGAAGATCCATGTTAAAGAAAAGAATATTTATATTGTTTTCTAGATCTGAAAATAAAGATTCAGATTTTGGTATAAATAAGAGCGGTTCTCTCAACACCCTAAACAAAGCAAACCAAACTGGCATTTGTACTAATAAAGGAACAACGCAACCAAGTGGGTTGATTCCTTTTTCTTTATAAAAAGCTGCTATTTCTTTGTTTAATTCTTCTTTATTGTCTTTATGTTTTTTCTGTAGCTTCTTCAGCTCAGGTTGAACATCTTGCATTCTTTTAGTGGACCTTGTTTGTCTAAGGGTTAATGGGAAAATAATTATATTAATTATGACCGTCAAAATGGCTATGGAAATACCATATGAAGGGACATATCCGTAAACAAATGAAAGCAAAAAGCCAATAGCTAGTGCGAAAGGTTCAATTATTGCCAATTTTTACCAAACTTTCTATATACGGGATTACACTTATAAATCCTTTCTATAAAAATAGGGAGGGTCCTAATTAAACCTTTATTTTCAAAGCTTTCTCTTATCGCACTTGAACAAGTTGGGTAATATAAACAATTTCCCTGACCAATGCCAAAGAGTCCAAGCAGTGAACGAAACACTGTAAACAAAATGTTTGTTATCTTCATTTTTTAATTAGTTTGGGATGAGAAGAAATTATTTTTTGTATTTCTAAAATCTTTAAATTTAAGTTTTTTTTCGATCCAATAATGTAAATATCAAAACTTTCTTTATCTTCTAAACCCCTAACTGCCTCTTTAATCCTTCTTTTAAATTTATTACGTTCTACTGCGGTTGTCTGCTTACTTGAGATGCTTATACCAAGTCTTGAAACTTTTTCTTGGTTTTTCTCTATATAAACCCTTAATCCTCTTTCAGTAAAACAATTTGTTTCTTTTTTCAGTCTGAAAAAATCATTTTTCTTATTCAGTGCAGTAAATCTAACCAATTAGCTTATGCAGAAAGTGTTTTTCTACCTTTTCTTCTTCTTCTTTTAAGAATTTCTCTACCAGCTCTGGTGCTCATTCTCGATCTAAAACCGTGTTTTCTACTTCTTTTTCTATTACTAGGTTGATAAGTTCTTTTCATTTTTCTTCCTGTTTAAACACAATATATTAAAAAATTATTTAAACAAAGTAAATTAATATTTAATTTAAAAGTTCGCGAAAACAAAACTATCTTCGCGAAAACAAAACTAACTAGGTTTTATAATCTGAAATTAACTTATTATCTTTCTTATTATTTCCTCTAATAAACTCAACAATCATTAGGTTTTTAGTTGGTGTGTGTTTGTTTTCTAAAAATTAATATGTTTTTGCCACTCTATGATTTACGAAGGAATTTAATTAGATTGTTCAGAATGAGTAATTTACTTAAAGAGTTTAAATCTGAAATAAACAAACTAGATTTATCTAAAACTGAAAGATATTGGTTAGAACAAGTAAATTTTGAAATTGACAATGAGTCTTTAAGTATTTTCGTAGGATCAGACTTTGTAAAATCATCAATTGAGAAAAAACTATATAAAAAAATCAAAAAAACATTCAACATAAGCACGGGGTTTAAAGAATGTGTTTTTGTTTTGGATAAGAATATGAAAAAAGACTTTCAAACCCATGAATTTGAAGAAAAAAATGAAGATCTATTAGAAAATCAAGAAGAGATAAAAAAAGTTGAGACTGACTTATCTGTTTTTGATGAGATGTTTGTCGGATCCTCAAATAATCTTTCAGTAACAGCAGCAAAAAATGTTGTTAAAGATCCTGGTGGACGTTTTAATCCTCTTTTTGTTTATGGACCTCCAGGGGTTGGTAAAACACACCTTCTAAAAACTATTGAAAAAGCTCACCCCTCTTCTTTTTATATTGATTCTGAATCTTTTTTAGATTCATATATTCAAGGAATAAAAAATAAAGATATAGATATATTTAAATCAAAAATAAGGTCTGTCGATATTTTACTGGTAGATGATATTCAGTTTTTTATGGGTAAAAAGGGTGTTTCAGAGGAGCTTTTCCACACTATTAATTATTTTTTAAACAATCAGAAAGCGGTTGTTTTGGTTTCAGATCAAAAACCAAATAAACTTTTAGGCTTTCCAGATCGCCTAATTTCAAGAATTTTAAACGGTTTAGTTACTGACATTGAAAAACCTGATGAAGAAATGTTTCTCAAGGCGATTGAGAAAGCAAATGTTGAACAGGGCGGTTATTTGCTTTCTAAGGAAGAAATTAAAAAAATAAGTGGGTTAAGGGTCGATAGTTTTAGAGACATAAACGGAATTGTTAACCAACTCTTAATAAATAAACAAACAGGAAAGGGTAATTTCGATTATATTAAGGAGTTGATTTCTGTTTCTAAGTCGGGATTTGTAGAGTCTATTGGTCCTGATCATATATTAGATTACGTTTCAAAGGTTTTTCAAGTTGATAAAAAACTCATATCGTCAAAAAACAGAACATCGAAGGTTAATGAGTCTAGGAGGCTTTTTGCATCTTTGGCAAGGAAACATACAGATCTATCATTAAATCAAATAGGTTTATATCTTGGTGGTAGAAGCCACTCAACGGTTTTAAGCTATATTGATAAATCTAAAGACTCGCCTTTAGTTATCAAAGAAATAAACAATTTCGACAGTTCACTCTCAATAAAAGAGGTTGGTTGATTCTTTGTCGGTTTTGTTGTCTTTTTACTCCTCTAAAATCCTTTTTGTAAATTGGTTTTTTTTCTGTTTATACATGTCAGACGTTCTTATTACTATTAAATTTATAAAAGATTAAATATGAAGTTTAAAACACAAACAAGCGTATTAAAGGAAGTGGTCTCTTCCGTTTCTCGAGTTGTTAACCCTAGACCTTCAACGCCCTCTCTAACAGGTCTTTATCTTCACGCGTCAGACGGTTTTGTAGAGGTTATCGGTTCTGATCTGGATATAACAATTAAGTCAAAGATAGTTGTTGATGTAGATGTTGAGGGAAAGTGTCTTGTTAATTCAAATAAACTATCAGAAATTGTAAGAAAACTTCCTGAAGGAGAGGTTGTGTTTTCTGATGTCGGAAGTGAATTAAAAATAGAAACCAAATCATTAGACTTCACTTTAAGAAAACTAGAAGACCAGGACTATCCAGAAGCATTCTTGAAAAAACACGAAAAAGACGAACAAACACAAGAAGTGTTGGTTTCAGAGTTGTTTGATTCGTTGAAGAACGTAGGTATTGCTTCTACTCCAGAGGGTGGAAGACCGGTGTTAACAGGTGTTTATTTCAACAATCAAGACGAAAAAACAGAACTAGCAGCAACAGACAGTTATAGATTAGCCACACAACAAATTAGCAACTTCCCAATAAACGATGTGGGAATTATTTCATTTAAATCGTTAAGCGAAGTAATTAGGCTTTTTGAAAATGAAGAAGAAACACTAAACATTAATTCAAACGAAAAAGATCTTTACTTTTTTAATGACAAATACTTCGCCTCATTAAGAAAAGTAGAAGGAACTTTTCCAGAATATCAAAACCTTTTTCCAAAAGAAACACTGTTTACAGCAGAGATTGACAAGAAAGAAATATTAGAAAGTCTTGATCGCTCTACTGTCGTAGCTGAGGGGTATATACCCGTAACCTTTATTTTTGAAAACAACGAAAAATTAACAATCACCACACTTAATAAAGACGTCGGTGGTGGAAACGAAAGCTTAAATATAAAAATTCTTGGTGTTGAAACAGGGGATATAAACGGCTTTCAAATGTCTTTCAATCCGAATTTCTTAATTCAAGGCATCGAAGTTTTAGAAGGCAACAAGGTTTACATTAGATTCTCTGGAAACGAAAAACCGGTAGTAGTACAAGGAGAATCAGAGAACTATAAATATCTCTTAATGCCAGTAAGAGCCTCATGAAACAAGCAAGTGGACCTGAAAAAATAAACATTGAAGAAAACAGTGTTGGAATAAATTTTAAAAAATCAGAACAAGTTAAAAAACACCTTAACAACTCTTCCTACCCCTGGAAGGACGAAATATCTTCAGGACCAGTAATTAATGATAGTCTCGTAATTTATGTGGACTCAAAAAGACTAAAAGACATAATCGAACTAGAGTCTCTAAAAATAATTAACAATATAGAAAAAAAGCTTGGATTTTCGGTGAATTCTATACGTGTTGAATTGCAAAATAGCCAACAATAATAACGTATTTCTACTAAAATAAGAGTTCAGCAAGGGGCTGTACTTAATATAAAAAAGAAGCGTATCTTAGGAGATCCGTGCCAAAAAAAGATTCAAAAAGCTATGATTCTAAAGACATAAAGGTCTTAGAAGGTCTAGAAGCGGTAAGAAAAAGACCAGCAATGTATATTGGTTCGACCGGACCAAACGGCCTCCACCATCTAATTTGGGAAGTTGTGGATAACTCTGTTGATGAGGCAATGGCGGGAAGGTGTACTCAAATTGATGTAATGCTTGAAAAAAACGGCTCAGTCACAGTAAAAGACAATGGAAGTGGAATACCCGTAAAGCCCCACCCCAAAACAAAAAAATCTGCCCTAACAACCGTCTTAACAACACTACATGCTGGAGGAAAGTTTGAGTCAGGAGCCTACACAGTAAGCGGCGGTCTACATGGAGTTGGTATTTCGGTAGTAAACGCACTTTCTGTTTTTGTGAAGGTTGAAGTAGAAAGGGACGGACATGTATGGAATCAAAATTTTGATTACGGAAAGCCCACTTCAAAAATTAAAAAAGGAAAAGCTTCCAAAAAAACAGGAACAAAAATAAACTTCTTGGCTGATCCTGAAATATTTGATGAAACACAGGTTTTCGAATACAACATTGTTTCGGAAAGATTGAGACAAACAGCATTTTTAAACAAAGGCCTCAAGATTAACTTAACTGACAACAGAGTAAAACCAGCAACAAAAGAACAGTTCTTTTATAAAGGTGGTTTAGTTGATTTTGTTGATTATTTAAATGAGGGATTTGAGGTTCTTCATGAAAAAACAATTTCATTTTCTGACCAAAGCAAGGACTCAGAAATAGAAGTTGCAATGCAGTGGAAAAACGAAGACGACGTAAATATAAAAAGCTTTGCAAACAACATACACACTCTTGAAGGAGGAACTCACGAAGAAGGTCTTAGAACAGCAGTTACTAAAGCTATAAACGATTTTGCTAAATCTAGAAATCTTCACTCTGATATTTCTTTAACAGGCGACGATATAAGAGAAGGCTTAACAGGTGTTGTTTCTGTAAGGGTGAAAGAACCACAATTTGAAGGTCAAACAAAAACAAAACTTGGGAACACTGAAATGAAATCTAAAGTACAAGTATTAGTAAACCAAGAATTTCCAAAATGGCTTTCTAAAAATACAAAAGAAGGACGAGCTATTGTCGAGAGGTGCGCTATTGCGGCAAAAGCAAGAATGAGTGCAAAGAAAGCAAGAGAGCTTACTAAAAGAAAAAGCATACTTGAAACATCAGGCCTTCCAGGAAAGCTGGCAGACTGTTCTTCAACAGATCCATCAGAAAGTGAATTATTTATTGTAGAGGGAGATTCTGCTGCTGGTCCCGCCAAGCAAGCAAGAGACTCAAGAACGCAAGCAATTCTTCCAATTAGAGGAAAAATTATTAATGTTCAAAAAGTTACAGAAAACAGAGCTTTACAAAATGAAGAAATAAGTTCTCTTATCAAGGCAATCGGAACAGGAATAAAAGCTGAATATAACGGAGAAGAATCAAGATATGACAAAATTATATTTTTAACAGATGCAGACGTTGATGGTGCCCATATTAGAACCTTGTTGTTAACATTCTTCTTTAAATTTATGCCCGGACTCATTAAAGAAGGAAAGGTTTGGATCTCCGAACCTCCGCTTTATAGAGCTAAGTCTTCTGGTTCAATAAATTATTTGAAAGACGATCAAGCCCTTGAAAATTTTAAAAAAGAAAACAAAAATAAAAAATTTGATATCAGTAGATTCAAAGGTCTTGGAGAAATGAACGCAGGTGAGCTTTGGGACACTGCAATGAATCCAGAAAGCAGAACCCTTATAAAAGTAAGCATTGCTGATGGAAAGGCGGCCGAAGCTAGAGCAGCAAACATGTTCGAAGTACTAATGGGCAACGATGTTGCAAAAAGAAAGACCTTCATTGAGGAAAACGCCAAAGATGTAAGGTTCTTGGACGTATAACATGGCAGCAAAGAAACCAGCAGCAAAGAAACCAGCAGCAAAGAAACCAGCAGCAAAGAAACCAGCAGCAAAGAAATCGAAAACCGCTACTGCTTCAAAGAAAAAACCAACAATTAAATCTGATATACAAAACGGTTCAATTGCTGTCGAAGATGAAATTTCTAAGTCATTCTTAGATTATGCAATGTCGGTTATTGTTTCCAGAGCTCTTCCAGATGTAAAGGATGGATTAAAACCTGTACAAAGAAGAATTTTATACTCAATGTATGAAACAGGAATTAGACCAACAGGACCTTTCAGAAAGTGTTCAAAGGTTGTTGGCGATGTTATGGGTAACTATCATCCACATGGAAACGACGCTATATACGGAACCTTAGTAAGGTTGGGACAAAATTTTAGTACTAGATACCCCCTGATTGAACCACAGGGTAACTTTGGAACCCCCGATGATCCACCTGCTGCTATGAGGTATACGGAGTCTCGAATGTCTTCCCTGTCTTCACAGCTATTAGATGGAATTGATGAAGAGACAGTAGACTTTGAGCCTAATTATTCCGGAGAGACAAGCGAACCAAAAGTATTACCAGGAAGATTTCCAAACCTTTTAATTAATGGAGCTGAGGGTATCGCAGTTGCTATGGCAACAAATATGCCACCATACAATCTGAAAGAGATTACAGAGGCCGTTAAATTTACATTAAAAACAAAAGATCCGAAACCACGAGATTATTTAAAAATAATAAAAGGTCCAGATTTTCCTACAGGAGGATTAATTGTAGATACTCCCACGATAAAAGAAGCAATACTTAAAGGCAGGGGGTCTATAAAACTTCGAGCTGTTGCAGACATAGAAGAATTAGGAAAAGGAAGATCTGCAATTATTGTTAAAGAACTTCCTTATCAGGCTTCAATTGACAGAATTATGGAAAAAATAGCATCTTTGGTACAGGACAAAAAATTAACCGGTGTTTCAGATTTAAGGAATGAAAGTAGTGACAGAAATGGAACCAGACTCGTTGTTGAGTTAAAGAGAGATGCCGTACCACAAGTTGTATTAAACGATCTTTTTAAATTTACACAACTTCAAGATACTTTTTCAGTTAATTCAGTAGCCCTTGTTGAAGGAGTGCCTAAAGTATTATCGGTTCCTGATCTTATTAGATATTACATCGATCATCAAATAGATGTAATTCAAAGAAGATCTAAATACAGACTTGAAAAGGCAAAAGCACGATTACATATTGTTGATGGCTTATTGCTTGCTTTAAATAAAATCGATCAAATAATAAAAGTTATTAAATCTTCCAAAGATGTGGAGGCAGCAAGAAAATCACTGATGAGTAAATTTAAATTATCAGAAATTCAGGCAACACATATCCTTGATATGCCCTTAAGAAGGTTGACTGCATTGGAAAAAGAAAAGCTCGAAGACGAAAAGAAAGAACTCAAAGAAACAATTAAAGACCTTACAGCAATATTAAAAAGTAGAGCAAAACAAAATCAAATACTTATTGAAGAGCTTGATGCAATAACAGACAAGTTTGGTGATGAAAGAAGATCCAGAATTGTTCCAGATGTCGGCGAGGTAAAAATTGAAGACTTAATTGAAGACGAGGAAATTATTGTTTCCATTTCTTCTGAAGGTTACATAAAATCAGTTCCTTCAACCTCCTATAAAAAACAAGGTAGAGGAGGCAAGGGAGTTAAAGCATCCTCTTCAGAAGAAGATGTAATTGAGCATCTCCTTTCAACATCTGTTCACTCTTATTTACTTTTCTTTACTGACAACGGAAAAGTATACAGAGCCAAGGCACATGAAATTCCAAAAACAAACAGGACTGCAAAAGGGTCTTTAATTCACAATGTACTTTCAATGGGACAAGATGAGAAAGTTCAGGCAATAATTGACACAAGAGACTATGAAACAGAAAAATTCCTATTAATAATGACCGAGAAAGGAACGGTAAAAAAATCAAAATTTAAAGATTTTGATTCGAACTACAAATCATTACAAGCCATAAAGCTAAAGGATGGTGACAAAGTTGTTTCTGTAAAAACAACGTCTGGGAAAGAAGACATAATACTTGTTTCTCAAAAGGGACAAGCAATAAGATTTGATGAAAATAACCTCAAAGCCCAAGGTAGATCAGCAATGGGAGTTAGGGGAATAAAACTTCGTGAAGGAGATAAGGTTGTAGGCGCAGCAACATCCAGAGAGGAAACACTTTTATTTATTACGGCCAAAGGATATGGAAAACGTACAAAATTAGATGAATTCAGAAGAGCTGGACGAGGAGGACTTGGAGTCAAGGCTCTGAAGGTTACGGAAGCCAAAGGAGATTTAATTGGCGCAGGACCCGTTGATGAAGATACAGAGGTTATGCTTATGAGTACTGGTGGAACAGCAATAAGATGTGCTGTAAAACAAATAAAACAAATGAGTAGAGTTGCTCAAGGAGTAAAGGTTATGAAACTTTCAAAAGAAGAAGAAATATCTGCCTTTATTCCAATTAAAAATGAATCGTAATGGTAAGAGTAAACAGAGTTAGAAGAATTATAAGAAAGATTGATCCTTGGACCGTCTTAAAAGTTTCTTTTGTCTTCAACTTTATTATTTCGTTAACAATTGTTCTTGGATTTTCAATTTTATGGGTTTTACTTGTAAACGCTGGGGTTCCTCAAGGACTTGAAGAAATTGCAAGAAGACTAGCACTACTAGATGACAATGCATCTCTGGTTGGAAATGTAGAAACTCTATTTTCCAGTGTCTTATTTTTTGCAACTGTATATTTATTAACTCAAACAGCAATAGCAACTCTAGGAGCGTTCTTTTATAACTTAATTTCAGATCTGGTTGGTGGAATCGAGGTAATAGTACTGGAAGAGTCATATAACGAAACGGGCTCAAAACCTACTATTGATAAAGGCAAGAATGAAAAAACAGAAACTGCAGTAATGCCTGTTGCAAAAACATTGGGAAGATTTAAGAGACAAAAAAACAGAAATGACGATTTCATGGTTCCAGAAATGCCCAGACCAGATGTTCCAAGAGACATTGAGGAAGAAACACTCACAGAAACTTTAAAAAGTTATCCTGAAAACGATACAGAATAATAATTTTTGCTACACTTAATCACTAAATAAACAAAGTAACAAAGCGAAGCTAGTGAGAATCTAGCGCTGTCCCGCAACTGTGATTCGTAAGATAAGTCAGGTCGACTTTATTACTTTTTTACAACAATCCTCGAGAGAAGGAATGGAGTATCGTACTTTTTCTCGTGGTGAGAAAGGAAAATATGAAAACAAAAATACTTCTTCTTACCATGATAATTTCAATGTGTGGTGGCACATCTGACGAAGGTAATGAAAAAAACATTATTTCATTATCGACCACTCATACAGAAATTATTCAAATGCTTGAAGCTGAGAATCAGCTAATTGGTGTTGATTCATTCTCAGAGACAGAACTTCCAATAAAAAAAATTGATGCCTATACAGTTACAGCTGACGAGCTTCTTTTACTCAATCCAGATATTGTAATCGTTGCTTTTGATTTTAACGGTATCGTAGAGGGATTAGAAAATTTAAATATTGAATATGCTCTTCTTCCACCTGCACAAAATTTGGAGGACGTTTATTACCAAATTGAAACCATTGGGACAATTATTAACAAAGAAAACACAGCAAGTTCTCTAGTTTTAGAAATGAAATCTGACATTGACGAAATTATTGAAAACTCAGCAACTGAATCTACATCTGTTTATCACGAAATTGGTTACACATATGGAATATATTCAATTAATGAAAATTCTTTTTTAGGAGAAATTTACAATCTTCTTGGTGTAAGTAATATTGCAGATAAGACTGAAGACCCGTACGGATCGGGTTATCCACTTCTTGAAGAAGATCAGGTTTTAAATTCAAACCCCGATCTAATTGTAATTGGACACTCAGACTTTTTGAATAAAGATATCTCAACAAGACAAGGATGGGAGGGTCTTAATGCTGTATCAAATGACAATGTCTATTTCCTAGATGAAAACTTAGCAAACAATTGGGGTGTAAATACTGTTGATTTGATAAATACATTATCTGAAATAACAAAATTTAATGAAGATCCTGGTCTAGTTTATAAAGCAAAATATTTAGAAAGTGATCTTGGCAGTTCAGACACTACTCAAAACATCATCATTGCAACAATAATTGTGATAGTCTTGACAGCGTACATAGTAATTACCAGAAGGAATAAGAGTAAAGTACAAAGTTAAGGAGATAAATTATCATGAAGGGTTATTTTAATGAGCTCTACATACTTGCATTTGACCACAGAGGAACTCTAACAAAAGGCCTTTTAGGCGTAGAAGGAAGACCGCCTAACGAGGAAGAGGCATCAAGAGTGTCTTCAATGAAAGATATTATTTTTGATGGATTTATAGAAGCTAAAGAAACAGGTATTGGGACAGGTGAACCCGCAATACTTGTTGACGAGACTTTCGGATTACAAGTGCAACAAAAAGCAAAAGAAATGGGTGTTAAGTTCGCAGCCCCTGTTGAAAAATCAGGTCAAAAAGTATTTGATTTTGAGTATGGTGATGAATTTGGAGAAAAGATAAAAGAAGTTAATGCTGATTTTGTAAAAATTTTAGTCAGATGGAACCCAAATGATGATGAAGAAACTAGAGAAGTTCAAGGTAAAAGAATAAAAACATTATCTGATTGGCTTGAAGAAAATGAAAGAAAATTTTTGCTGGAATTTTTAGTCCCTGCGACTGAAGAGCAATTGTCGAGTGTAGATGGAGATCAATCAAGATACGATTCAGAAATAAGACCTAAATTAGCAGTTCAGGTTGTTGAAGAGATGAGAGAAAAAGGGGCAGACCCTGACATTTGGAAGATAGAAGGATTAGACACAAAAGAAGACTGTGAAAAAGTCTCTTCTGCAATCAAAGATGGTGGCAGAGATGATGTAATAGCCGTTGTTCTAGGTAGAGGTGCAAATGACGAAAAAGTTAATGAGTGGTTGAGGGCTGGATCATCTGTTGATGGATATAGTGGCTTTGCGATAGGTAGGTCTATATTTTGGAACTCACTAAAAGGATGGCATGAAAATGAAAAGTCAAGAGAAGAAGCCGTATCAGAAATAGCCAATTCATATTTAAATTTTATCTCTGTATATCAAAACGGGAGCTAAGAAATGCCTGTTGGCAAAGCGGTAATCGGTCAATCAGGTGGTCCGACAGCTGTAATTAACAAGTCACTAGTTGGTTTCATAAAAGAGGCTATTAATCAGGAATACGATGAAATACTTGGAGCAAGACACGGACTGGAGGGGATATTAAAGGAGGATTTTGTTGATTTATCTAAACTTTCAGAGTCTCAACTTTATGGAATATCAAAAACACCTGCAGCTGCTTTAGGCTCAGTAAGAAAAAAACCAACGGAGAATGATATTGAGAAATTAGTTTCAATCTTTGAGAAACAAAACATAAGATATTTTTTCTACATCGGTGGAAATGATTCTGCAGAAACTGCAAATCTTGTATATGAGGGTGCAAAAAAAATAGGATATGAAATTAAAGCTTTTCATGTTCCTAAAACTATAGATAATGACCTCTTGGAAACAGATCATTGTCCAGGTTATGGTTCAGCAGCCCGATTTGTTGCACATGCATTCCAAGGGGATGATGCTGACAACAGGAGCCTTAAGGGAATAAAAATCAATGTTTTAATGGGTAGGCACGCAGGATGGCTTACAGCTGCCAGCACTTTAGGTAAATCAACTGAAGAGGATGGTCCACATTTAGTTTATGTTCCAGAAAAAGTATTTAATTTAGATGAATTTTTAAAGGATGTAAAAGAAGTTTACGATTCATTAGGAAGGTGCGTAGTTGCTGTATCTGAAGGCATTCACAATAAAGATGGGGAGTACTTTCTCCAAACATACGCAAGCGAGACAGGTTCTGGACTTGCAGGAAAAAAAGATAGCCACGGCAATATTCAGCTCTCAGGTTCGGGTGCCTTAGGAGATACACTTACAAACATTGTTTCAGAACATATTGACGGAGCAAGAGTAAGAGCAGATACGTTTGGCTATCTTCAGAGATCTTTTCTTGCAGATGTTTCAGAAGTAGATGCTGAAGAAGCTGAGAGAGTTGGACAGTATGCAGTTATTGCTTCAAAAGAAAAAGAAAGCGGTTCAATTATTCTAAGAAGACAGTTTTCAGAAACTTATTATTGTGATGTAGATGTTGTTGAGTTACATAAAGTTGCAAAACATACAAAAAATATGCCGGAAGAATATTTAGAAAAAAACAAACCATATGTGACCAATGATTTTTTTGAATACGCAATGCCTCTAACCGGAGGTATAGAGCCCAAAACACAAATATTTGTATAAATGTCAAAAATAGAATTATCTAGAGAAGATTTTAAAGCATTCTGGGAGGCAACGGTAAGATATTACGAACTTGACCCTCAGGGAGTAATGCACAATGCAAATCATGTTGCTTTTTTTGACCAAGCGATTACAGCTTACTTCAAACATGTAAATTATGATTACTTCAAAGACATTGAAGAAACAAAAAAAGACTTTCACACAGTACAAGTTTTAGTTCAGTATCATAAACCACTTTATTTTGAAGATAAAATTGAGATAGGAACAAAAATTAAAAATATTGGTAATACAAGTATGACTTGGATAATGGGAATGTTTAATAAAAATTCAGGCGATTTAGTAAGTTCTTGCGAGGCAGTCCATGTCTACACAGATCAAACAACGATGAAACCAACTCCAATAACTGATGAACTCAAAAAAAAATTAAATTTTTGACAAATAAGTAATAATTATTATTAATAAATAAATATGAAAAAAACAAACATACTTTTTTTTATTTTATTTTTTAATATTTGTAGTGGCTCAGAAAGTGGGGTTGTTTCAATTTCTGAAAATACAACAACAACCGAAATTATAAATGAAGAAGATTATCCAATAGTTTTAGCGAATTGCTTAAACGAAGAAATGGGATATAACATTGCAACTCCGTTTGATATACAAGATTTAAAATCAACAATTAGCCAATTAAGCAACAATAAAAAAGAAGAGTCACAGTTAAGTGAAGATGTTGATTTTTGTATAAGTAAATATAATCTCTGGTCGGATTCATCTTCCTTGAATCCAGAAGAGCTTGCCAAAGTGTATGATGAAAATCTTGAATTAGCTAAATGCTTAAGAGAAAAAGGCCTAAACGTTCCTGATCCAATCCAACAAGAACCCAAGGTTGATTTAAGTGGGCTCAAGGAATCTAGAGATGATATTATGCCGTTGCTACAAGAGTGTGGTTGGCAAAAATAAGAATTTAGTAAGAATTAAATTTGTATAATTAAAAAAATGAAAAAATATTCAAACACTCTCTTAATACTTTTATTTATTTTTTTATTGGCTTGCTCCTCATCAGATGAATCACAAGGAGTTGTTTCTACGAATGATTTATCAAGCGATACAACAGTTACAACAATTGCAGAGGAAGTCGTTCAAGAGGTCGTTTCAGTAGAAGATGCGCAGCTTTTACTTACTAGATGCTTAAGAGAGAATGGATATGATATTACAGATCCTAAAAATGATGAAAGCTTACAAAGTGTTTTACGTCCAGTATTTTTAGCAGCTGATCAAAAAGAGAGAGAGGAACTTTTTGAGACAATTCAAACATGCGCTGACGAAAATAATATTCCACTAGGTGGCACAGCAGACTTTGAGAATCCTGAAGAAGTTGCTGATAGATTAGACACTGAGTTGGAATTTGCACAATGCTTTCGAGAAAAGGGGATAGAGGTTGAAGACCCAAATGCTGAGAGACCTCTCAGATCTATTCTTATAAGCCTTGTGCAATCTGGACAATACCTTGAAGATCAAATTAGACAAACTGCTGGAGAGTGCTTTGACGAACTTGGACTTGAACCACCACAACAAGGTGGAGGATAAGACTAAGATTATTTATAATTTTCCTATGTATAAAAAAGCTTCAGTAATACTCATTTTTCTAACAGCATGTTCTTTTTTCCAACAAGATGAGCAATCTGTTGTCTCTGTTGCGGACACTGATAAGGGGAAAGAGGCAATTGCACTAGGTGTTGAGCTAGTAGATGAACGTGAAGAAATATCAGATGAGGATGCACCTTTAGTCCTTGTTCAATGTGTTAATGAATCAGGGTATAAATTTAAAGAACCAAAGAACTTTATAGACCTATACACCACCATTGCATCATATTTTGAAACAATTACTGAACAGGAAGCCGAAGAACTCTGGGGCATAATTGAGGAGTGTGCTTTGAAATATAATTTGTGGGGTGTAGCAGATGAAAATCAATTTGAAGACCCAGCAGAAGTATCCAAAGAAATTGATAGATCATTATTTATGGCGAAGTGTTTTAGAGAAAGTGGATATCCTAAAGTCCCAGACCCAGATTATTTCAATAGAGAAGTCAGATTAGATGCTTATATTGATGAAGATTGGGAGTTGAGAGAAGATGATCCATTAGTTCAGACATGGCAAGCATGTGAGGACAAATTACCAGAAGAGTTAAAAGATGAGGAGTGGGATGCATAAAAAACTAAGTGAAAAAATTTCTCAGAATACACACAGGTTTAATAAACTACACTAATTGGAACAACGATGAAAAATATTTTTAAATTAAAAAACTTGTACATTTTAATAGCGGTGCTGGCACTTGGTTATGGTGGCTACTATTTTGGTACTCAAAACACAGAGACATCCTCAAGTAATAAAACTTTAGAGCTTACTACTGTTCCTATACAAAAAGGTGACTTAGCAAAGAAGGAAGAGTACAACGGAACCTTAAGACAGACTGATAGTAAAGTGCTCAACTCACCTATGTCGGGAGTTATTACCTTAATTCCCAAAGAAGGAACCATTATTAATTTTGGAGAAGTCTTATTTGCTGTAGACAATAAACCTGTAATTTTAGTTGAAGGAGCAACGCCTTTTTATAGAACTCTTGATTTAAATTCTGATGCTGGTCCTGATGTTTTACAACTTGAAAAAGCACTTGTGTTTTTAGGATATGCAGCAGAAGACTTTGTACCTGATGAAACTTTTGATGAAACTACCTCAAAAATGCTTAATGCACTTTATGTTGATTACAAAATTGATACAAAATCTGAAATTACACCAGCAGAACAGGTTGCTATAAATTTAAAAAAGGCTGAAGTAGAAAATATTGAAGAGACAATTTCAGATGGTGGAACCACTTTGGCACAAGTCAACGACAAAAAGAAAAAGCTAGATGATGCAAAAGATGCTGCTACGGAAGAAAGTGCAGCTTGGAAAACAGCTGATACCGCTATTGAAAATGCTGAACAAAGCATTACCTTACTTCAAGACGATACAATTCCTGAAACAAAAGAAAAAATTGCAAATGGCACCAGAGACTCTGAAATAGAAGATCTACAGCAAGAGATTGAGAAACAAAAAAGAATTAAAGATTTAGAAAAAGGCAAAGAATCAGGAATTGATGCCACAGAAGCATTAGCTATTGAAACAGCTCAAAAAGCATATGATGATACCTTAGAAAGCTACAACGAAGGAGTTGATCAAGCAGCTGAATTAGCAAAAGCAAAAGAGGAGCTTGAAGAGTTAGAGCTTTCCTCAAAGTCAGAAACCTTTAGCCCAACAAACGCGTATGCATCAAAAACACCAATAATTGTAGGTTCCTATATTAACGACGTTGGTTCTGCGGTAGTACTAAATTCACCACTGTACAATATTTCTTCTATTGGAATTGAGGTAGTCTTTCAAGTTGATGCTACTGACCAAGAAACAGTTTCACTTGGTGACAGTGTTGAAATAGAACTTCCTACCGATGAAAGAGTCCCAACAGTTATTAAATTTATTGATCAGGTTGTAACACAAACTCAGGCAGGAGAATTTATAGAAGTTACTCTAGAAGTTCTCAACCCAGAAGAGATTGAAGCTTATGATCAAGCTCCAGTAAAAGTATTTGTGACAACAGAGATTTCTGAAAATGTTCTTTATGTTCCTGTTAATGCTCTTCTTGCTTTAGCAGAAGGTGGATATGCATTGGAAGTTTATGATGGAGAGCTTGGCAATGGAACATTTGAGGGAGAATCTGGAGTAGATACTAGCTATATTGCTGTTGAAATAGGCGTATTTACTGAGGGCTTTGTTGAAGTAATAGGAAATATCTCAGAGGGTCAACTTGTAGTCGTACCGCGATGAAAACCGATACAAAAACTGTAATTTCAATTAATAATATTTCCAAAGTTTATGAAGGGCCACCTCCTGTTAAAGCACTAGATGGAGTTTCTTTAAACGTTAAAGAAGGAGATCTGGTAGCAATTGTTGGACAATCTGGAAGTGGTAAATCAACTTTATTAAATATGATTGGCTTATTGGACAGTGTTTCTGGCGGTTCAATTGAAATAGAAGGCAAAGATATATCTGACCTAACAGATAATGAACTTTCTAAATTTAGAGGCGAAAAAATAGGGTTCATTTTTCAAAGCTTTTTTCTTTTACCTGGATTAACCGCACAAGAGAATGTTGCAGAAGGACTACTATATCAAGGGATTTCAAGGTCAGAAAGGCTAGAAAAGGCTGGAGAGGTTTTAGAACAAGTAGGACTCGGTGATAGGTTAAGCCACCTTCCTAAAGAACTTTCTGGTGGCCAGCAACAAAGAGTTGCTATTGCTAGAGCGCTAGTACAAGACCCTGCATTTGTTTTAGCAGATGAACCAACCGGAAATTTAGATAAAGAATCAGGAATAAATATTTTAAATATCTTAAAAGAACTTAACAACCAAGGAAAAACTGTAATTATGATTACTCACAATCAAGAGCATGCAAATATGTTTAAAAAAGTAATTGAATTGGTTGATGGAAAAATTGTGTAAAAATGAAAAGAAAAAAACTAAGAACTAGAGATTTATTTTTTGTTGCACTTTATGGAGTTCGCGCAAGAAAAGGCAGAGCTACTCTTACGTCAATTGGAATTGGAATTGGAATAGCTGCAATAGTTGCAGTTTCTGGAATATCAGCATCTGGAAGGGCTGACTTACTATCAACTCTTGAGTCACTTGGAACAAATCTGGTAAAAGCTTCTCCTCAAGCAGGATTTTTTGGAACTCAAGAAGATTTACCAAAAGGAGTTCTAGGAATGGTTGAAAGAATTGGACCAGTTGAAGAAGTAACATCTACAACTCAGACTGATTTACTAGTTCGTAGAAGCGACTTTATATCAGAATTTGAAGGTGGGGGAATTTCAACAATAATTACAAGCGCAGAACTTTTAGATGTTATCGGAGGTAATCTTGTTGAAGGTAGGTTCATTACACCTGGTTTGTCTAACATACCTGTAACTGTATTAGGAAGCGTGTCTGCTGAAAGACTTGGAATTACAAATCTTTCAACACCTACAAAGATTCTCATTGATAATGAATGGTTTGGAGTAATTGGAGTATTAGAAGAGCTTAAAATACATCCAGACTTAGATAGATCGGTATTTATAGGTTATGGAGTTGCAAAAACTCTTTTTGATATTGATGAGGAACCAACAACGATTTATTTAAGAGCAAATCCAACTTTTATTGAGGATGTTGTTGAAGTGCTAGCTCCGTCAATGAACCCTGAAAATCCTGATCAAGTAGAAGTTACTAGACCCTCAGACGCACTTGAAGCGCAACAAGCAGCCGAAGAAGCATTTACTAATTTATTACTTGGGCTAGGTTCTGTAGCTCTTCTCGTTGGAGGTGTTGCCATAGCAAATGTAATGGTCATGTCTGTTCTTGAAAGAAGAATGGAAATAGGTGTAAGAAGATCAATTGGTGCAACCCGTAGAGAAATAAGATATCAATTTTTATTAGAAAGTATAGTTTTATCAGGAATAGGAGGCCTTGTGGGTGTTGGCCTAGGTACTGTCATTACTTTGGCTTACACTAACTACACAGATATTGTATTCTCAATACCGATATGGCAAATTTTAGGAGCAGTCTTTTTAGCGTTATTAATTGGAGCAATCTCAGGGGTATACCCGGCTATAAAGGCATCAAAAATACAACCAGCGGAAGCAGTAAGAAAGTAATCTTCCTTGCTCTATTGGTTTCAGCCTGCACAATTGGTGAAGAAGAAACTAAGGGTGTAGTCTCACTTGAAGATAATGTATCCTCTACAACAATTATTGAGCAGGTAACTTTTGAAGAAGGTGTTTTGAATTTTGCACAATGTATGAGAGAAGAAGGCATTGACTTTCCAGATCCTTCATTTGATATTGATGGCAATCCAGAATTTGATAATTTAGATATTGAAAACGAAGAAGAATTTGAAGAAGCATTTACAAACTGTGAAGATATTTTGAGAAACGCTCTTCCTGATCAATTTGATCTTGATCCAGAAGTTGAGGCAGCCTTGGTTGATGCTTCATTAGAATTTTCAAAATGTATGAGAGATGAAGGTATCAGCAACTTTCCTGACCCAACACCAGGTGAATTTGGGTTTTTTGCTTTTAGAGATGCAGATATTGAATGGACTTCAAACGAGGTTCAAGAAGCATTTGAAATTTGCCAACCAGAAAATCCTCTTGATTCGATAGGTGATGATTAAATTCCTGAATCAAAATACATTGGTGGGCTTACTCCTATTGTCTGCCAACACAGGCCTTCAGTAATTTCACATTCATCATAAGTAAACACCCAAGTAACAACAAAATACTCATTTTTATTATTTAAAATTTTTATTTCATAATGAACCATCTGGCCATCTTCTTGAATTACTTCATATGAGTAATCTGTCAAATCAACTATTGCGTTGTATGGAGCAGAAATAAGCATTGATTTAAATCTTCCAATTGGCCCGGTAACTTCTTTATTATCTTTGTGAGCATTATTCCAGATTATTTCAACAGCTTTATCTGGATCCGATGAGAAATTTTTATAGCTTTCCATTATCTCAATAAGAACATCCTCAGAATCTTTTTGTTCAACTACAAGATCATTATCAGCACTTGTAGAATTACAACTGAATAAAAAAAAGATAATTAAAAATAATTTTTGAAACTTCTTATCCACTAAAAACAAGCGTCACAACTAAGTACAAATGTAGTAAGAAAGTTACAAAGAGAAATGACCAAAAAAGTCTTTTTTCTAATTTACTCACAATGAGATCGTGACTAAGCCCATTGAATTTAGAACTAAATAGAAGTGAAAAACAAAAGCAACTCCCATGAATGCCCAAAATGTACGTTTTTCTAATTTACTCACAGTTGAATGGTAGTGATAAAAAAAAGTTTTAAGTAATTAATTACTCTCTATTTGCTTTTTCGTATGCTTGACTATAAAGAATTAAGGTAGGTGCCCATAGTCCAACATAGATTGCTAGCTGTGAATCATCAAGCACAACATAGATTAATACCGATGCAATCACGGAAACTATGCTTGCGTAAAGTCCAAGTTTTATCATTAAAAGGTCCTTTCAATTAATATTATAATTTACCACAATTATTAGTATTAATTAGTAAATGATAGAAACATTAAGTCAAAACCCGCTTTCTCTGGTATTAATATTTCCAGTTGTAACCCTTACGGTTTTTGTAGTTGGAATAATTAGGATAGATTTAGCTAAATTTCAACAAAAACATGTTTCAGGCAAAGAAGAAGAATAATCATTTTTTTGTCACAACAAAATATTTATATTAGATTATGAATTTTGGTGAACTAGAAAACCTTAATGACTCCGAACTTTTTGATTTACAGAATAAAATATCAGAAATTGTAAAACAAAGAAATCTTGAAAAAGGTGATTTAGAGGAAATAATTGATAATTCTTTTAATGTAGGATTTCCAAAAGTAGATGGTCTAGGACTAAACCCTTGGATTGAAAATTCCTTAATTATTTGCCCCGGCGCAAGAATTGATAAAACAAAAACAAGACATATTTGTAAATTTATTGTCATTGACGAGGAATGGTCATGGGAGTCACCACACATGATTAGTGATGTAATACGAAGAGACCAATCTTCAAAAAACTTTAGACAACATTCGATAACGCTAATTTCACCATTTGAAGGCATGAAGGTTCAAGTAATATCTCAAAAATCACAACAGGGAAAACATCTTGTTGAGGGTGTCGAGTCTTTTGAATTTAAAAACGGGATTCTTGAAAAAACCATGACAAAATCATCAAGATCAAGGGATCATTAATTATTCACCAAAGTTTTATAATTTAATTATATGTTAAATGTAGTCGTGATAGGTGGTGGCTTTGGGGGTCTTAAATTCCTACAAAGAGCTAGAAGCAGCAAGATTCAATTTACGCTTATTGATAAACAAAACCATCATTTATTTCAACCTTTACTTTATCAAGTTGCAACAGCAGTTTTGTCGCCTGCCAACATCGCTTTTCCAATAAGAAGAATGTTTAAAAATTTTAAAAATGTAAAAGTTATTTTAGATGAGGCAACTGACATTAACAGAGAAGATAAAACTGTAACAATTTCTAGTGGTGAAAAAATAAAATATGACCAATTAGTTGTAAGCACGGGCTCTAGACATTCATATTTTGGCAATGATGGTTGGTCAGAGTATTCAAACGGTCTTAAAGGCATAAATGATGCACTACAGATTAGAGAACGTTTATTAAGAGCATTTGAAAAAGCCGAGAACGAAAAAAATATTGAGAAGAGAAATAAATATTTAAATTTTGTTGTTGTAGGGGGAGGTCCTACAGGAGTTGAAATGGCTGGGTCAATTGCAGAAATAGCTTATAAAAACATGAAAGAGGAATTTAGAAACTTCAAAAGCTCAGATGCAAACGTATATCTTATAGAAGCAACAGAAAAAATATTACCAATGTATAGTGATAGGCTTTCTGGCAAAGCAGAAAAATATTTGATCGATTTTGGGGTTCAGGTTAGAACAAACGAAAAAGTGATAAAAATTGAAAATGACTTAGTAGTTACTGATAAAGAAAGTATAGAAACAGACAATGTGATTTGGGCTGCTGGAAATGAAGCAAGCCCAATAATTAAAAAACTAAATACAAAAACTGACTCTGAAGGAAGAGCGATAGTTGATCCTGACTGTTCTATCAAAGAAGATGGAAATGTATTCGTTATCGGGGATGCCGCAAATTACAAGAATAAGAACAACTCCACACTCCCTGGTATAGCTCCTGTTGCTATACAGCAAGGTAAATATTTAGCAAAAATTATTAAGAATAAAACTCTAAAACAAGATAGAAAACCATTCAAATATTATGACAAAGGAATGATGGCAACAGTTGGGAGATACAAAGCAATTGGCAAGATTGGAAATATAGAAATATCTGGATTTATCGCTTGGTTATTTTGGAGTGCAATACACATACTTTATTTAATTGGATATAGATCAAAAATATTAGTAGTTATCGAATGGATATTCTCTTACCTCTTTAATAAAAAAGGAACAAGATTAATTTACAGAGAACCTACTTAACTTTATAGCAGTAAAAGAGCTATTCCTAGAAAACCAGCAAAGCCTGCAATGTCTGTAATTAATGTAAGAAATATGTTTGATGCTAATGCGGGATCAAAACCTATCTTTTTAAGCATTAAAGGTATTGATGAACCAAATAAATTACCAATAAATATGTTTCCAAAAACTGCAATACTAAGTGCTAAAGAATAATCATTCAAACCAATGAAACTTAGTATTAAAAAAGATAAAACACCTACAAAAATACCATTTATTATTCCTATGAAAGTTTGTTTTCCGATTACCTCAAAAACCCTAGCATCCGAAACATCATTTCTAGCAAGAGCCCTAATTACTATAGCTAGAGATTGAGCACCTGAATTTCCACCAACTAGAGCTACTACTGGCATTAGGGCAGCTAGTAGAATGTCGCTAGCAATAGTCTCTTCAAATTGAGATATTAGTAAAGACACTATAAAAGCCAAACCCATATTTATTGCAATCCACGGCAGCCTTAAACGTATAGACCTTTGTATGGGTGTAAATATAGTTTCTTCTGCTCCAGCACCAAACGATTGTGAGAAATCTTCTGCAATTTCAGTTTGAATAACATCTAGCGCTGTATTGACAGTAGTCTGACCGATAAGTTTATTACTTTTATCTACTACTGGAAGAGCTAGCAGTTCATATTGTTTAATTAATATTGCTGCCTCCTCTTGATCCGAGGACGGATTTACAGAAATTGGGTTTTGAATCATTACATTTTTAATTAATTCATTTTCATCTGCAAATACGATTTCCCTGAATGAAATAACCCCGGTTAATTTACCTTCATTATCAACGGAATATACGTAAATCAGATCTTCAACATTATTGTGAAGAGCTTTTAACTCTTTTAGTGCATCTTTAACTTTTAAACCAGTTGATATTTTTGCAACCTCTTCAGACATCTGTCTACCTACCGAGTTTTCAGGATAAGCTAGTCTCTTGTTTATATTGAGTTTTGTTGACTTATCAAGAATTTCTAAAATTTCTTCGGTTTCATCTTCAGTAGATCTCTCAAAAACATCAACTACATCCTCTGTATCCATTTGTTTAAATATCTCTTCAACATAAGAATCTTTTAATACCTCTACAATCTCAATAATTGCTCTTGGTCTCAGAGATTCAAATATTTTTACTGAAGTTTCAATAGGAAGAGAGGTAATTAATTTTCCTGCTTCCGATGGGTCAAATTCTTCTAGAGTATCAGCAGAGTCAAACGGGTCAGTTTTAGCAATTTGAACCCATAGGTCTTTATTATTTTCTAAATATATAAAAGCTTGACCAGGCTCCGAACGTGCTAAATCTCTTAATTCTTTACCTTTTAATGGTTCTTTTGAATCATTACTCATGAATACCTCGTATTCACTTTAATTGTCTTAATAAATTTTATTTATGTTAATTGTTTTTTGTGCCAGTCAATTATCGATTCAAACCTTTGAATTCTATGATTTGGTTTTCCTGATCTAGAAAGTTCGTGGCTTTCATCTGGAAATCTAATCATTGTTGTATCAACATCACGTCTTTTAAGATTTGAAAACAGTTGTTCAGCTTGTTCAACTGGACATCTGTAGTCCTTTTCAGAATGAATAATTAGGGTTGGAGTAATAATATTATTTGCATATGTGATTGGACTTTTTTTTCTGTATAAATTTAAATTATTACTCATATCATCTAAAAGATACATTTCAGGAAAACCAATACCAATATCTGATGTTCCTACCATTGTTTCCCAATTCAGCAAAGCTCGCTCAACAATTGCAGATTTAAACATTTTTGGATAATGACCAATAACCCAAGAGGTCATAAATCCTCCATAAGAACCACCCATAATTCCGTAATTTTTGTTTTCAATGCCCATAAGCTTCAGCATTTTTTTAAAAGAGGTTAATACATCGTGTACATCATTAACTCCCCATTTTCTTCCACACACATCTCTCAAGAAATCATGACCTCTTCCTGTTGAACCTCTAGGATTGCAGGCAATAACATTGAAACCAGCTGAAGCATATGTTTGAAATTCATCAAAAAACGTGTATCCATATTGACTTGCAGGTCCACCATGTATATTTAATAGTGTTGGTTTATTCTTACCAACAAAAATTCCCCATGTGTCTATATCAGATTGACCAGTATCTATTCGATGATATTTACACTCAAATGTTTTTACATTATTATTGAAGTCATCATTTGTGGTAGACAGCTTCTTGAGTCTTCCATTTACCAATTTAAATATTTCATCGGGATGGGAGAAAGAATTTGCTATTACATACAAGTCTTCATCTATAAAATTAAAATCTTTTATAGTTATATCTTCTTCAATTATCGTTTCTTTCTGACTTGCATTTCTTAAAAGAGTTTTTCCAGAGTCTTCAAATAAACAAAAGATTTCATTATTATGTATTTTTACTGACACAACATTTCTATCAAATGCATGCTCAAGAAAACTCAATTTTCCATTTTCTGAGACTTTTAAAATGGTAGTGTTTGTCGGCCAATCGAATCTTTTTCTTAAGCCGACGGCGTAAAGTTTATCTTTAAGACTAAAGATTTGATTAAACATTCCACCAGAATTAATTTTTACTAATTTTGATTTTACTAATTTGATTATGTGTTCCTCAAGCATTGTTCCGTTTTCATTATGCTGACTTCCTATAAAGTAAAGATCCGACCCCACTTCAATTAGAGATGATATAGAAAGTAACGATTCCTTATCACCATCAACAATTTTTTCAATTTTTAATGAAGAAATGTTTACTTTATAAATGTGAAATCTTTTATTGTAAATTACTCCAGTGGTGTCAAATCTGAAGGGTAACTTGTTGATAACAGTAGGCTGATCTGCTTTATTCTCTATTTTCTTAAACTCATCAGACCATTCTTTGGTAATCACATAAACGAACTTGCTATTCTCACTCCAAACATAATTTACAATTGAGTCCTCAGTATCAAAGATTACTTTTTCACTATTACTATTTTTTATAACTAAATAAGTTTTCGATGAATTTTTCTTTTTCTCAAGCGAGTCAAGAATCTCCGAAGATTTAGGTGTTTTAACAAATGAAATAAATTTATTATTTTTTGAATATTTTGGGATTGAGAAATTCCACTTTGTAGACTTTTTTAAATCTGTCCATTTATTTTTTGATAATTTATGAATTGAAGATTCATATGAATTGTTTTCCAAGTTTATTTTCGTTGATTTGTAAACAATATCTGAACCATTACTTTGAAGCTCAGACAAATTTTCAATGTCAGATATATTATTAGGATTCATTTATAGTTTTATGTTATTTTATTCTGTTGTAAAGCAGTGTGCCAATTATAGAAAATATAAAACCTACACCAAAAGTATTTAAGTCAGCCAGTCCATAAATATCTGTCGGTATAAACAACCCCCCAGGATTTATATTTAGATCAACATAATAAAATCTATATAATATTGATGAAACAAATCCTATTGAAAATGGAATCACAATACCTTGACTAGTTTTTCTCATTCGGATTTTATAAAACGCTGGAAAAACCAAACATACTGCTAGTAAATCAGCAAATAAAAAAACTGAAAAAATATTTGTAACAAAAAACGACAAGATTAGAGATCCAAATGTTATAACCAGAGTGATTATCTTTGCTTCAGCAACACCACTCTTGACAATATCTAAGGCCATTGTTGATGATATTGCGCTTTGTAGTGTGTCGATACTAGATGCAACCAACATTGTACAAAGGCCTATAACAAGTATTCTTGAGAAACTATTTAATTGTATTTGCTGAATAAAACTTAATGATGGGTTCTCAATTCCAAAACCAGCACCAGATGATCCAGCAATACCAAGTATTAATACAGTTAAAAAACATCCAAGACCTGCAAAAATTGAAGATTTTTTTATTACGCTATCATCTAATGCTGAGTAAGTTCTTTGCCAGTAACCTTGAGAAAAAATTTCAGCTGCAGTCACTGCAAGAATAACTGCAACAGCAGACTTAAAGCTAGGAAGTGTGAATGAATTAAGCCCCCCAATGTTTGCTGCTTTTATAATTTCTCCTAAACCGTTTTGACTAACCCAGAGAGAAAAAACTATAAATAATAGAATAATTATCGAGATCCCCTGAAATTTATCAGTAATTAAAGATGCTTTGAAACCGGACAAGTTTAAATATAGGAATGTGACTAGTGCTATCGCTAAACAAACAATTAGACCTGAAGTATTCGATATCTCTGGAAAAAGAAAGTTGATCGATGCAAATTCAGCAATTAAAAAAGCCGACATATAGATGATTGCAACCAATGAAACAAAAATTTGTGCAAAATTACCGTATTGTTTGTTTATATATTGAGGTAGTGTTGCCTTATCTGGTACAGCATCAACAATTTTAGGACCCAGAAAATAAAGTAGTCCAAAAGGTGTTGCAGCTGAAATAGCGTAACCTATTACATCAAAACCTAAACCATACCATCCAACCTCTGCTGGAGAAGCAATAATCCAAAGACCCATACCACTTGCGTAAAAGCTAAGGCTCAAATTAAAAGTATTTTGAGATTTTAACATCACAAAATATCCATCCCCAACTTCTTTATTTGAAAGTTTTCTTGTTAAAACAAGAAATAGTAAAAGGATGAAAAAGATTAAAATATAATTTATTAAAATATCTGCACTAATTTGCACCATTACCTCATTTCGTAAATGGGATAAGAGTACCGAATATCCCTTCGTTAGAATTACCTAACAGGTTCATACGGTCGGTTTTTAAACCCTCTCAGCTCTACTGCTCCCGTTACTTATATATTAGTTTATATTTTGAATAAAGAATCTTTCTACAATTTATTATTAACATTTCAATAATGAAAAATAATAATCTTCATCACAAACCATCACTAATTGAAACTATCTCAGCTGTATTAATTGCAGGCATAATGTGGGGATCAGGAAATGTAATTATAAGAAGCCTTTTATTAGAAGGTCTGAATGAAATTTTCATTGTAACTGCAAGAGTATTAATAATTGGTACTCTACTTTTTTCATATTACATTATTTTCAATAAGGATAAATTTGATAAAAAACTACTTAAAGAAGCTTCATTTACTGGATTAGCTTCAATATTTTTTGTTAGTTGGGCATTTATATTTGCACTACAGTACATTTCTTCTGGTCTTGTCACCTTATTAATAAGCTCAGCACCAATTTTTACCGCAATGTGGGTCAAGCTTATTTTAAAAGAAGAAAAGATATCAAAACTAAAATACTTATCAGTTGCTATTGGGTTTTCAGGTATAGCATATTTGTTTATCTCTCAAGAAACTGGACTGCTTAATCAAGGAAATATTTTTTTGGGTGGATTGTTAGCAATTATAGGAGTCCAATGTATAGCTCTTGCCACAGTTCTAAATCGAAAATATGCACCAAATTATAAGGTAAACAGTTGGCTCACATTCCAGTATCCACTTGTAATAGTTTTGACTTTATTAACGTTTTTTATTTCTGGTGTAAGTATAGAAATCTTAAATCCATCACAGTTAATTAGATTAATAGCTCTTGTTATTTGCAATCTTGGAGCTTTCCTTTCATTTACTTGGCTTATTCAAAGAGTTAGTGCTTTACAAGTTGCAAGTATTGATTACTTAGTGCCTGTTGTAGGCGTCTCAGCAGGAGTTTTATTTTTAGGAGAAACTTTTAATAGAAATATCTTGATATCAAGTTTATTTATTTTTACTTCTCTGTTGTTAACTACAGTGGATGAGTTTTCAGATTAAAGCCTGTCGTAAGCCTTTTTAACTTTTTTTAAATCTTGCCATGTTAACCACTTTGGTTTACCGGGTTCTTTTGACGGATTTCTTAAGAGATATGATGGGTGAAAAACTGGCATCACTTTGATATCATCTTTTTCAATCCATTCGCCTCTAATTTTGGATATTGGTTGTTTTATATTGAGAAAAGACTCAACAGCAGTAGATCCTGCAAGCACGATAATTTTAGGATCTAAAAAATCGATTTGTTTATCAAGCCAAGGAATGCAAGACCTGACTTCTTCAAAGGATGGTTTTCTGTTATTAGGAGGTCTACATTTCACAATATTTGTAATATAACAATCTTCTAAAGGATCAATTTCGACTGAGTTAAGAGCTGAATCCAACATTTTTCCAGCTCTACCAACAAAAGGAAAACCAGTTACATCCTCTTGTTCTCCCGGCCCTTCACCTATAATTAAAATTTTTGCATCAGGATTACCTTTTGCTACTACAACATTGGTTCTAGTTTTTGCGAGTGAACACTCTTTACACTTCCTACATTCTTTATGAAGCAGTTCTAATTGATTTTTTGAAGTCATATCAAAATATTAATATAAATTATTTTTGTGAACGCCCCAGTTCTTCATAACTGGGGACTTTTTGTATACCAACAACTTTAAGGGAGTAACGTAGTATTTGATTTAATTATGAATTATTAAATTAAATAGAAGTTAAACAAAAGAACAATGTAAGTAAAAATGAGAAAACCCTTGAATACTCCGCTTGTTTTGTTGCCAAAACTAACTTCTTCAAGGGTTATCTCTTACCCTTCTTGTAATGATCCTCTATAAAGATTTTCTTCACAAAAAGTTAATTTAAAGATAAATAAAATATTTGAAGATTTCAAAAAAAAATAATAAATTTTTTCCCACTCTAATTCTTGTTTTTAACTTTTATATAAATATTAAATAACGCAACTATGACAACAATTCCTAAAACAGCACTTAGAACAGTTGATAAAAAATTATTATTAATATTCGTAATTCCATAATCATCTAAAAACAAAACTATTCCAGATTCTTCATTAAAACCATAAGATTCTGCCACAGACTCAAGTCCATCTGGTGATGATGATGCATACGGTGTGATCAATGTCAGTAATAAAATCAACAAGATAAATATTCCATAAAACGAAGTTGCATTATTTTTAATTTCTTTATTTTGATTAACATAGACTAAATCTGAGCGAACCCTTAAAAGTAAGGAAACAATTAAACCAGTAATAATTCCTTCTCCTATACCAATAAGTACATGGCTTGAAACCATTGCAATCAAAACACTTCCAAGTGGTACAGCGACTGTCCCTCCAATAGCGTATTCAAACACAAAAGCTATTGATGAAAAAACAACTGACAATAAACCAGCTATAAATGAACCAGAAATTATTGATGAGTAACTCTCATTAAATAATTTTTTCCATGTAGATATTACCAACCATCCAATAAGTGAAGTCACTACAGCCATATTAAGTAAATTTACACCGAGGGCACTTAAACCTCCGTCAGCAAAAAGAAGAGACTGTATGACAACAACAATAGAAATACAAATAATTCCAAGACTTGGTCCAAGTACAATTACTGCTAATGCACCTCCAAGAAGATGACCACTAGTTCCAGCCGCAATTGGAAAATTGATCATTTGTAAAACAAAAATTAATGCTGACATCATTCCTGTCAATGCTATTAATCGATCAGCAACTAAATTTTTTGCATTTCTTATATAAGCCCAAATAGTTCCAAGACTAATTAATCCAGTTGCTGCAGATACTGGTGCGTTTATAAATCCATCAGGTACATGCATAAGAAAAGTATATAATTTTTTATTCTTATTGCAAACTATTTGCAATATACATTTAAACTAAACCTTTAATCTTTAACCATTCATGTATTTCACTCAAGGCATACATTCTTGTGTCTTGATTCAAAATTTCATGTTTCGAATTCTCTACTTTAATGTATTTAACATTCTCTAGTTTGGATAACTCTAAAGAACCCTGAATTGGAGATATAGTGTCATTTTCACCATGAAGAACCAAAGTCTCAATATTAAGGTTTTTAATGTTTGAATTTACATAATCTTGAGCTTTTATAATCTCGTATCCAGCTCGAAATGTTATTGAACGAAAAACAAGAGGGTCATTGAAATAATTTTTCACAACATCTTTATCATTTGTTAAATTATTTTTTGTTACATTTGAGAAAGATCTTAAATTAGGCGCCAAACTAGACAACGGTTTAGCTAGTTTTTTAAGAAATTCTGGGTAATTTACTTGAAAAGTAGGAGCTGTAAGTATCAAATAATCAGGATTAATGACATTATTCAATATTCCGTGAACAGCAACTAATGCACCAATCGAATGACCAAAAATTATTTTGTTGTCATAATTTTCTATTTTTTTAAAACCATCCTTAAGAGATTTATCCATTTCATCCCAAGAATCTATAGAACCTCTTTTTTCAACAAATTCTCCATGTCCAGGCAAGTCAATAAGGTGTGAATCAATGTTTAGTTTTTGGAACCATTTTGCATTGATTTCATGCCTTCCTTTGTGCTCAAAAAAACCGTGAAGTATTAGTACCGCATTCTTATTCATAATTGATCTCTTTTCTTTAAACTTAATAATAATGAATATTGATTTTGTAAAAGTTCCATTTTCAAACAATCCATCTATGTCAAGATATGAAGGCCAAATATTTAATAAAAATCCAAGTAAGATTTATCTTCTTGAGAAACAAAAGCAGTTAAACAAATTTGGTGACAGCATATATGGTCAGACAAAAGTTTCAATTGATAATGAATTACTTTTGAAAACTTTAAAATTCTTAAATTTTAATAATCTAACAACAATTAAGGAACTTACATTAATGCTGGAGGAAGATTTTGCAGTTATGTACGAGGGTAAAATGGAACTTGGTTCAATATGTTTTCCAAGTGGTTGGGAATTTAAAGAAAAGTTAGGAAAAGATTTCACATACATACATCAACCCGTTGCTGACAACAATAAGCTTATTTCCTCAAGTAAAAAATTATCTGAATACATGTGTAAACAAACTATCCAAAGATGGGTTTGGACTATAACTACTAGTAAAGAATTGAGTGAGCATCCACACCTAGAAAAACCGCAGTTAACTTCATTCGAAAATTTATATTTTAGGGTTGAAACACAAATCTCTACACCCATTGATGAGAAGACAAGTTTATTTTTGATCAAGGTTGATGTTTACTCTCTTATAGACGTCTGGGATTTAAAAATATTTGATAGTGTTAATTCAATGAGTGATAGTGTCTTAAACTACAAAGGGCTAGTAGAAATAAAAGAATTAATTAATAAAATGAAGTTATGAAAAAAGCTTACATCGCTGGACCATTGTTTGACGATCATGAAAGAGAGTATCTAGAAAAAATAACAGAAATTGTTGAAGATTTTGGATTTGAAACATTTCTCCCACATAGAGATGCAGGTTTAGTTACAGGCGATTTTACAAAAGATAAAAAAATCAAGGTTTTCGATGAAGATATGAAGTATTTAGAACCAGCAGATCTAGTAGTTGCTCTTTTGACTGGTAGAGATGTAGATTCTGGGACAGCTGCTGAGATTGGATATGCCTTCAGAGCTGGAAAAAAATTAATTGGAATAAGTGCAAACACCATAAAACCTATAAATAATTTTGTATGGGGAATATTTAATTACGGTGAGAATATAGTTGATAATTTGGATGATTTAAAAACAATTATTTCAAAGGAATTTAATTAATTATTTTCTTAAAGTCACTTTAATCTTTATCATTAAATCATATGGTAAGCAAGCAAGCTGAAAAAAGCATTAAGCAATACAGACGTTTTGCAAAATTACTTAGCATTCTATATAGAAGCCCAAATGAAATGACAAAGTGGAGAATAAAGTTATTTAGATGGTTTGTTGATTTACAAGGGACATTTGGTCCGAAAGTTAAAGGAACAGTTAAAGAAGAATTTAATTTTAATGGAGTAAACACATGGAAGATATCTACTCCTAACTCAAACCCAGATAGAGTACTGTTGTACTTTCATGGGGGAGCATATTCTCTTGGTAGTCCAAAAAGTCATTATTCATTAGTAAGTTATTTAGCTGACATTACTAAAACAACAGTTTATGTTCCAGACTATCGTTTAGGACCAGAAAGTAAATATCCCGCACAACTTGAGGATGCAATTACGGTGTATAACTATCTTTTGTCAGAAAAAAAATATAATTCAAACCAGATAGCGTTTGGTGGCGATTCTGCTGGGGGAAACTTAGCTCTTGTCACACTTCTAAAACTTATTGAGACAAAGCAAGATATCCCTACGTCACTAGCTTTGTTATCACCGTGGACAGATTTAACTGGAAGAGGAGAGACTTATACAGCTGAAATGGCAAACAGGGATTTACTCTTAGGACCTATTTTTAAAAGAATATGGGAAAACAATGACACTCTTCATGGCTTTTATATAAACGAAGGAGAGTTTGATCCAGAAAATCCATATATGGTTCCATTAAAGGGAGACTTTAGAAAAAGTCCTCCCATTATGATTCAAGTTGGTTCAGAGGAACTATTACTTTCCGACTCCGAGTCTTTAAAAAAAATACTTGATAGAGACAATTGTGAAAACGAATATTTTGAATGGGATGGGATGTATCACGTTTTTCATATAGACATTAGAATGCCGGAAACAATATCTGCTTTTGAACAAATAGGAAATTTCTTAAATAAACACCTGCCTTCAAAAAAAAATAATGAATCTGAAATTAATATCAATTGAGCTTACTTGATGCATTTATAATTGGTTTTTCTATAGTTTTTGGACTGCTTTTAGCTTTGTCTTTTTCTGGTGTTTTTAAAAAAATAAAACCTTTTTTTATAGTTTTTACATTTTCTATAGCTTGGTTAAGTTCCTCTTTTCTAATTTATATAATTTTTAGATAATTACTCTTTGTTGTTTTCTTATTATTTAATTTATTTACTAGATTGTGTTTGTGAGAAATATAAAAAGTTTTGATGATCTTGATATATTTGTGACTGAATTCATGTCAAAATGGGGAGTTACACTGTTAAGATATTCCCTTGGCATAATCTATATATGGTTTGGTGCTCTAAAACCTTTGGGCTTAAGTCCGGCACAAGAGCTGGTTGAAAATACTGTATATTGGTTTGAAAACCCCAAGACATTTGTACCTATTTTAGGAATATGGGAAGTTGTTATTGGGATAACAATGATTATCAAGCCATTGATTAGGGTTTCAATAATTTTACTTTTTATTCAGATGCCAGGAACTTTTCTACCATTAGTTCTGTTTCCAGAGGTTTGTTTTACAAGCTTTCCATTTGGACTCACTCTTGAAGGACAATATATTGTAAAGAATTTGATTATAATATCTGCAGCTTTAGTAGTTGGCTCAACTGTTAGGAAGTAACTGTGGAAAATGATGATATCTCATCTAAAAATAATCTAAACCCACAAGATCAATTAAATTATAAAAACAAGGCTAAAAATTTAGAATTTGTAAAAAACAATTCCAATATAAAAATCCCATACTTTAAAGAGATAGCTTTTGATGATTTTGAAAATATTGAAGAGACTTTAGGAAAGTTTTCTGAACAAATAATTATTAGAAGCAATAGTTCAAAAGAAGATACAGATGAAACTTCAAGTGCAGGTAAATTTTTATCTATTGGTCCAATAGAAAAAAACGATATATCCCTCGTCAAGAAATCATGGAATGAAGTTTTACAAAGCTATGAAAAAGAGGATAACAATACGGTTATTTTCCAAGACTATGTTGATGGAGCAAAAAGTGTATCAGTCCTTACATCCTATAAAGTAGGTACTGATTCTCCATACAGAACATTTTCAACTTACTATGGGTCTCAAACTGATGCTGTAACATCTGGTAGATACAACAAAATCAAAAATTTTTTTATTCATAGATCTCTGGATAATCTTCCTGAAAAATTTAAAGAATATTACAAATTTTTTAATATACAAAATCAACTAGAGAATCTATTTGGAAATAAACAACTAGATATTGAAATAGTTACAGATCAGAAGGAAGAACCTTTATTACTTCAAGTTAGACCTTTAATGGGAAAAGTAATAAAAAAAGAACCCATAATGGTTGAAAGAAGTGTTATTGATGAAAATGTAAAAAGGTATAAAGAATTAATTCCAACTACAGATGATCGATTTGGCACTAATCAAATATATAGCAATATGTCTGATATGAATCCAGCCGAAATGATCGGTAAGAAACCCGATAATATTGCTTTTAGTCTTTACAGATTCATGTTCACTGATACAACGTGGAATATACAGCGTGGAGAATTTGGATACAGAATTTATTCAGGAGGCAAGTTGATGGAGCTATTTAACAATGTTGCATACATAAATGTAAACCATAGCTTAAATAGTTTTCTAACTCGAAATATAAAGAATGAAACATGTGAAAAAATCATTAATTATCAGTTAAACAAATTAGAGACTTATCCACATCTTCATGATTCTATAGAGTTTGATATATCAAGGTCATCCTACACATTTGAAACAGATGAGAAATTTGGAGAAGAATATAAAAACATTATCGATAGAAAAGAGATTATTCAATGGCATCATGATTTAATCGAAATTGACAGTTTTAACAGCTCTACCCTTCATAAAAATAATGAAATAATTTTAGATGCATTTTCAAAGCTTGATGATAGCTTTCAATATTTAGATAAAGAAAATATAAAATTTGTTCGAGACAATATGGCATTGCCATTTACTCATCACTCAAGATTAGGATTTGTTTATTTTGCTCAATTAAACAACTTTTTGAAAAATGGAGTTATTAATGAAGAAGAAAAGCAAAACCTACTACTTTCTGTAAATTCAATAAGTACAAAAATGAAACAGGATGCTTACAGGGTAAAGACAGGAGATATAAGTCTGAATGACTTTTTGATTCTCTACGGACATGTAAGGGCAGGAAACTATAACTTATCCTCTTCAAATTTAAAAAGCAATATATCCTTTGCTGAGTCACTAATCCACACAAGTAATGAGCCAACTCCAAGTGAACCATTGAAAATTGATATATTTAAAAAAATTGACGATTATTTTAATTTTAATAAAATTTCTTACACATCTGAGAACTGGGTAGAAATGTTTCAGCTTGCAGTTTCTACTAGAGAAAATTCAAAGTTTTACTACACAAAAGGAATAGATGGTATTTTAAATGAAATTGAAGAAAAGGACATCTCCGATCGTGAACTCTTCCAGCTACTTGATTTCGAATACAACGATATGAATACTTTTAATCAAAAGATTGTAGATACTCTTATGCCCGATGTAGTAACTAGCTCAGATGATTTCTATGCATATGAAGAGATGAATAAAGATGGAAATTATATTGGACAAGGGACAGTTACTGGAGAAATTCTATTTTTAGATGGCACTGAAAACAACAAAAATAACTTAGATGATAAGATAATCGTTATTCCAGCAGCAGATCCAGGATGGGATTGGATTTTTAATTACAAAATAAAATCATTGATTACCGAATTTGGAGGTCCAAATTCACATATGGCCATAAGATGTGCAGAGCACAACATTCCTGCAATTCTAGGGATAGGAGAAAAAAATTTTTCGGCTATTTTAAATTCAAAGAACTTAGTAGTCGATTTTTCGAACGAAAATTTTACAATCTTATAAAAATTTTAGATGAAATTCTGAAATTCTTTTTTAAAAAGCTCTGGCTCCAAAAGAAAACAATCATGGCCCTTTGTTGAATTTATAACTTTCACGGTTGTTTTAATACCATTTACTTTTAAAAGATTTTCAAATTCAACTTGTTCCTCAGGATAAAAACAAACATCTGAATCAACGGAAATAATCAAAACATTTGTGTTCTCTAATTTTTTTATTTCCTTGGTGTCAATATAAAAATTTTGCCACCCTTTAATTATGGAATTATAAGATTCTGGAGTAAACCTTTGAATAAACTTTTCACCTTGGTGCATCATATAAGACTCTTGAGATGTAGATAAAAATCCATCAAGAAAGCTTTTATCGTACTTACTTTCATCTTTTGCTCTACTTGATAATAGCTCAAGCGAAATATAGGTTTTATGTGCAATCATTCTCGCTAGTGATAAGTATTCAGCTTCTCTTCCGTTTGAGCTTTTTGCAAGATCTAATATATATGCTTGTTCAAGATTATGTAGCAATTGTATTGTAGACAATCTATACCCACTTGAAATTGATATTAGATTTTTGACGTAGTCCGGATATAAAAGAGAAAATTCAAGAGCCATCAAACCTCCTATTGATGGACCAATCACAGCCTCTAAAGAGACAACACCCAAATCATCCAACAGTAGTTTTTGAGAGATTTCTATATCTTTAAATGAAATAAAAGGAAAGTCATCACCATAGATTTCCCCTGTCTTTATATTTATTGAGTTTGGCCCAGTAGATCCATAGCAACCACCAAGATAATTTGCACACACAACAAAGTATTTATTTGTATCAATAATTTTATTAGGCCCAACAAATTCATCCCACCAACCAATTTCTAGCTCATCGTTCCATGGAATATCGAAATTGTCCTTTTTTTTATAATTTCCTGCCAGCATATGACTTCCAGTTAGTGCATGAAAAATTAATACGGCATTATCACCTTTATCGGACAAAGTTCCATAAGTTGTATAAGCAATCTCTACATCCTCAAGCAGCTCACCAGATTCAAGTTTAAGTTGTGGAATGTAAAACTTGCTTGTTTTATCTTGTACTTTCAAGTGCTTGTGATAAGTCTTCAATGATATCTTCAATATCTTCGATACCAATTGAAAGTCTAACTAATTCTGGTGGAGCCCCAGCAGCAACAAGTTGCTCATCATCTAGTTGAGAGTGAGTAGTCGACGCTGGATGTATAGCCAAAGATCGAGTATCTCCAACATTTGCAACATGCCTAAACATCTTTAAGTTGTCAATAAACTTTTGCCCTGCATCCTTCCCACCTTTAATTCCAAATACGACCATAGTCCCACCAGTACCTTTTAAGTATTTTTCAGAAAGCTCGTATGCTGGATCATCTTTAAGTCCAGGATATCTTATCCACTCAACAAGCTCATGGTCTGATAAGTACTCAGCAGCCTTAATTGCATTTTCACAATGTCTATCCATTCTTAGGCCAAGAGTCTCGAGACCACTCATTACTTCAAATGCAGTTTCTGGAGACATATTTGCTCCTAGATTTCTTAAAGGTACAGTTCTTAATCTTAGTGAGTACGCAACACTGCTTAAGTCTCCTAAGTCATGTCCCCATCTCATACCGCCATAACTGGTATCTGGTTTGTCATATAAAGGAAAATTACCATTTCCCCAATCAAACCCACCTTTTTCAATGACTGCACCAGCAATTACACGTCCGTGGCCTGACATCCATTTAGTTAATGAATAAACAACAATATCTGCACCAAATTCAAATGATTTTTGAATTGCAGAAGTTGTAAATGTAGCATCAACAATTAATGGAATTCCTTTTGAATGTGCAATTTCGGATAATGCTGTAACATCAGCTACAACTAAACCAGGATTTGTTATAGTTTCACAGTAGATAGCTCTTGTTTTGTCATCAATCGCATCTTCAACAGCTTTGAGATCAGTGATATCAACTTTTTTAGAATCTATCCCATACTCAGGTAAAATATTATCGAACATAGTGTAGGTCCCACCATAAAGTTGGTTTGCAGTAACAAAATTATCACCTTGACTCATTATGTTTATAAGAGAGTACATCACAGCAGATGTACCAGAAGATAAAGCTACACACATAGCACCTTCTTCAAGATCAGTAAGCCTTGCCTCTAGTGCACCTACGGTTGGATTGCCTAATCGAGAATAGATGTTACCAAACTCTTTTAGACCAAATAAGCTTGCTGCATGTTCAGTATTGTTGAACTGATAAGCAGTTGTTTTATAAATAGGTACTGTTATCGATCCTTCTGGATTAGCATCAGAATCATACCCTGCATGAATAAGTTTTGAATTAAACTTCATAAATTTTCTCCTTTTTTGGAGAAGGAATTTGACTATTTAGTTGCATTTCTGCCACATTTTCTAGCACCTTGGATAGTCATCCAGGTTGCCGAGGTCTTAACCTTCTCTTTATGCTTAATGAATTATAACAAATTTTTTATATTTAAATAAAATTTTTAGTTTTAATTCTTTTTTATAGAATAATATTTAACAGTGAATCAACATATATCATTTTCAAACTATTCGGACGATAAAGATTTTAAAAATCTATTTACAAGCAATGAAATTTTTGATGAAGAAATTAGTGAAACTAATAAGATTTTATTTAGAATACCCAATGATTTTTCTCAGATTGACAATCTAATTCTTACGTACGATGGACAAAATTTATTTGATTCATCAACAAGTCATTTTGGAACAATATTTGACCTTGAAAATATATTACAAACTATTGAGAATGAATTCGGAAAAAATTTTTTAATAATCGGAATCACTTCGAACGAAAAAAGACACATTCAATACAATCCTTATCCAAAGGAAAATGAAATTAACTATGCGGAAACACATATTAAGAATGTAGTTTCGAATTTTTTGCCATCTGTTTTAAATTATTTGAACGTTAATTTTGATAACACAAATCAAATTGTTGCGGGAGCGTCAATGGGTGGTCTTATGTCAATCAAAACATCCATATTGTTTCCTCAATTTAGAAACATAATTTCTTTATCTCCTGCATTTTGGTTCGGATACCCCAGAATTTTATATGATGTAAAAAATTTATCTGATGAATCATCCACATATCTTTATACAGGAAAAAAAGAGGGACATATTTTTGGCGATCACGTAAAAAATATTTTTCCAAATAACTGGGATTTAGACTTTTCAAATAATGATGACTTTTATTATTCAGGAGTCAAGAAGATAAAAGACTCACTTGAATCTCACAACAAAACAGTAATATTTTCATTCCAAGAAAATGGACATCATAATGAAACTTCATGGGCGTCGGCGATACTTGAGATTCTTGGAAAATTGATATGAAACTTATTGGCACTAAATTTCAAATTAAGGTCTGGGAAGAAATAACTAAAATTCCAAAAGGTAAAACAAAAACTTATAAAGAGATTGCTTTAAATATTGGACATCCGAATAGTGCAAGAGCAGTTGCAAATGCTTGTGGAAAAAATCCTTACCCTATAGTTATTCCTTGCCATAGAGTAATTAGATCTGATGGCAAAATAGGTGGATATAGTGGACCTGGCGGAGTATCTCAAAAGAAAAAACTTTTGCAAAAAGAAAAAGAAAGTGGGCCTAGTTAGATTTGAACTAACGACCTCATCCTTATCAGGGATGCGCTCTAACCAGGCTGAGCTATAGGCCCTTTCGCTCTATCTACATTAGTAATGAATATGAAATATTTCTAAAATTTTTCATTTACAAGTAATTTAAGGGCATAATATATGTAGCGAGGGGATGTAGCTCAGCTGGAAGAGCACCTGCTTTGCAAGCAGGGGGTCGTGGGTTCAAGTCCCATCATCTCCACAAAAAGGTAACCTTATATTATGGATAAAAAAGACTTTGAAAATTTATCTGAAAGTGAATTAAGACAACTAAAAGATTCTATAGATGATGTTCTTGAAGAGAAAAGATATAGGGAGTCTTACCTAAAAACTAATCCTAAAGGTGTTGCAATTGCATGGATTGTTATTGCTGTACTAATTTCTCTATATAGATATTTTACAATTTAATGGAATATTTAATAGCTTTTTTCATTGGTGTTGTAATATTTCGTTTTTTAAAAAATTCTATTGGATCTTTAGCTAGTGTACCTCCTGAAATTGATCCAACAGACGTTCTTGAAACGTCCCAGTCTTTTTTATGTAAGGCATGTGGAACAGAGTTAACTGTAAAATTACAATCGGTTGTTGCTAATGAACCTCCAAAGCATTGTAAAGAAGAAATGACTCCCATAGAAAATTGACGTTTTCAAGAAGTAACCAAATAGATAAGTTAAAAAAAAATGATGAATATGATCTGTTAATCATTGGGGGAGGAATTGTTGGGGCCGCAACTCATACTATTGCCTCGAATGCAGGACTAAATGTCTTACTTGTTGATAAGAATGACTTTGCATCCGGAGCATCAAGCAGAAGTACCAAGCTATTACATGGAGGCATAAGGTATTTACCTCAGCTTCAATTTTCTCTAGTTAAGGAAAGCTTAAATGAGCAGAAAATATTAAAAAAAAGATTAGGCTCTCTTTACAGACCACTTAAACTTTTAGCGCCAATTTACAAAAATGATGGATTTGCAGATTTACCCAAAATTTTTCAAAAAAATTTTATAGCTCCTTTTTCGTTTAAGATAGGTTTACTTTTTTATGATTTTTTAGGAGGAAGGAAGAAATCAGAAAAACATAAGAATATTTCTAAAAATAATACATTTGACCTATTTCCAAAGTTAAAAAAAATTAATTTAAATAAAAGTTTTATCTTTCAGGATGCACAAACTGATGATTCAAAGCTTGTACTTTCTTTATTAAGAACAGCTGTCGAAATTAATAATTCAACGGCCATAAATTATTTAAATGTAAAAAACATATCTAAAAAAAATAAGCTTTATGAAATAGATTTATTTTGTGAATTAACAGGGATTGAATACTCAGTTTCTACAAGAAAAATAATTGCAGCATCAGGAGTTCATAATTTGCCAGGTGATTATAAAAAACTGTCTACAAAACTAAAAATGAGTGGAGGAGCACATTTAGTTCTAAAAGGAGACCCTTTAGAGATTAAAAACAATGGCGTTTTTCTGCCAAAGACTGAGGATGAAAGAGTAATGTTCGTTTTACCTTGGAATGGAAACACTATTGTCGGCACAACAGATATAGAAAAATTTTCCGGTACAAAAGACAACCCTCAAGCTTCAAAGGAAGAAATTGATTATTTGATACGACATGTCAAAAAATATTTTGATATCGAAAACCTTGAATATATATCAAGTTGGTCTGGCATCAGAGCTCTAATAGATGATAAAGACAACTCTACAAAAAAAATTATGAGGGGACACATTATCGAAGAGATTGATAAAAACTTTATACAAATTGCAGGGGGAAAATTAACTGGTTTTAGAATAATTGCAATTGAGGCATTGAGGCAATTGTTTAATAAAAAGTTTGAGCTACAGGATATTGAATTTCAAGATCAGATAATCAATTATCAAAATTACTATAATTTATCTGATCTTGAGCATTCTATTAAGCATTATTGCGTTGCTACACCAGTTGATTATCTTTTAAGAAGAACAAATATCAGCTGGTTCAGTGAAGATAACGGTAAGATTGCAGTTAAAGAGATTAAAAATCATACAAATTTTCAAAATATTAATTTTGATAGTTTTGATTACTTAAAAAAAGAAGGCTTAAAAATTATTTAATTATATTTTGTTGTCATAAGAAAACCTATGCCAATACAACCTAAGCCACTCCATAAATACCATCTCGAGACTGAACCAGGCAGTAGTGTAAGGTAGTTTAACACTATAAGTAAAACTCCAATAATCATTAAAGAAGACATTGTGATTACAAACCATCTTGGTGATGGACCACCAACATCTGACATCTGTGCAGATATCTTTTTAGACCTAGTTGGTCCATTGTTTTTGTTTGTATTTCTTTTCTTTGAGACAGGCATATTTAAAAAATACTATTGCTATGAGCTAATTTCAATCAATTTCTTATTCTTTATATTTACCATTCCCTCATCAGAAAGTTTTTTGATAATTGGCTTAATCTTTGAATCTTCTATCTCTAATTTTTCCATTAATGTAGAAATTTCAACATTTTCATTATTAATTAAATACTTAATAATTTTTCCACGAATCTCTCTATTTGAACCTTTGAAAGCTGGCTGGATATATTTTGTATCTTGAAAAAATTTTTTACAATTTGGTTCGAGTACACAACTTTCACATTGCGGATTTTTAGAAATACAGATTTCAGAACCAAAATCCATTAGGATTTGGTTAAATTTTCGAGAATCTATATTTTTTAATATAAATTTTTCATTTTTCTTTATAAAACTTTCTGGATTTTTAATTCCAAAAAATCTACTAAAAATTCTTACAACATTGGTATCTTGGGCAATTACTTTATCTTTGTAAGCAAAAGACAGAAGGGCATTCTTAGTGTATTTGCCTACTCCTGGAAGCACTTCAAAATTTGGATAGATTGAATTAAATGATTTTTTTGATAAAATTTTTGAAGTTTCATGAAGCCTCAAGGCTCTATTGTTGTAACCTAATCCAGACCACAGACTAAGAATTTCTTTTTTTGTTGCTTTTGACATTTCTTTTGGGGTAGGAAATCTTTTTATAAATTTTTCGTAATAAATATTCGCTCTATCCAGCTGAGTTTGTTGTGCAATGATCTCAAGAAGTAAAATCTTCCATGGATCATTTGAATTCCTCCAGGAATATTTCCTAGTATTTTTTTTGGACCAGTCTAATAATTTATATTTGAATATTTTTGTTTTATTCATCGAAAGTTAGTTCAACAACACCTTCAGGTTCAAGAAACTCACCTTTTCGTGGTAATTGTTTTCTTACAATACCACTTGTGTCACCACTTATGGTTGCAACAAGCCCAACTTCTTCGAGTTTATTTATTGCGTCTTGATAAGTTAGACCCTCTACTTCGGGAACTTCAATTTTGATTCCAAGTGAAACAATAACCGTAACAATATCATCAGGGGTGACGATCTCTCCAGCTTCGGGAATCGTACCTGAAACAAGACCTTCTTCAATATCTTCAGAAAATTCTTCAATAGTTTCAAACTCCAAGCCTAAAGTCTCTAATATTTGAGTAGCATCTTCAACTGATTTTTTAGATAAGTCTCCAAGTACAATCAAACTGGGGCCGGATGAAACAACAAGGTCTACGGTAGATCCAGGGCCCATTTTTTTACCTGCAATAGGATTCTGAGAAATAACAAATCCAATGGGTACATTATCATCATTAACTTCTATTTTTTGACCTACTGTAAATCCACTTTCCTCAATTACATACACTGCTCTTTCGGTCTCCAAGTCTACAACATAAGGAATCGGATATGCTTCTGGACCCACCGATACAATTATTGTTACCAGAGTATCAGGATTTGTTGATGTATTTGCTGGAGGTTGGGTTCTTATTACAGAACCTTCAGGAACTTCTGGGTGTGCTGAGTTTTCTATGCCAACTTTAAATCCTAAATTTTGAAGATCGTTCAGAGCTTCAGTCTGACTGCTACCAGTCAAATCTGGAACATTTATAACTACTTGGGCTCCTCCATCAACAGGCAATCCATCAAAAATTCTTGATAATGTCCATATTGTTCCTACGACTATTGATAAAGAAATTACCAATGCTGGTAGGGTAAATCTGTATTTTATTTTTGGACTTGTTAAATCAACAAGATTTTCTTGAGTTTGAATAGCTTGAAGTTGTGTTTTTTGTTGAAGCAGGACAGCTCTCAAGTCTTCAGCATTTTTAAATCTATCTTTTGGATATTTATGTAATAGTTTTAACACAGCATTTTCAATACCTTTTGGTATATCAGCTCTGTATGTACTCAACTTTTCAGGCTTATCAGTAATGTGTTTTGTAGCAGTAGCAATAGGAGTATCACCATCAAAAGGGGGTCTACCAGTAATTAATTCATATAGTACTGTTCCTAAAGAATATAGGTCAGACTCTTTTGATACAGGCTTTCCTTGAGCTTGTTCAGGAGAAATATAACTTGCTGTGCCAAGGATAGATCCTGTTTTTGTGATATCACTTTCTTCATTTTGTAATGAAACAATACCAAAATCCGTAACTTTTACTTTCCCCTGTGGAGTAATCATTATATTTCCAGGTTTTATGTCTCTATGAACAAGACCTTTTGAATGAGCAGCTTGTAGCCCGCTAGACACTTGTGCACCTATAAATAAAATATCATTCATACTTATCGTTCTTTTATTTGCAATAATCGAGGTTAGTGTGTTTCCTTCTATGTACTCCATAACAAAAAAGGGTTCATCTCCGATTCCCCAGTCAAAAATTTGGACAATATTAGGATGATTTAAATTTGCAGCTGTTTGTGCTTCTCTTTTAAACCTTTCTACAAATTTTTCTTGCTCTACATAGTTTGGCTTAAGTGTTTTGATTGCTACTGTTCTTTGGAGCTGTTTATCAATAGCTTTGTAAACATATGACATACCACCTTCACCCAAAAGTTGAGTAATTTCATATCTCTCTTTAATTATTTGTCCTATTTCCATAATTTAAATAAGGTTAATCATTATTGCAGATACATTATCCTTAGGATCTAGTAACAATACTTCACTAACTAAAGTATCGGCACTTGTACCGTCCTGCATTTTTCTCTTTATATACTCCTCACCGACTTCATTGTAAAGTCCGTCACTACATAGGAGTATTACATCTCCAATTTGAAGTTGAAAGTCTATTTCTTGAATATTTAGTTTCTCATTGGAACCAAGTGCCTGTTTTAATACATTCTGATATCCAGGTACATTTTGATCTTCTGTGACCTTAACTAAATTTCGATCAGAGAGAACATAGCATCTACTATCTCCGACATGTCCAATTTTCATTAAAGCATCCTCGTTTATTGTAACTACAGTCATAGTTGTTCCCATTCCAAGGGATTCTGGATTATCATCCTGAAATTTTAAGATCTGACTGTTTGCTTTATTTATGATTTTATTTAAATCCTCAAATTCTTCATTTAGTGTATCCGCTGCAATTTTGCTAGCAATATCCCCACTTACGTGTCCTCCAAGTCCATCGCAAACAGCTGCCTTGAATGGGGGATGATTATTACCTGAAGTTGATGGATAAATAGAGTCTTCATTTTTCTTTCTATTTGGTCCACATTCGCTTCTAGCTGACCAAACAAGTTTAAAATTTTTCATTCCCTAATAATCTTAGTTGTGAAATGTAATTGTATTTATAGACTATATAAAGAACTAAAATTTAAAAATATTGAAAAGTCTATGAATATAATACGATACATTTTTGTAATTATTTTGAGCATTACCATAGGATTTTTTGCGTTTAGATTTTATGATAATTTTTCGGAATCTTCGGAAATAAATACATTTTTAGAAGAAGCCTACGTAATATCCAGCCTTCACCAAGACGCATCAAAGAAATATGATAAGTTAATAAATTTTGATGAACTTAATAGGGATGAATTCGAATCAACTTTTATTGAAATAATAAGAGATGCTCAAGAAGCAAACAATATTCTTATTTATTCTGAAAGTAGTTATATGGGAACTGAGAGAGAATTATTAGAAATAGCTACAACATCCTGGTTAAAAGGTTTGGAAACTTTTCAGGTCTCAATATTAAATTTAGTTGATCAGGAATACTCACAACTACTCGAGGAGTCTATTGCAGAAAGCATAACAAGTTTATCTGTTGGAGATAAAGCTTACAGCAATTTCTTGTCAGAAATTAAAATTACATCAGATAACGAAAATTTATTTTTGCCAGATTTTTTTAATATTGAATATACAGGTATTGAATCAAACGCATATCAATTTGCTGAACTTATCGTAGATAGAGCAATTGAAAATAAAAGTGGTCTTTTTCTGAGAAGAGATATTTCTGTAACAGGTGCCGAATTTGTACCTGAATCAATAGCTACTACCGAAGAAGGTTATAGAGTATTACTTGACCAACCTACGTCACTGCAACTAGTGATTGCAAATGAAGGAAATGTTGAGGAAACAGAAGTACTTGTTTTAATCTTGGTAACAGATGAATCAGGAGAAACAGTCTATGAAAAAAGAACAAAACTAAACACCATCGGTCCTTTTGAAAGTAAAAGTTACTACCTAGATCCTTTAGAAATTGAAAAAGGAATTCTATATGAGTGGTTTATACTTGTCGAAGAAGTAGAAAATGAAGAAGATTTCGAAGATAATATATATTCTGTCAAAGCCTTTATACCACCAGAGGATTAAATCATGATAGATCCACAACTTATAAAAACTGATCTTGAAATTATTGAAACAAATCTTAAAAAAAGAGACTTAAAAATTGATTTACAAAATTTAAAAAAACTTGATGAAGAACGAAGAGAGTCAAAATTTGAATCCGAAAAACTCAGGTCTGACCAAAAAAAATTAGGCAAAGAGATTGCCTCATCAGACGGGGATGAAAAGGATAAATTACTTCAAAAGGCTGAAAAACTTAGTCAAAAGGTTAAAAAGCTAACAGAGGAAACACAGAAAAAAGAAGAAGATTTTCTAAACGAGTGGATTAAAATTCCAAATATTGTCAATCCCTCATCTCCTGTTGGCAAAACAGATGCCGACAATAAAGAACTAAAGCAAGTAGGAAAGCCTAAGGATATGAAAAATCCACTATCGCATATAGACATTGGAGAAAAATTAGGTTTAATTGATGTAGAAAAAGCCTCAAGTGTTTCAGGTTCTAGATTTTCATACTTATTTGGAGATTTGGTGAAAATGCAATTCAATCTTGTTTCTTATGCGATGAATAAATTGTCTGAAAAAGGATTCAATCCAACAATTCCACCAGTTTTGGTTAGAGAAAATGCTCTTTTTGGAACTGGGTTTTTTCCTGATGATTCAGATCAAGTATATGAGATTCCAAATGATGACCTATTTCTAGTTGGTACGTCCGAAGTATCACTTGCTGCTTTACACGGTGATGAAATTCTTGATTTTGACAAACTACCTATCAGATATGCAGGATATTCAACTTGCTTTAGGAGAGAAGCTGGAACTTATGGCAAAGACACAACCGGAATATTTAGAGTGCATCAATTTGATAAAGTAGAAATGTTTTCTTTTTGTAGTCCTGAAAAATCAGAAGAAGAACATGAATTTATTCTCTCAGTTGAAGAAGAGATTTTACAAGAGCTAGAAATTCCTTATAGAGTCGTTGATGTTTGCACTGGCGATCTAGGTTCATCTGCTGCTAAAAAATTTGATATCGAAGCATGGATACCAAGTCAGAGTACATATAGAGAAGTAACATCTTGTTCAAACACAACAGATTTTCAGGCCAGAAGGTTAAATATTCGTACAAAAGTAGAAAAAGATACAAATTTACTTCATACATTAAACGGTACTGCTGTAGCAGTGGGAAGAATATTGATAGCTCTACTCGAAAATAATCAAACCGAAGATGGAGGAGTAGAATTTTCTGATAGCTTGGGGAATATTTTAGGGGTTGAAAAGTTAAGCTAAAAGTAAGCTTGCTATCATACTAAGACCTAAGAAAATATAAACAGTTCTCTCAAGAATAGAATTTTTTCTTAGCCAATTTTGTAACTTTTCCCCTAAAAGTAACCAAATTCCAACACAAAATGGTAGAACTGAAAAGTATATTAGTGTCCCTTGTAAGTGAGTTATATTAAAGGCTGTTAATCCAGAAATTGCCATTACAACACCTTTTGGATTTACCCATTGAAACAAGCAAGCCTGTATAAATGTAAATGGTTTTTCTATCTTACTTTTATCAGTTGATGTTTTGGTTGTAGCAATTTTGTATGCGATATAAACAATTACTCCATACCCAATATATTGAAGATAAGTAAATACTTCACTAGGGACAAATGAAAGAATGTAACCCCCTACAAAAAATAAAAATGTAAAGCCAAGCCAAATTCCTAAGAAATGAGGAATCGACGGTCGTCTACCAAATTTTATACCTGATGCCATAAGCATTGAATTGTTGGGGCCTGGTGTTATGGCAGTCACTGAAGCGAAGATAAAAAACTCAAGCACTTTTCAATATTAATACTAGAGTTTTAGAAACTGAAGTTTAAAGCGGAGGGAGTGGGATTCGAACCCACGGAGCCTATAAAGACTCACGACATTTCGAGTGTCGCGCACTAGACCGGACTATGCGATCCCTCCTAGAATAAGTTTAGGGATATGAAATATAAATCTGATATAGAAAAAATGCAAGTAGCTTTAGCCGAAGCAAGGAAAGCACTAGAGATAGATGAAGTGCCAATTGGAGCTGCACTTTTTGATAATGATGATAAATTAATTACAAAAGCGCACAACAGGCGTGAAATTGATCAAGACCCAACTGCCCATGCTGAGATATTAGTAATAAAAGAAGCATCCCAGATCTTAAAAACTTGGAGATTAGAAAACACCACTCTTGCAATTACATTAGAGCCTGACCCAATGTGTGCAGGAGCGATAGTCAACGCGAGAATCAAAACTCTTTTATACAGCTCACCAAATCTAAAATCGGGTGCAGCATATACACTTTACAATATTCCACAGGATAAAAGACTTAATCACTTTGTTGAGATAAGAGATAATATTTTATCCCATGAATCTGAAGTTATATTATCCTCTTTCTTTGAAAGTAAGAGGTAATTAAACTAATACTTTAGGTCTTTTCATGGAGGGATCGCATAGTCTGGCCTAGTGCGCACGCTTGGAAAGCGTGTAAGGGTTTATCCCCTTCGAGGGTTCGAATCCCTCTCCCTCCGCAAAAAGATTTTAGTTTGGAGGGATGGCCGAGCGGACGAAGGCGTTAGTCTTGAAAACTAATGTATGTATTCCATACCGTGGGTTCGAATCCCACTCCCTCCGCAAGCTTGGAGAGGTGGCTGAGTGGTCTAAAGCGCTCGCCTGCTAAGCGAGTGGGGGACGAAAGTCCCCTCGAGGGTTCAAATCCCTCCCTCTCCGCCAAGCGCCCGTAGCTTAACTGGATAGAGCGTCTGACTACGGATCAGAAGGTTGGGGGTTCGACTCCCTCCGGGCGTGCTTAAAAATTACTTATCTAGTAATTCCAAAGGGGTTCATTTAAATTCCAATCTGGTGATTCACCCCATTTATTTAAAAAAGTAACTTCCTCTACAGGCTTTCTTGTTGCAACTCCCCATTTCCCTAAAGGGTATCCTGCAGTAATAGTGGCATTTAAGGCCCACCCTTTGTCTACTGGAATATCAAGAATTTTATAAACTTCTTCTGTCTTAAAACTCATTACTGTTGTTAGACATGTTCCTATTCCATGGCCTCTTGCAGCAAGCATCAAACTCCATATTGCAGGATAAATTGATGAACCAGTTGGATCATTTCTTGAAAAAACTAAAACCAATAGGGGTACTTTTTCATAGTTCTCAGCTAACCAGCTTGCAGAATTACTAATTCTACGAACAGTATCAATTTGTTCTTTGTCTTTTAAATTTGAAGCACCTAAATCAGACGAATTATTATAAAAAGATTTAACGTAATAGTCCCAGGTTTCTTTATAGATATCAGCTAACTGGGTTCTGACTTCTTGGTCTGTTACAGCTACAAATCTCCAGTCTTGTCTGTTTGAACCACTTGGTGCACGAATTGCTGAATCAATCATTGATTTTATAATTTCATCAGGGATAGGATCTTCTTTTACCCTTCGCATCGCCCTCGTTGTATAGAGAGCTTCAAATACATCCATTTTGTTATTTTAGTAAGATAGAAGTTAGGTAAGTATGGATAAAAAAATATTTTCAGAAGTAAAAGACAATATTGGGATTGTTTGGCTAAATCGTCCTGAGAAAAAAAATGCCTTAAACGATGAACTATGGTTTGGACTTCCAGAATTAGTAAAAGAATTAGATGAGAGTGACGAGGTAAGAGTAATTCTTATTGCAGCAAAAGGAGATACGTTTTCTGCAGGTATAGACATAAATTTACTTGTAGAAGCATTTGATCTAAATGAAGATTTAAAAACTAATGCGAAAGAAAGAATTGAAATTATGGAGGTTACAAAAAAATTTCAAGACGCTATCACGGCTGTTGCAAAAACACAAAAACCAACAATAGCGGCAATTCAAGGATTTAGTATTGGAGGTGCCACAAATTTAGTAGCATCTTGTGATATTAGGCTTTCAACAAAAGATGCTAAATTTTCAATTGGTGAATCAAAGCTTGGATTAGTAGCCGATGTTGGGGCTTTACAAAGAATGCCTAAAATCATATCAAAGGGTCTACTAAGAGAACTAGCATACACTGGCAAAACTTTTGATGGTGAATATGCAAAAGAGATTGGATTTGTAAATCATATTTTTGACACCCATGAAGAACTTATTAATGGTGCTATGGAATTAGCAAATGAGATTGCATCAAACTCACCATTAGTTATGAGAGGTGTAAAAATGATCCTTGATAAAGGTGAGGAGTTAACATCTGATCAGTCGTTAGATCTTGTAAGAATGTGGAGTACTTCATTTCTGAGTTCTGAAGACTTGAAAGAAGGAATTTTTGCAAGAATGGAAAAGAGAGATCCTAAGTTTAAGGGACAATAGTTATAACTTGCTAAATTCCTTCAGGGCAAATCTATCCGTCATACCAGCCACGTAGTCTACGGCATTTTCAAGTTCTGATTGAACAGTCCTGTATTGCTCAGGTAGTAAGTTTGGATTATTCGTAAAATTGGAAACTAGTTTTTCAACAACTTTTTTAGCTTCTGCTCTCTCCTTTTTTGTTTCATCTCTGAGATATACTTTTTCAAACATAAACTCTCTTAAATTGTTCATAATATTCAAAATCTCATCATCCATACGAAGGTTACCTTCAGACGACGCTTTAAAAATCCCTGAAATAAGTGAATTTATCCAAGTTTTACCTGGACTACCAAGTTCAGAAGTAATGCTTTGTGGTATTTCACTTTCATTTAACACACCAGCTCTTATTGCATCTTCAACATCGTGTGAAAGATATGCAATCCTATCGGCGTATCTACAAATTAAGCCTTCATTAGTAAAGGGAGGTTCTTCATATTTCCATGGATGTTTTTCTATTCCATTAATAGTTTCTTTTGTGAGATTTAAAGGTTCAATGATTGAGAGCATTTTTACAGAATTTTCAGAATGGCTCCAACCACCATCAAGCATATCGTTCAAAACTTCCTCACCAGTGTGTCCAAAAGGAGAATGTCCTACGTCATGCCCTAAACAAATAGCTTCAGTTAAATCTGGATTTAGGCCTAAAGTTTTTGCGATAGATCTACCAATTTGAGTTACGTTTAGCGTGTGAGTCATTCTTGTTATAAAATGATCGCCATCCGGATTGATAAATACTTGAGTTTTGTGTTTTAATCTTCTAAATGTTTTTGAGTGTATAATTCTATCCCTATCTCTTTCAAAAACAGTCCTAAAAGGATCTTGATCTTCTTTTTCAAAACGACCTTTTGATTCTTCAGATAACATTGCGTACGAAGATAAAGTAACACGCTCGTTTGTCTCTCTCCATTTTCTATCTCTAAGTATGAAAGAATCATTCACAATTTTAGATTAATTCTTAAATGGAATTTAATAAAGCGATTAAATCATTCCAATCATTTAAATCGTGAACGCCTTCGATAGGATCGTTATATAATCTTACGAATCTAATAATTGTTTTATCTTTCCTGTTTTTTACATAACTATCAAGCTGATATGGAGCATCATCTATGTAAACGTCACAATCTATCTTCCACTTTTCCTCAATAAAATGTATTTCTTTTGTTGGTATCTTATTTTCCCCAAGCCACATCAAAGTATCATGTATTGACCACCATGGCTTAGAGGAAATAATTACTACCTCATGACCATTTTTTGAAAGCTCATATAAAACATCCACAGCATTTTCGTACAGTTCAAGATTTCTAAAAATGGATGAGCCGTCGATATCTTTAGCCCATTTCCAGAAATCTATTTCCTCCTGAAAGTGTGTTAAAGGTTTAGAAAGGCCCCATTCAGTTATCTCTTCCTCTAATATTTTTTTACCAAATTCTTTTTCATACAATTCAGTCCAGCCTTTTGTGAAGTTTGCAACAACACCGTCTAAATCAACTCCGATTCTCATTTGACTAAGTTTAATTCTTCAGTGCACTATAGAAGTGTAACCTATTAGCATTTACATATATGGAACAAGCATTATATAGAAAATATAGACCCGCAAATCTAAAAGAGATGGTCGGACAAGATGAAGCGGTTTCTTTAATTTCCTCCCAAATATCGGATGAAAAAATTGGTCACGCTTACCTATTTTCAGGACCAAAAGGTGTGGGCAAGACTTCACTTGCACGCATTATTGCAAAAGAACTTGGTTGTGACCCGGTATTTGACGTATCTGAAATTGATGCAGCCTCTCATAATAAGGTGGATGACATAAGGGATATGAATGAAAGTGTAAATTTTATTGCAACTTCTCCTGGAAAAAAGAGAATATTTATTTTGGATGAAGTTCATATGTTGTCGAATGCAGCGTCAAATGCATTTCTTAAGACATTAGAAGAACCACCCGAACACGTAATTTTTATACTTGCAACAACTGAGCCAGATAGAGTGATTGAAACCATAAGAAGCAGAACAACACAAGTTGTATTTAAAAAAATTTCTGAAGCAGAAATAATTAAGGTACTACAAAAAATTTCAAAAAAAGAAAATATAAATTTCAATAAAGACATTCTTCAAACTATTGCAACTTATTCGGACGGATCTTTGAGAGATGCAATAAATTTATTTGAGCAAGCAGATAATACATTTGGAGAAAAAGTAACTGTTGAAAATATATTCAGCTTAGTTGGTAAATTGGGCTCTGAAGAGATACAGGAAATAATTGAATCTATTGAGTTTCAGGATACAGGTAAAATTTTAAATGTAATCAGAGAAGCTTATGCAAAGGGTTTGCAGCCAACCGATATTTCAAATTCAATATCAGAATTTTTTCGGAATTTATTTTATCTGAAGTATTTACCAGATGACAAAAAACTCGAGTCTTTAACTGAAGATTTTAAAATGAATTTAGAAAAAGCAAATGAAAAAATATCAGCAAAACAACTGGTTCGTATACTTGATTTGATTGATGAAATTAATTCAAACTTACCATCATCAAATTCTCAACATTTAAAACTTGAATTATTCATGATGAAATTGATTAAGCCAGAATTTGGCTCTGATGTAAAATCTATTGGTTACCGACTTGATCTTTTAGAAGGACAAACTAGTTTATTAAGAAGTGTTGATGAAGATACTAAACCAGAAGAAAAAATACTAGCTGATGAGAAACCAAAAGATGAATCTAACCCTAAAGAAAAAAAGGTAAAAAGTAAAAATAAACAATCACTTGAAGATTTCGATGTTTACTGGCCAAAAATTTTGAACTCGCTGAAAGAAACTTTATCGGCAAGAAAATTTTCCTATTTAACGGCAGTGAAACCTGAAGTGAATGAAGATAATGTTGTAACCCTTTATGTTGATAAAAATAATGAATTTCTTTTTGATGAATTAAAAAAAAGTACGGAGATAATTGATCTGATTAAATCAGAAGTAGCAAAACTCATGGGCATTGAAGCTTTAGTAAATATAGAAATTAGCGAAACAATTAATACAAAAGAAGAGGGTGGCATATCAGCGGCCCAAGAAATTTTTGATGTTGAGGATTTAAGTTAATTATCTTTTAGATTTAATTCACTTAAAGCCATTGTTATTCTTCTTGATCCTTGATTTTGGGCACTTTTACATAATTCAATAAAACTTCTTAGTTCCCCGGTTCTAAATTTTTTAAGTGCATCACCTGAAGGAACATCACCATTTCTTTCTCTTTCTAGTAATTTAATTTCAATCTCTTTTGCCCTGGCAAGATAAGTACTGCTCACCTCAAATAAAGTATCAACACCATCAGTTATAGGTGGATTAATATGACCCATTAGCACATTTATGTATTCGTTAATTTCTTCATGCAGCTCGTCTGCGCCTGAGAGCCCTTTTTTTAGTGGAAATTTTTGCATTATTCTTTTCTAACCTTTATGTATTTCATTTTAATTACATTAAGAGACACAATAAACACCAAAGCAATAATTGTTAGGTAAATCAATAAATTCATAATGTTCGAATTTCCACTAACAGATAAAAATCTGATAAATGTAAAGACTACACTCCCAATTAATGTTGAAATACTCAAGTCAATTGCTAAATCCCTATTTAAAATTTTTTCATTTCCTATTTTTAATGTAAAAAGCAACACCATTGAATATAAGAAAAGAGGTATAACAATTAAAACTGCATAGTTCGATTCCGACTTATTTGTACTACTTAACACAAGTAGAGTTGACAAAACTGTTGCTGAAGTACCTATCAAAACTGGATACCAATATTTACTTTGAACATAAAAAGATCTAGTTACGATCTGATTGATCGACCAAGGTAAGATAGCAAATGATACAACTGACATAATTGAACTTACACGTTGGGCATCATTACTAGTAAACTCACCACGTTCGTAAACAATACTCACTACCTCATCGCTACCAAAGAAAAAAAACAAAACTATAGCTACATTTAGAAAAAATAAAATAGAGACTTGGCGACGGATTAATTCTCTAAGCTCTTCAAACTTTTTGTTAACAAATAAGTTAGATAAAGTTGGAAAACTTGCAACACCTACAGCTTGGGCTAAAACTCCGACAGGTAAAATTGCTATTCTCCTAGCGTATCTAAATGAGGCAATTGCTCCTATGCTAAGAAAAGATCCAAATATTCTGAATAATTGTTCATCCATGACTGCAATTGATTGGCCAACAATCAAAGGAAGTGATACTTTAAAATATTGACTTAAAAACATTGCTTTTGGTTTTATAAATTTATAACTCAGACCAACACTTCTTAATCCAATTAATTGAATTACTATATGACCCAAAAAGGAACCGATCAAACCACCTAGTGCAAATCCGTAAACTGTAGCTTCTGGAGTTGAAGAATAAATCCAGCCAAATAAGATAATTGACAAATTATAAATTACTGGAGCTATAGCAGCGTATTTAAATTCATTTTTAAAATACTGATATGCCATCATAATTGCACCCGAAAAGAAAAAAACTTGACTAAAAATAATTGGAGTAAAAACTTTAACAAAAAGGTCTTGGTTTACCACTCCAAAGATATCTGCTATTTCATATCTAAAAATAAAACCAAGAATAGAAATACTTAAAAATATAACCGTTAAGCCATTTAGCAGTGAAAGGAAATAACTATTTAGCTTATCGTCATCTTCTTTTTCAAACCTTGAGAGAAGAGGTATTAATGTTATTGCAAGATAGCCTCCGGCTGATAGATAAAATAAAAAATCAGGAATTACAAAAGCTAAATCCAAAGTATCTGATGCATTAGATATCCCAGTCCAATTTGCCAATAAAATTTCTCTAACAAACCCAAAAATTCTACTCATTAAATAAGCTAAAGAAATTATTGATATTGGACCAATTAATTTTTTATAATTCTGCATGCTTTTCTTTCATAAGCTCAAGTAGTTCATAAGAAATATTTAATTTATTACTCTCATAACCAAATCCTATATTTATGTCAGGTTTATTGTCACCGTGATAATCAGAACCACCACTTTTTAGTAAATTCATATTGTTTACAATCTCACCCAATGTGCTTGAAGTTGTTTTGGAGTAGCTTGAATAATATGTCTCAACTCCATGAATACCGAGATTTTTCAATGACCCTAATCGATCTACAAATGCAGAGTCATACCAGTTTTTTGAAAAAGAGTAGTCTTTATTACTCATAAGTGTGTGAGGGTGTGCAAGAAAAACCAAACATTTAGATTCTTTCGCACAATCAATGACTTCCTCAATTGGGTTTTGGTGAATTCTAGAATCACCAACTTTACCATTTCCTAAGTATTCTTTAAATGCTTCATTTAGTGAAGTTACGTACCCCTTTGATTTCATCAAATTAGCAATATGAGGACGACCCGGTACTTTTGTTTCAAGATCATCCAATTCTTTTCTTTCAATTTCTACACCTACTTTTTTTAGTTTTTCCAATATTTCATAATTTCTATTTTTCTTTTCAATTCTAATTTTTGAAAGCAACTCATATATAGGGGTATCTTTTTTTAAAAAATAAATAAGTAAATGAATTCCCGCAAATGGATTTTCTAGCTCTAAGTCATACCAACTAACACTCATTTCAACCCCTGGAATTATTTCAATTAAATTAGTGTTTTCAACCTCTGACAAAAACTCGTGATCAGTTATTGATATAGCCTGTAGTTGTTGTTCTATTGCAATACTCAATATATCTTCAATTTTGTCAGTCCCGTCAGAATTAGATGAATGAATATGGAGATCAATGCTCATTAAATCTAGAATACTAGGTCTGTTAAATCTTTAATAAACTCATTAGAATGTTTCAGATGAATTTAATAGTACAAAAATTTGGTGGAACTAGTGTTGAAAATCCCGAAACACTAAAAATTGTTGCACAAAAAATAATTGATTGTAAATCAAAAGGAAACGAGGTTGTAGTAGTTGTATCTGCTATGGGTTCAAGTACGGATGAGTTAATTGATCTAGCTAATGAACTATCCGATACACCCTCTCCCAGAGAAATGGATATGTTGTTGTCGGCAGGAGAGAGAATAACAATGTCACTATTAGCAATGCATTTAAATAATCTTGGTTATGAATCCTTTTCTTTAACAGGTTCACAGGCAGGAATAACTACAACGTCAAGACATGGAATGGCGGAGATCGAAAATATTTCTGGTGAAAGAGTTAAAGAGGGCATTAATGAAGGAAAGATAGTAATAGTTGCTGGTTTTCAAGGAGTAAACAAAGAGACTAAAGAGATTACAACACTTGGAAGAGGAGGATCTGATGCTACAGCAGTTGCGTTAGCTGCAGCACTTGGTGCAGAAAAATGTGAGATTTATACAGATGTTGAAGGGGTATTTACAGCAGACCCAAGAATAGTTACAAAAGCCAAATTAATTGAAGAGATAACATACGATGAAATGTTGGAAATGGCTTCATCAGGTGCAAGGGTTTTAATGGCTAGGTCTGTAGAATTTGGTAGAAGGTATAATGTACCAATAATTGTAAAACCTACCTTTAGCGAAGGTTCAGGCACAATTGTAAAGGACAAAGTAATGGAACAAGCAATTGTAAGTGGAGTCACTCACAACGATAAAGAGATCAAATTTACACTATTTGGAGTTCCAGATCAGCCAGGCATTGCTGGAAAAGTTTTTGGACCTCTTTCAGAAAATGGTGTAATTGTAGATATGATTGTTCAAAACGTTTCAAAAGAATCAAAAACGGATATTAGTTTTACTGCACCATTAGAGCAAAAGTCCGAAGTTGAAAATATATTAGAAAATTTATCAACTGAGCTCGAAGCAGAAGGAGCAGATTCAGATCCAAATATTGCAAGGGTTTCTTTAATTGGTGCTGGTATGAAAGCTGAGTCTGGAATAGCTTCGAAAATGTTTTCAATACTTGGAGAGAATAAAATCAATATTGCAATGATTTCAACATCACCGATAAGAATTTCATGTGTTGTTAACAAGGATGATATGCAAAAAGCTATAGACTCATTACACAAAGAATTTATTGAAGCATAAATGAAAATCTCAATAGTTGGAGCTACTGGTCTTGTAGGGCGAAATATAATTGAGCTCTGTGAAGAATATTTTGACAATTCTGTTGAATACCATCTTTATGCATCCAAAGAGTCTGAAGGCAAAACACTGCAAGTTAATGGGAAAGAAGTTCCCATTAGAGAGTTAAGTTCAAAAAATATTGAGTCATGCGATATTGCTTTGTTTTCAGCTGGAGGAGAAAGATCAAGAGAATTTGTAAATCAATTTGTAGACAAAGGCGCTTTCGTAATCGATAATTCATCATCTTTCAGAATGGAAAAAACAGTTCCTCTTGTTGTTTACGGTATTAATGAAGACATAATAAAAAACGATTCGAAAATTATAGCCAATCCAAACTGTACAACTATGGCCCTTGTTATGGCTTTAAAACCATTACACGATATTTTTAATTTATTAAGTATTGTTCCAGTTTCATATCAAGCTGTTTCAGGTTCAGGCAAGAGTGCAATTGAATCGTTGGAAAATGAACTTGCTAACCTTTCAACACCAGGATCAGCGCCTGATGAAAAATATTATCAATCCCAGATAGCGAAGAATGTAATTCCAATTGCTGGAAATATTACAGAAAATGGATACTCAGATGAAGAAATGAAGTTTTCTAATGAGTCAAAAAAGATTTTGGATATACCGGACTTAAATGTTGAGCCATCTAATGCAAGGGTAGGTGTTGAAACTGGACATGGTATATTTTGTACTGCAACATTTGAAAAAGATGTTGATGTTGAATCTGCTATTGAATCATTGGAAGCATTTGAAGGTGTAGAATACTGGAAAGAAACTTATCCGACACCTCTTGATGCTCAAGGAAATAAAAACATCTTAGTCTCTAGAATGAGATCCGGTCTTACAAGCAATAAAATACTAAACTTCTGGGCAGTTGGTGACAATCTCTTAAAAGGAGCAGCATTGAATGCTGTTCAAATTGCTAACCACCTATACAAAAATGATTTTTATACCAAATAAAGTTCCCAGAAAGAAAAGAGTTTTTCTAGGTCCTTTGAGTAGGAGAATACTTAAACTTTCAAACTGGGAAATTACAGGTGAATTTCCGAACTATAAAAAAATAATATTAATTGGAGTACCTCATACAGCAAATAGAGATGCCTGGTACGCACTTCTTGCAGTATTGGCCTTGGATTTAAAGATAAATTTTTTTGGTGCAAGGTGGATATTTACCAGACTTCCAAGCCCTTATACTTTTTCAAAAGATGTTGATCGTTTAGGAATTCCCTGGCCTTTAGGGTGGTTGCAAAAAATAATACTTTTAAAACTTGGAGGAATACCAGTTTATAGAAATAAATCAAAAGGATTAATAAAGGGTGCTATAGAAGAATTTTCAAAAATGGAAGAATACGTTCTTGCAATTGCTCCAGAAGCTGGGACAGAGCAGGTAAAAAAATTTAGAAGTGGATTTTATTATTTGGCAAAAGAACTGGATATACCTTACTTACCAATCGAGTTAGATTTTAAAAATAGAAGGTTTCATGTACAAAAAGAACAGTTTGTATCTATGTCATTTGAAGAAGAGTCTAAAAAAATTATTTCACTTTTTGAAGGGGTGGAAGGAGCTTTAAGAGAATTTAAAATGCTAGAAGAAACGGAACAAAAAGACTAAGCATATAATTTCCTACGGGAATTTTTTTTAATCCTAACAAGTTTATTCCAACACCAATTAACAATACGCCTCCAATTCCTGCAATCGAGTCAGATATTTGTTGTTCAATATTTGTATTAATTAATAAAGCAAACAAAGTAAATATTCCTTGATAGATCAATATTGAGACACCCGAGTAAACGGCTCCTTTACCACCACTTGAAGTTATGAAAATTACAAGGAAACAGTCTAAAGCAGTTTTTATTAATAATAATTCTAAGTTCGACTCAACAACATCAAAGAAAGGCCCAATAATTGCTAGTGGTCCAGTAATTACAATTAATGTAGTTGTTAGATAACTTTCTATAAATTTAGTTTGGTCACTTTCACCTTTTTCAAATTTTAAATAGAGATAATCTCCAAAATTTTTTACTCTATCTTCAATCTTTAAATAGCTTCCAATAATTGAGCCAACTATCACAGCAAACAGGGTGAATATAAAATCTGGACTTTTTAAAGTTTCTCTAAACCCTAAAGCCAAAACTAAAAGACCGAGTGGCAGGAGATTTTCATCAAAGTTTTTGAGTTCTTTTTTAAAAATTATTCTGGCAAGAATACCAGAGACAATAACACCAAATCCATTAATTAGCGTTCCAATTCCTGGGATCATTAGCTGCTAAAATCGCTATGGCTTTTACTTGGTGTAGGCCCTTCTTGGCCTTGATACTTACTTCCATAGCTGACGTCACCATACTCAGCCTCTGAAGGTGAATTCAAATAATAGAAAGATATTTGTCCAATTTTCATCTCTGGATATATTTTGATTGGTAAGTTTGCAACATTTGAAAGTTCTAATGTTAAATAACCTGAAAATCCAGGATCAACAAATCCTGCAGTTGAGTGAATTAATAAACCTATCCTACCTAGTGATGACTTTCCTTCCAGTCTTGCAACAATCTTATTTGATAAAGCAACTTTTTCATAGGTTGTGCCCAAAACAAATTCACCAGGGTGGAGGACAAATGGTTCGTCCTTTGAAGCCTCCACTAGAGTAGTTAAATCCTCCTGGGGTGATTTCGGATCTATATGACTATATTTATGATTTTCAAAAACTCTGAATTCTGTCCCGACCCTTAAATCAACACTGGAGGGTTGTATATATCCTTGATCTAATGGTGATATTTCGATCCACTTATCTTCTAAGGCTTTTTTAATATCTTTATCTGAAAGCATTTTTCCTCACGTTTAAAGAATATACTAATCTAAAAATTTTTGTTTTTAATTATTTAGCAAAGAAGCAACTGTCCATGCAGTAATTATGAATCCTATTGTCCCCAAAAAAATTGTTCTTGATTTATAAAACTCATTATCGTTTTTATCTTTATTTATAAAAGCAAGAAAGCTACCAGCAAACATAGCTGAGCCAAGGCCTAACATTAGAAGTCTTATAGTTAAATCGAGTGCAAATGGGTCATTCATGACATTATTGTTATCATAATAAAATAATGGATACAAGAGATATAGTAGATATTTTTAATAGATTCGACATTTCATCAATCAAAGATGAGAGTAAATACAAAATTTCTACTTTGGGAAGTATTACAAATCTTAACTATAAAGTCGAAATAGATGATAAAAAATTTGTTCTTAGAGTGCCTGGAGAAAATCCAGATTTAATTAACAGAATATCTGAAGGATATAATGAAAAACTCATTCAGAGTATCGGAATATCATTGCCATTAATTGTATTTGAAGAAGAAACTGGTCTAAAAATTTCAGAATATTTTGAAGATTTATATACTTTTAAATCAACCGATATGCTTGATATAAAATTTAGAGATGACGCATTGAACCTACTAACTATTCTGCATAATTCAGAACTTAAATTTAAAGAAAATTTCTCTCCTCTCAACGTTTTTAAAAAATTAGTCAAAACGAATGACAAAATTGAATATGAAGCAAAAACTGTCGGCGAAGAGATAGTCAAAGAACTGAACAAAATTGGCCTTGATAGTAAGCCATGTCATCAAGACCTCTACCATGCTAATTTTGTTTATTTTAAAGAAAAAGCATATTTGATTGACTGGGAATACTCATCACAAGGGGATCCATTCTTTGACTACGCAGATTTTATATGGCAGAACGAGCTAGAAGATAATACCGAAATAATTAATGATATTTATTCAAAAATTGGAATTAACAATGATCAAATTAAAACAAAAATGGAATTATTTCAGATTTTATCAATGATTACTTGGGGCTTTTGGGCAAAAAGAAAATCTCCAAAAGACAATAGAGGCCAAGAAGCATTAATTTCCGCATTAGAAAAGTATGATAATAATTTTTCTTAAAAGATTTAACTATATTAATCTACTTGGGTTAGAATTTCGCAGTACGAAAAAAGGATAAATTTAAATTTTATGGGATCTTTGATTAAAAAAAGACGTAAGAAAATGTCTAAACATAAATACCGAAAACGTCGTAAATCAAATAGACATAAAAAGAAGTCTGTCTAAAACTCTCTACCTTCACTATTAAGAAAATCTTCAATTTCCTCGACTAGATTATCCTCTGAGAAACTATCTTCAATGCTTACTTCTGCCTCTTCAAGTTTTGATACGTATTCAGCGAGATCTTCAGAGTTCTCCATAGCTTTACTAATTTTTGTATCAAACTGTTGTCCTTCTGATTGAATACCTGAATCATCTATATCAATTTTTAAGATTTCAGAAGTTTTATTCATTAAGGCACCAATACCCTTTGGGTAAGCGCCAGAACTTAAATAATGGGGAACTGCTGCCCATAAGCCTGAAGTTTCTATTCCGTTACTTCTTAAGTCATGGCCAACAACACTAGTAATTCCAGTAGGTCCAGAATAATTTGTTGGAAGTACATTAAATCTTGAATTAAAAGTTGGATCATCGCTTACACCAAATATTGGTACTGGTAAAGTATGTGCAACTTGGCCAAAGAATGCACCTAATGTAACTGCTCTTTTTACCCCAAGTTCAATTAGTACTTCTGATATATTCTGTGAATATTTTTTCCATTTCATTGAAGGTTCTTCTCCAAAGACTAAGATCACTTCTCTTTTAAGTTTGTAATCTTCAATAGAATAAAAAGTTGTTTGTGGCCAGTGAAAATTTCTTTCCCCAATTGCTTTTACTTCAACGACGGGCCTTCTCATTTGATAGTTATAAAATCCCTCGGAATTAAGTTCTGCGAATGGTTCGACATCATAGGTACCACAAATATTTTCAATACAACCACTTGCAGTGTTACCAGCGTCACTCCATCCCTCAAAAGCAAGAATTGCTACAGGGTCAGATAGAAGTGGCTTTCTATACCAAACAACATCTTCCATAAACGAAGATTAATATTTAAAAAATTTTATATAAAAAGAAATTAGAGTTTTCTGGATGAGTTTAAAACTACAGATAAACTCGATAACGCCATAGCTAAAGCAGCCATACTTGGAACAATACTCCCACTTACAGCAATTGGAATCATGATTATGTTATATATAAAGGCAAAAAATAAATTTTGAATAATTCTTTTATTTGAATTTTTTGAAATATTAAAAATTTTGTTTAATATTTCAAGGCCCCCTTTAAAAATAATAATGTCGCTAACACTTTGCGCGATTTGTGTGCTTTGAGAAAAGGATAAACTTACATTTGCTTGTTTGAGTGCAGGTGAATCATTAATTCCATCACCAATGAAACCTACCGTTTTATCCATCTGTTTTTCTTGAATATATTTTAATTTATCTTCTGGGGACTGATTGCCTAACACATTTTTGATATTTAAATCATTTCCAATTTCTTTTACTTTTTCAGTTTTGTCTCCTGATAAAATTTCAATTTCATAATCTTTTGAAAGATCTTTAATAATATTTTTATTTACAGTTTTATCTTCTACTAGCTTTACCTTATATTCCTCATTATCAATTATTAATTCAAGATCTCCTTTTAAATCATCTTTCGACCTAAAAACAGAAACTTTTTTGTTTTCAACAACTCCACTAACACCAATTCCTGGTGTTTCAATAAAATTATCTACAGGGAAGAGACTCAAATTTTTTATTTCCGATTCCAAAAGTATGCTTTTAGCAATAGGATGGTTTGATTTTTGTTCAACAGACGCAAGCACTCTCAATACTTCATCATCAACAATTTTACCTTTTGAATCTGAGATGCTTTCTATTTTGAAAATACCAGAAGTAAGAGTTCCAGTTTTATCAAAAACTATTGTGTCTAAATTTTTGAATCTTTGAAGATAGTCAAAATTTTTAAAAATAAAACCATTACGATTTGAAACTGAGGCAGTCCTAAATAATACGATAGGAGTTGCAAGTCCTAGAGCACAAGGGCAGGCAACAACAAGAATTGCAATTGTTGAACTGATTGTCTCTGAAAAATCATTTTCTAATACAAATAATTTAAATATCATGTTTGCAAAACTTAAAATCAAAATAGAAGGAACAAAGATATTTGTTATTTTATCTACGAGATCTTGAACTTCAGGCTTACTTGTCTGGGCTTTCAAAATTAATTTTTCAATATGGTTTAAAGTTGTCTCTCCCTCTTTTTTTACTACTTCAACTTCAATATCATCACCAAGATTAATTGAACCAGATACAATTTCATTACCCTCTTTTTTTGTAAGAGGTTCGGATTCACCAGAGATTACGCTTTCATCAACTTCAGAACTACCACGTATGATTACACCATCAAGAGGAATGATTTCACCTTTCTTAACTATGATTACATCACCAATTTCAATCTGATTTAAAGGCTTGCGAACAGTTATTTGATTTTCGAAAACATTTACATCTTTGGGAATACTTTCGATTATGGAGTCTGATACTGAAACAGATGACTTAATTGAAATATCTTCTATAGTCTTACCAAGGAGAATGAAGCTAATTATGAATCCTCCTGTTTCTAAGTACATTAATTCTCCATTATTTGGCAAAATTCCAATGGCGAAAGAGGAGAGACTACCAATAGAGATTAATGTATCCATATTGAAATTAAGTTTTTTTATATTTTTTAAAGCAGATACGTGAAATTTTCTACCAAAAACAAAAATTATTAGTGAACCTATTCCTAATGCGGCGAGACCTTGATCAGCCCCAATGAGTGGGTTGATACTAAGCGTAAATATGAGAGAAAGAAACGGAGAAAGAAATTTTCTTATATTACTTTTTTTCTCCTCGGCTATTTCTTCTTGTGCTGAATATCCAATTGATCTAATTCGTTGAATATATTCATCTGAATTATTATCTTCGAGGTTAACTTCTAAGATTGCTTTTTTTAGGGGGAAGTTTACAACTACATCTTTGACAGATTTTTCTTTTGTTAGAACTCTCTCTATTCTTGCAGCACATGCTGCACAGGTCATTCCTTCAACAGATAGAACTAACGTTTTTGTCTCAGCTGACAACGGTATAGCCTTGTTCATCAAGAAGTGATTTAACAAGATCTAAATTTATCTCTTCTGAGGACTCCAGTGTTACATTTTTTGTCTGAACGTCAACATTAACTGATTCAATATTTTCAACACCTGACAAAGTGTTGACAATCGTACTTTTACAATGATCACAACTTATTTCGGGAACGTTAAAATTAGTAGCCATAATAAAATAATAATTGTTAGTTGTTTATATTGTTAAGTTGAATTTTTAAACTTATGCAGTTTCTTGAAGAATTCTTCCTCTAACTCTTGGGTATTTAACAGGAGCATGGTTAAAGCAGTGCTCTCTTTTGTTATAGATACTTAATTGAGTATTGCAAGATTCTTCTTTACAAACTCTGCCCTGGTCAAAACTCTTTGAAGGTCTTATACCACCTTTAATTTGACTTGCTTTTAATCCGTCAGTCATTTAATTCCCCACTTTGTGAATATATTCACAAGCTTAACAAACATTTGAAAAACCTGCAAGTTTTTCCAAACTTTTTATCCAGCTACGTATAGTAACATTTGTTTATGGAAATCAAACTAGAATTTTGTATTGTTTGAAACTATACACCCCGTGCAGTTAGTACGGTAGAAGACATACTTGAAAAATACGGAAAAGAAGTAAAATCCATTGATCTTATTCCAGGAACAGGTGGTGTTTTTGAATTGTATTTAAATGGTGAACTTATTTATTCAAAACTTGAAACTGGAAGGCATACAAACGAAGGTGAAATATTAGAGTTAATGGAAAAAGCACTTAGTTGACATATCCATTTGATCTTTCCCTAGTTGAGCTTATATTTATTTCATTACTTCTATTTGTAAGTGCAGCGATTCAAGGAATATTAGGTTTTGGATTTGCTGTTATTTCTTCACCAATACTTGTCCAAATTGAGCCACTACTAGTACCACAAATTCTAAGTTTACTTGCCTTGCCTATGGCTTTCCGTATATATCAACGTGAAAAAAAAGAAGTAGATTGGAAACCGTTTAAATTCTTATTCCTAGGAAGAATTATTGGTGGCCCTTTGGGTTTATTGCTCCTTATTAACTTGAACGAGAAACTACTTTCAATAAGCGTTGGAGCAATTGTACTTGTTGCAGGAATTGCAACATTATTTAACTGGACTGTGAATAGGAATAATAATTCGTCATGGATCGCTGGAACATTATCTGGAATATTTGCAATGATTGCAGGAGTAGGGGGCCCTCCTATTGCAATTTTGTACAGAGGAGCTTCGGGTAAGGAGTTCAGACCATCGTTAAACGCTGTTTTTACGTTTGGAATAATGATAACACTAGGTCTTCTGCTTTTTAGTGGTGAGATTTATAGAGATCATATAATTTTATTTTTATATCTTGCAATTCCAGTTGCTGTGGGATTAAAAATATCTTCTTTACTGTTTTCAGATGTCTCTGACAATGCAATTTCAAAAGGCGTAACATACTTTTCAATAATCTCAGGATTGGTTGTTATATTCAGAAATATAATTTAGTTTTGAAATCTGAATTCGGAGTTAACATTAAATAGACAATGAATACTAGAGTCATAATATCCTCAGTGCTATTTTTTTTGAGCTTCCCCCCATTTAACTTCTGGTATTTAATTTTTCCATCTCTGTTCTTTTTTTACTCAGGGATTTTATTAAGTAGTAAACCATTTCTTTCAGGCCTAGTATTTGGAGCAATATCATTTGGTGTAATTTTATTTGGTATCCAATCAATTGGTTACGAAGCTTGGATTCCTCTTTCTCTTCTTATGGGTCTTTTATATGGATTTTATGGAAAACTGTTTAAATTTATTGCTGTAAAAACCAATAACAATTTTTTTATATTGATTGGAATAATAAGTACTTTTGATTTACTAAGGGCTTACTTTCCATTTGGCGGTTTTCCATGGGGTTCAACTTCAACAGTTTTAATTTCAGGATATAGAGATACCTCGTTCAATCTCCTACCAAGCATTTTTAAAACATTTGGTCCGACAGGTTATTCTTTAATCATTCAATCGTTGACTCTTTTAATTGTCTTATTTGTACTTGAAAATAAAAAGAAATATACATACTTGAAAGATTCACTAGTATTTTTCATTTTAATATTTACACCTCTTTCATTATTTTTACTAAACGACAGTTTTAATTTATTAGACAAAAATAATAAATCTGAACAGATTAGTGTTGTGATTGTCCAGGGAAACAGTCCTTGTCCTGGAGCAAAAAACAGATGTAATAATGAAAGAGCAAGAATATATGAAAGTCATATAAATTTAACAAAAAGTATTAGTTCTGAAAAAGATCTGATTATTTGGCCTGAAAGCTCGACTGGTTTTAACAATGATCCTCTCATTCACGATCGGGTCTTGACCGATATTCAAATGGAAGTTGAGAGGTTAAATTCTTATTTTTTAATTGGTGGAGACAGACCAATACGGGAAGCTAATTTTGAAAATTATGGTCTATTTATCAACAATGAGGGAACAATTGTAGATCAATATCTGAAACAACACCCAGTACCTTTTGGAGAGTACATTCCTTTTAGGAGATATCTTGATTGGATCCCTTCCCTTTCGCTAGTTCCGAGAGATATGATTAGGGGAGAACAAGAGAAAATATTTCAAATGGGATCACATAAATTGGCCTCTGTGATTTCTTTTGAGGGATCATTCCAAAGATATATTCGAGGTAGTGTTCAGGCTGGAGCAGAGATTATTGTAATTCTTACAAATCAAGCCAGCTATGGAGAAAGCGGAATGTCTGATCAATTTATATTAATGTCTCGTGCAAATGCGGTTTCAAATGATAGGCCTGTCATACATTCTGCAATAACTGGAAAATCTGCATTCATCGACAATAATGGAAAGGTTTTATCACAGACAAATTTATTCACTTCTGAAATCTTGAACGAAAACATAAATCCAATTAACTCACAAACTCCATTTAGTTTGTTTGGAAATTACTTTAATTATCTAATAGTTGCTATTGCATTTGTTATTTTCTTAAGAAAGAGAGTTTGAAGTTAGTTTTCAAGACCCTCATTAAAGTGCAAATTTTTCATTGCTGCAGCTTCGACAATACCATCTTGGTAGGCTCTCAGATCAAACTTGTGTAACACTGCTATTAAATGATCAAATATATCTGACTGAATATTTTCATATTCAACCCAGTCAGTAGTTTTTGTAAATGTATAGATTTGTATAGGGACACCCTGGTTTGTTGGTGATAATTGTCTTACTAAAAATGTCATGTTTTCAGTATCTAGGTTTTCATTTTGTCTGAGATAGCTTTCTATATAGGCTCTGAATGTACCAATATTTGTTAAATTTCTTTGTTCTGTTACTGATTCTCCAGAAGCTAATTCGTTATTAAATGTTTCCAACTCCTGCACTTTTTCATTCAGATAATCTTTAATAGGAGCAATTTTTTTTAATTTTTCAATTTCTTCAAATGTTAAAAATTTAATACTTGAGATATCAATACTTATTGATCTCATGATTCTTCTGCCACCATAATCAGACATTCCTCTCCAGTTTTTGACTGATGTAGAGATTATTTTTGAGGTAGGTATGGTTGTAATGGTTTTATCCCAGTTTTGTACTTTTACTGTGTGAAGAGCTATGTCAATTACATCCCCATCAGCTCCATATTCTGGGACCTCTATCCAGTCACCATTATTTATGATATTGTTTTGTCCAATTTGAACCGATGCAACAAAAGATAGAATTGTGTCTTGAAATACTAAAAGGAGAACTGCTGTTAACGCCCCAAGTCCACTTATATAATATGTAACTGACTGTCCAGATAAAATTGCAAAAATAATAATGAATATAAATGCGTTCAGAATAATTTTAACGATCTGAATATAACCTTTAATTGGCCTGTCTTTCAATGCTTCATATTTACTTGATGCATTATTAAATATTGAAAGCAATTCATTTAGAGACAAACCTAAGAACACTGCTAATAGCGAACTAATTATTCGTTGACTAATTTCACTGTCTAATAATTCTGTTGAAAAGTCTGTAAATAATATTCCATTTAAAAAAGTAAATACAGCGACAAAAGATACTCTATTTAAAAATTTTTTTTCTAAAAAAAGATCGTCAATGATAGTATTTGTTTTTTTCGCTATACGTTTGAGAAGTGGAAAAATTAGTGTTCTTAAGACTATATAAATACCCAGACTGCTTCCTGCGACAATCAAGAGTTTTAAATTATCTTCTACCATATAAGCATGATACCTTAGTCAGAATCCTCTTTGTTGACCTTTCCAAGGGGGAGGAGTATTGTTTTTAAACTCTTCAACACTTGGTCCATGTAAAGCTTTCAATTTATTTAAACCAATAAAATATGAAACTACCAAAAGAATTAAAGTAGTTTGGTTTGAAGTTGCCAATTTAATAACTGCAAGCACTTCTGGGTTATCAAAAAATAAAACTTGTAAACCACCTTTTACTCCAAGAAATATGACCCACAAGATTGCAACCCGGTTATATGCTGGTTTTACTGTTGGTAATAAATACCACTCTCTAGGCCATTTTCTAAAATACATTGATGAATAGATCGTAAATGGTTTTCTCAATACGATTGATACCAATCCTATAAATGCAATGCTTAAATCTCTTATAATGCCTGGTAGAAAAAAACCTGATGCAGTACCTTGAATCTGAGCAATTAACAAAGCAACTAAAGTTCCAAGAACACCGTAAAATGCAAATTTAATTTCATCTTTTTTTACCAACCTGTAGCCAAACGTAAGGGCAACCAATACGGCTGTACTTATAATTGCAATATTTAAATCAAAAAATCTAAATGTTAAAACAAAGAACACTGGAGCAAGAATTGAATCAAAGATATTATTTTGTGATTCATTTAAACCCAGTACTTCACTTTTTATCTCAGTGAATTGATTTTTAAATCTTTTAAACAACAGAATTTATTTTTTCTTCAAAATTTTTGTTGGTTTTCTCAGAAAGAAAACTTTTTCTAATTTCCTGTAATTCTTTTTCTTCAACTTCCTCAAAATTTGTTGAAATATTTTTTATATAAGAATCTAAGTTATCGATTTCAAATGATTGAGATTGCAAAAATCTATATGCTTCGTCCCTTTCAATCCCTTTAGTTACTAAATGAGATAGAAAAGATTGAGTTAGCAAACTCACTTTTGCTGAATTAATATTTGAATTTATTTTTTCATGATTAATGTTGATATTTTTGAATAGCTCTTCCATCTCAATTGTTGAAAAACAAATGAGATTAAAACTATCTGGAAAAATGATTCTTTCTACTGATGAATTTGATATATCTCTTTCATGCCAAAGAGATATATTTTCAAGCGCACTTACAACATAACCTCTGAGGATTCTTGAAATTCCTGATATTCTCTCAGAAGTAATTGGATTTTTTTTATGTGGCATTGCAGAAGAACCTTTTTGTTCGCTTGAAAATGACTCATGAATTTCACCCACCTCTGAACGTTGATAACCTCTAAGATTTATAGCTATACGATCATAAGAACTTGCAAGCATTCCAATACAGCTGATTACTTCAGCGTATCTATCACGGCTAACAATCTGAGAAGCAAATAGCTCTGGCTTAAGATTTAAAGTCTCTAAAGATTTTTTTTCAATATCACTGTTAATTATGGTGTAGTTACCAACAACTCCACTTAGCTTTCCGATGCTAATATTTTCTTTTGCTCTTTCAAGACGTTCTTTATTTCGATGTATCTCCAACAACCAGTTTGAAATTATATTTCCAAGGAAAGTTACTTCTGCAAATACGCCATGGGTTCTCCCGATTATTTTGGTATCTTTTTCTTTTATCGCAAGATTCTTCAAAGTACTGATTAATTCATCAACTTTTCCTATTAGGAAATCTAATGATTCTAAAATTAATAAACTATTTGATGTATCAACTACGTCTGAACTGGTTAGGCCGTAATGTATCCATTCGGAATCTTCATTTACTTTATCTTGTAATATGTCAACAAATGAAGCTAAGTCATGGTTTGTTACTTTTTCTCGAGCTTCAACTTCTTTTACGGTTACATTTGCATCAAGTATTTTTTCTGACAAACCTTTAGGCACAATACCTTCCTCTTCAAGACTTTTTGTAACAGAGGATTCAACTTTCTTCCAAGTGCTTAACTTGTTTTCTTGACTCCATATATCAACTATTTCTTTTACTTCGTATCTTTTTATCATTTATCTAATTATATTTTGGTTTCTTTCTGGTCCAACAGATATATATTTAATTGGCACATCGCTGAAATCTTCAATAAATTCAATATATTTTTTAGCATTCTCAGGAAGTGCATCATATTTCGTAATTCCAGAAATATCTTCATTCCAACCCTCAAACGATTCATAAATAGGTTCACACTTATCTAATATCTCATCAACTAATGGATAGTCTGTAATTTTTTTATCTTCAAAGCTGTATCCTATGCATACCTTGATTTCCTCAAGGCCACTTAAAACATCTAATTTTGTTATAAATAATTGACTTAGAGAGTTAATCCTTTTCGAATATTTTAATGAAACTAAATCTAGCCATCCACAACGTCGTCTTCTTCCAGTAACCGTTCCAAACTCAGCCCCCTTTTCAATCATGTAATCACCAATTTCATTTTCTTGTTCAGTTATGAAAGGACCAGTACCAACTCTAGATATGTAGGCTTTAGTTACACCAACAACTTCATCAAAATTTAAAGGACCAATTCCAGATCCAGTAGCTGCATTACCTGCACTTGTATTTGAACTTGTGACAAATGGATATGTTCCATGATCGATATCTAGAAGAGTGCCTTGGGCTCCTTCAAATAGGATCTTTTTATTTTCTTTTAATGAATTAGATATAACCAATGATGTGTCGTCTGCAATTGATGAAACAAGTTCTTTGTATTTTTTATACTCCTCTATTATTTCGTCAAAGTTTATAGAATTTCCACCATAAATTTTTTCAATTATTTGATTTTTTTCTTCAAGATTATTTTTTAATTTTTCATAAAACTTTTCTTCAGATAAAAAATCTTGTATGCGTATACCTTTTCTTTGTATCTTGTCGCCATAACAAGGCCCTATACCTTTTCTAGTTGTTCCAATTTTCTTATCACCTAAACTATCTTCAATTAATTCATCAAGAATTTTGTGATATGGCATGATGATGTGTGCGTTATATGAAAGCTTTAATTTAGTGGTGTCTATATTTTTACCATTTAAAATTTCAATTTCATTTTTTAAAACTTCAAAATCAATTACACATCCTGAACCAATGATGGGAGTACATGATTCATACATCACTCCTGACGGAACCATTGAAAGGGCAAATTTTTCATCACCTACAACAATTGTGTGACCTGCATTATTGCCACCTTGGAATCGGACTACAAGATCAGCTTTTGATGCAAAAAAGTCTGTGACTTTACCCTTGCCTTCATCGCCCCACTGAGCGCCTAAAACAATGGTAGTTGACAACTTTTCTCCTTGAATTACAACAATGGATAATACATGCATTTTTGATGTATAGAAAGATTTTTCTATCTAATAATTAAATTAATTTGTAGCAAAAACGAATAAAGGTTAAATTAGTACTTAGACAAGAACTTAATTTATTTATAGTTGTTTTGTTCTTGTCTGCTTTTATATAAAAGGAGAAAACATTGAGTAAAAAAGCAATCGTTTCTTTACTTATACTTTCTATGATTGCAGTAGCTTGTGCTACAGAAGAAGCAGTTGAGGAAGTAGCAGTTGAAGAAGAACACGATCACTCAGATGAATCTACACTAGATGAAGTCAAAGAAAGAGGATTTCTTAAGTGTGGAATCAGTACTGGTGCTACCGGATTCAGTGAGCAAGCTGATGATGGATCCTTCGGTGGATTTGATGTTGATTTCTGTTATGCAGTGGCAGCTGCTGTTTTCGGCGACTACAGTAAAGTCGAATTCAAGCAACTTACATCTGCTGAAAGATTCACATCTCTAGCAGCTGGTGAGGTCGATGTTCTATTTAGAAACACAACTTGGACTCAAAGCCGTGACACAGAGTTAGGTAATGACTTCGGTCCTACAACCTACTTTGATGGTCAGCAATTACTTGGTAGAAAAGCAGACGGTATTACCGAAAGCTCTACACTAGCTGATATTGACGGACTTAGAGTATGTACTAACGCAGGAACTACAACCGAAAAGAATATTACTGAAGGTGCAGGACTTGCTGGTGCAACAATCGAACTTGTAACAGTTGAAGCTTTCGCAGAAGCTGTTGACAAATTCATTGCAGGTGAATGTGATATTATCACAACTGATGGTTCAGCACTTGTTGGTAGAAGAGCAGTCAATGACGCTCTTAATGACTGGGTAATTTTCCCAACATCACCAATTTCAAAAGAGCCATTAGGACCAACATATAGATCAAATGACAGCGCCTGGGCAGACGTAGTCAACTGGACAGTTTACGCAACAATCATCGCAGATGAGTATGGCGTAACTAGTGCAAACGTTGACTCTGTTGATACAGATGCACTTCCAGAACTTGGAAGATTATTTGGTGCAAATGATGGTGAGCTTCAAACAAAGATGGGTCTTGATGCAAAAGCATTCTATAACGTTATCAAGCAAGTTGGTAACTATGACCAAATCTACTCAAGAAACCTAAATCCATTAGGTCTCTTCAGAGAAGGTGGAGCTAACGATCGTTGGACAAACGGTGGGTTAATTTACGCACCTCCTGCAAGATAATTTAATTATCTTTACATAAATGTAAAAGGGGCTGAAAAGCCCCTTTTGCTTTGTAAGTACCATATTTATTTGATAAAATTTTATAATGAAAGGCGCTCTTAAATATTTACTATTTTTTAGAAATGTTGTTTTCTTAAAATGGCTGAGCCAAATAGTTTTTCTTGTTGGTTTTATAAGCATTGTCTTGAGATATTTAGGAAATGCATCAACTAATTTTGCATCCACGAACATAGCGTTCTCTTGGGATTTTTTGGGAGAAACACCAGGGGTATCTATTGCAGAGGGAATGTATACCCTTCCAGTTTCTGGTTTACAGATGCTGCAAGTAGGTATGTTAAATATGCTTAGAATCACAGTTACTGGAATTTTTGCCGCAACAATTCTTGGAACTTTACTTGGAATTGCTAGACTTTCAAAAAATTATATTGTTGAAAAAAGTGCAACAGGAATATTAGAAATTGTTAGAAACGTACCTCTTTTAGTTCAAATTCTTTTCTTTCAAGCGTTGATACTTACATTACCTAGATTAGAAGTTTCAGAAATTGGAACTTATACATTTCATGCAAGTGCAAAGGGTTTGGCGTTTCCATGGCCAAATAGAGAACCAAATGCCATTCTCTTTATGGTTTACTTTGTTTTAGTTTTATATATTGCAAACCAAATTTTTAAATGGAGAGTTAGAACTCTAGAAAAAGAAGGAAGAGAAACATATCCAACATTATGGGCAGTTGTATCTTTTGTTGTACTTGTTGTTGTCGGCTGGTATGGAGGTTTCAGAGTTGTTGGAATAATTGGTTTGATTGCTGGGTTTCTCTCCACAGGCTTAGAAAGTGTTCCAGGAATTTTTTATCAGATTCTATTTTCGGTAATTACAGTTTTTATAGGATTTAGAGTTACTAAAAGATTTATTGATAGTAAAAAATCCGAAGAAGCCCAGGGAATTTATAGTGATGATGATTATTTCAAAATAATATTTAATGTTGCAATAGTTGTTTTACTAGTATTTCTCTTTCTTACATCATTTGGAGCAAGTGTCTCAAAGTTCTTGGTTGGAGATGAACTTACATATAAAGCTGATTGGGGACTTCCTCAACTCTTTCATGGTATCGAAAATAAATTGTATTGGTTTCCAATGCATGATGTTGAAATTGAAAAAGAAAATGTAGAAATGAAAAAAGCAGAGATAATTAATTGGGTAGTTGAGCCAGGATCAAAAGTAGAAGTTGGAGATAAAATTGCCGATGCATACATTATTAGAAAGCCAAATGAAGAAAAAATAGAGTATGAAATTGTTGCTAAGTACGCAGGTACTATTGAAACCCTTTATCTTGAAGAAGGAAAATCACTAAAAGTGGGTGAAGAATTTTATGAGATTCAAGTTACAGAAGGTGATCCATTTACACTGTCAAGACCAAGGATTGAGCAAACAGGAACTACAAAATTTAAGAGATACTCTGATGATTATGGTAAAAAGTTGTCAGTTGGTTATTTTGCAACTTGGGTAGGAGTAGTTTTATATACTGCAATATTTATATCCGAAGTAGTAAGAGCAGGGATTATGGCTGTTGCCAAAGGGCAATCAGAAGCTGGACTTTCTTTAGGTTTTAGAAGGAGTGCTCTTTTGAGGTTAATTGTTATACCCCAGGCAATTAGAGTGATGTTGCCTCCAATGGGTAACCAGTATCTAAACCTTGCAAAAAATACTTCATTGGGTATAGCTGTAGCTTTTCCCGAAATTGTTGCTGTTGGTCAAACTTTATACAACCAGGAAGGACAAACTTTACCTGTATTTATTGTATGGATGATCTTTTACAGTACCGTAAGTTTGACAATTTCTAGCATAATTAATTTTTACAACAGAAAACTGAAGATTGTTGAGAGATAAATGAATTTAGAATATAAAAAATCAATAGCCTGGATGAGAGAAAACCTATTTTCTTCAATTCCATCATCAATACTTACTGTAGCTACATCATTTTTTGTCCTGGGTTTCTTTAGAGGTTTGTTTGGATTTGCAATGGCATCCGATAAAGACTGGCTGTCTGTCTTAAATAACATGCAACTTTATATGGTCCAGGCATATCCCGAAGAAGACTTTATTAGGGTGTGGATATCTGTAGGATTAGCTTTAGTTTTTGCTGGAATGTCTATAGGTTTGTGGAAAAGTACAGAAGAATCATCACTTTCTGATGTATTCTCAAAATTTCTGAAAGTCAGTTTAGCTTTTCTTTTCTTCACTGTTGTAGCACCTACGTTTTCAAGTGTTACAGACAATGACGGAATCATTCAAACAGAAGAGTCCTTCCCAATGGAAACACGCATACAACTGCTTATACCTTCTGCAATATTAGTTGTCGTATTTTTTGTACTAAAGAATGTAAAACTGAATTACAAATTCAATAAATCAGACTTATTATGTTTTTATTTGGCAATACCAATAGTTTTGTTGTGGATTATAAAGCTACCGACAATACAGCTTGATAGCAGTAACCAAAGAATAATTCCAGATCCCTTAATGCCAATTGCTGATACAACAAAGATTCCTTGGACTATCATTTTTGGATTATTTTTAGCTTTTTACTTTATAGGATCTAGATTTAAAGATTCTAAAAATATGAAGAGAACAATGTCTATCTCGTGGGTTCTTTTACCATTATTTATTTTTTCATGGATTTTCAAAAAGCCAGAAATAGATCTACCAACAATTCTTGGTCAAGATATACCAATTTTTATAGGAATATTTTTAGTTGGAGCATTGACAATTACCTTTATTAACAATCCAATTGTTGAAAAATATTTTTCTATATATTTGGGTGTATTGATTGCTATTACGGGAATAGCACTTTTTATCTCGATCCCTATTCTTCTTAAATCAGCGCTCTTACTACTTGTGTTATTTACTATCGTAATTCCAGCCGTGTCTTCATCTGCAAAAGGTAAGAGAAATCTTATTATTGTCTGGGGTGTTTCATTATTTACTTTATCTGTTTTAATTCGTGGTGGCTCTTCAGATACACAGATTATCGTACAGCAGCAAAGTATTTTTGGTGGCTTTTCTCTAACTTGGCTTCTTGCAATATTTGGAACTTATGTTTCATTTCCTCTGGGAGTGCTTTTAGCCTTAGGAAGAAATTCGAAACTACCTATTGTTAGACTTGTCTGTACAGGAATTATTGAATTAACTCGTTCTGTTCCCTATATTACGTGGCTTTTCTTTGCCAGTGTTACCATGGCAGTTTTCTTACCAGAAGGTGTCAACTTTGAGTTAGTTGTAAGAGTACTTATGGTAACTGCATTTTTTAGTGGAGCATATTTCGCAGAAAATATTAGAGGGGGACTTCAATCAATTCCAAAAGGACAATATGAAGCGGCTGATGCAATTGGAATGAGTCCTTTTCAAAAAACTTCATTGATTGTAATGCCACAGGCATTAAGAGCAATTATTCCTACATTAGTTAGTAGTGCGATAACTGCATTTAAAGATTCTAGTCTGGTTACCATTATCGGTCTTATTGACTTCCTCACTATCGGTAAGGTAATAATTGGTACTCAATCAATACCAGTAAATTTTGTTGGTCATGATAGAGAGAATTTATTATTCATTGCATTTTTCTATTGGATATTTACATTTACTCTATCCAGAAGAAGCATGAAAGTTGAAAAAAGATTAGGATTAGGAGAAAGATAATTTATGAGCATTATTAAAACAAACGACGTTAAAAAATGGTTTGGAGACTTCCAAGCTCTTAAAGGCATTTCTATGGAAGTGCAAGAAGGTGAAGTATTAGTTATTTGTGGACCATCAGGTTCAGGAAAATCAACCTTTATTAGATGTATTAACAGACTAGAACAACACCAAGAAGGTGAAATTATTGTTGATGGAATTGAATTAACTAATGACCTTAAGAACATTGAGGCAATTAGATCAGAAGTAGGTATGGTTTTTCAAAGTTTCAATCTTTTTCCTCACTTAACTGTAATGCAAAACATTACTCTTGCCCCAATTTGGGTAAGAAAAAAGAGCAGAAGTGAGTCAGAAGAAAAAGCTATGGAACTTTTGACAAGAGTTGGTATCCCAGAACAGGCCTCAAAATTTCCAGGCCAATTATCAGGTGGCCAGCAACAAAGGGTGGCAATAGCAAGAGCTCTAGCTATGGAACCAAAAATAATGCTTTTTGATGAGCCAACATCAGCACTTGACCCAGAAATGATAAAAGAAGTATTAGATGCGATGAAAGAACTAGCTCTATCTGGAATGACTATGATTGTTGTTACTCACGAAATGGGATTCGCTAAAGAAGTTGCTGACAGGGTCATGTTATTTGACGAAGGCCTTATGGTCGAGGAAAATACTCCTACAGAATTTTTTGATAATCCACAAAACGACAGGACAAAGCTGTTCTTAAGTCAAATTCTTTAGAGTTGATTCCACAGATTTTTTTCTGCTAAATCAATAATTGTTGCACCCATTCCATAAGCTCCATCAAATATAGCTTTATGACCACCATCTTTAATCGTAGCCGCTGCAAATTCAGGCTGATGATTAACGGCATCTCCTGAATCGATAGCCAGCATTGGGTGAATAGATGGCATTGCAAATGATATATTTCCCATATCTGTAGACCCTAAACCAAGTTTTGCCGGATCTTGTAAGGGCATATCTCTACCAATGTCATTACAATTTTCCATAAACAATTTGAACATAGTCTCATTATTCAAAATTTCTTGATATCTAAAATCTGGAGAAGTAACATCCGATTTACATTTGGTTGCTATGGCCGCTCCATTTACGAAATTCAAAAAATCTTGTTCCAACTTGTTCAAACCTTCTTCATTCAAAGACCTAAGGTACCATTCTGACGAAGTATAAGATGGAATAATGTTCGGCTTAAACCCTCCATCTTTTATTACCCCATGCATCCTGTCAGTTCTTAACATTTGTTGACGATAAGTAGAAGCATTCACAAATAGTTGTATTTGGGCATCCAATGCATTTATACCCTCCTCTGGAGCACCAGCAGCATGGGCATCTTTACCAAAGAATTCAACTTTATATTGTTGTATTGTTGAAAAAGTAGGATTGGCAACATCATATGGACCAGGGTGAATCATCATCGAACATTTGGCATCTTCAAATGCTCCATTATCTAATAAAATTATTTTTCCACCCCCACCTTCTTCGGCAGGAGTTCCTAGTAACTTGACTCTGATACCTAGTTGGTCGACAAAATTTCTAAGTGCTAATCCAGCTCCAATAGAACAAGTTGCAATTATGTTGTGGCCACAGGCATGTCCAATTTCTGGTAATGCATCATATTCAACACAAAGAACAACAAGAGGACCATTTTTACCAAAGGTTAACTCAAAAGCCGTATCAAGACCATGAGTTGGATATAAGATGTTAGGATCATATTTTTTTAAGTAATTAACAAGGAACTTAGACGTCTCAAATTCTTCAAATGCAAGTTCCGGATTTTCGTACATCCAGTCATTTACTTCAATGAGACTTTCGTGTAAAGATTCTAATTCAGATTTAAATTCTTCTTTAATTGTCATGAATCAAGCTTACTAAAATAACCTAAATTATACGAAGAGGAATTATTCCAAATTATCCAGTCCATATTCTTATCCTCTGCTGCACGTATATTCTCTTGGACTTCAATGTCAGAATGCCAAAAACCCTGAAGATATGGTCTTAACTTAATTGTTTCAACACCTCTTTCTAAAGCATCATCTAAAGCCGAGGTAATGACTCCATATGGATTTCTATTTGGGTTTTGATATCCAAATGAACCTTTACTGTAATGTGATGGATAAACCATAGGTGACAAGAAATCAACATTTTCAATAATTGTTTCAAGATTTTGACCAATTCCTCCATCAAATCTATCTGTTAATATGTAACCAAATACATCTGCTGAAACAAAACATCCAAGACTGTTTATCTCTTCTTTAGCAGTCCGTAGAAAACTATTTATATTATTTATTCTGTTTTCGTAAGTATTCTCTTCTTTAAAAACCATGTAGTTGTAGTTTGAATCTGGATATCTAATATAATCAAACTGGATTTCATCAAAACCTAATTCACATGCTTCCTTTGCAATATTGATTATGTATTTTTTTGCTTTTTCACTACTAGGATCAATAAAGTATTGACCGTCTTGAGAATATATTGTTTTTTTGAATGAATCAAATATTGCTTCATCTGGATAATTTTTCGTAAACAACGGATCTTGAAAGACAACAACTCTTCCTATTAAGTAAATATCTTTCTTGTCTTTTAAGCTATTTAGTGATTCACTATCATATTTGCTTCTAACATTTGACATTTCTAATGTAAGTTCATTTACAGAATCAAATAAAATATGTCCATTGTCAGTTTTTACATCAATAACAAGGCTATTGACATTTGTATTTTCTAGGACGTTATTGATTATTTCTAATTTAGAGTTATTGGTCATGTGGTAACCATTTAGATAAATTCCCCTTACCCCGCCATGCTTTTCTATAAACATAGAAAACTTTTGTTTTTTTATCAAAAAAGTAATTTCTTTATTAAGAACAATGAGCTCTTCATTTAAATCTGAGATTAGTTTTGAACTAAATACCTCTTCTTTGTTCGCTATATCTTCATCGATTTTATTTGTATCAAAACTTTTTGTAGTTTTTGATATCTCTAATGCAATGTCTGGTTTATTGTATGTGGTTGTATTTGTGACTACCTTATTGTTGGACATTTCTTTATTGATATCTCTTGAGTAAAAATTTGCAAAGGTAAACGCCAATACAAACACAAGAAATAGATTTGTTACCCTGTTCATCTTCTTATTTTAAGAATACTTATTAATTTCTTTCAAAGCTAGTTTTATAATATCTATATGCAAAATTCGAGATATCAGAAAGCTGAAAAATTTTATGAGGTACCTGTTTTTATAGCAGTTGTTTTATTAATACCTGTAATAATCATTGAATATAGAAGTTCAGAACTTAAAGAATTTGCAAATTATCTCAACTGGGGGATATGGATTGTATTTTTATTGGAGTACGTTCACTTATTAATTTTATCTGAAAACAGAAAAGACTATGTTCTCACCCATAAATTGGAACTTTTTATTGTAATCGGCTCAATACCATTTGTCCCTCAAGGATTAGAATCGTCTAGATTTCTTCGTTTTGTGAGATTACCAAGACTCCTCAGAGCATTCCAGTTATTTAGACTTGCAGTTGTTGTAGCAAAATTTGGTTCTGATATAAAAGCTATTTTTAATAGTAGGGGACTTAGGTCAATCGTTTATGCAACTATATTTTTAATAATTTTCTTTGGATTCCTTTTCTTTGTTTCTGAACCGGAGGTTGAGACATTTAGCGATGGAATATGGTGGGCTTTGGTGACCATAACAACTGTTGGATATGGAGATATAACCCCTTATACAACACTCGGAAGAATTGTTGCAAGTTCACTTATGGTATTAGGTATCGGATTTATTGCAACAATAACGGCTACTGTTTCTGCATATTTCTTATCAAATTTTGGAGAAAAACAAGCTACTCTTGATGATGTTATCGTCAAACTCGAAAACATTGAAAATGAAATAGAAAAAATAAAGAAAGACAAAAATGAATGAAGCACTAAGTCAGCTAGCAGATGATTTTTTTCAAAATTCTTTAAACTCATCACCAACATCTGCAATTATGCGGGGATATAAAGAATACTTTGATCAAATCGAAGAACTGACTGAAACTAGATTTGAACAAAACTTAGAAGATTTAGATAAGTTCGAAAAAAGATTAAATGAGATAGATTTCAATAGTTTGTCTAAAAAGGAAAAAGTTACCCATGGAATGTTGGAGTATGCCTTTGCATCAAATAAAGATTCATTACATGATAAAAGTTGGGAGTTTGGGGCTGGAGTTTCTGGTTTTACAGGTTATTTAATTGATTACAACCAACAAATGTTTATTCCTGATTTAGAATCCGGAGATCTTTTATTGAAGAGGCTGGAACTATACAATCAGTTCTTTATTCAAGTATCTTTAGTTCAAAAGAAAGGTTTAGATGAAAATAAAGTAGCAACTGAAAGAAATATATTAAGAACAATTGATCAAATTGAAAGCTACCTAAAAACATCATTAGATGAAGACCCGCTTTTGTTAGTAAATTTTTCACCAAAAGTTTCTGAAAAAGATATAAGTAGCTGGAAAGATAAAGCAAAATTAATCATTGAGAGTTATGTAAGACCGAGTGTTAATTCATATCTTGAACAACTAAAAATTGCACATTTACCCAAAGGTAGATCTGACACAAATCCAGGCATAATGTGGATTGAGGGTGGCGAAGATATTTATTTAAGAAGTTTAAGAAAATTTTCAGGTAATAAAGACATAACTGTTCAAGAAGTACATGAAACTGGTTTATCTGAAATTGAAAGATTAAAAAAAGAATTTTTTGAAATTGGAAAAAATGTGTTTGAAGATGCCTCAACTCCAGAAGACGTAATTTATAAAATGCAAACTGAACCAGCAATGCGTTTTAAAAGTAAAGAACAGATGCTTCAAATGGCAGAAGATACTATTAAAAGAGCATACGAACCTCTTGCTGACTGGTTTACAGTATTTCCAAAAGCTCCTTGCAAGGTTTTACCAGTTCCTGAAGAATCTGAAAAACATGCTCCACCTGCCTATTATTATTCACCTTTGCCGGATGGTTCAAGAGATGGAACTTATTTTTTAAACACATATAAACCAGAAACAAAAAGTATTTTTGAGGCCGAATCTGTTGCTTTTCATGAGGCAATACCAGGACACCATCTCGATAGGACAATTGCTGTAGAGCTTAAAAATGTTCCTGATTTTCAAAAATATGTAGCTTCTACAGCATTTGTAGAAGGATGGGGGCTATATTCTGAGCAGTTAGCAAATGAAATGGGTTTATATTCAAATGATATACAGCAATTAGGCAGATTAGGAAACGATGCTTGGAGAGCATGTCGTCTTGTACTCGATACTGGAATGCATGGTATGGGATGGTCTAGGGATGAAGCTATAGAATTCTTTAGATCAAATTCACCTATAGAGGAGATAAACGCAAATATTGAAACTGACCGTTATATTGCATGGCCTGGACAAGCTTGTTCATATAAGATGGGACAACTTAAAATCGAGGACTTAAGAAAAAAAGCGGAAAATGAACTAGGCGAAAAATTTGATATTAGATATTTTCATGATGAAGTTCTCTGTGATGGTGGTATAACTTTACCTATTCTTGAGAGTAAAATTAACGCTTTTATTGAAAAATATAAAAGTACAGAAATCTAATTTTTTCTTAGATCTTTATTTGACTTCCTTACAATTTCATTTTTATAACTTTTGTGAATTTCTTTTTCAGATTTGCTTCTTAAGTTTTTTTCTACTTTGATATTTTCTTTAAGAGATTCAATTTCAATTTGTAAGTCTGAAATCCTATCTCTCATTTCATAAATTATTTTTATACCATCTAAATTAATTCCTCTTTGTGAAAGATTTTGTATTTGGATAAGCTTGTCTATATCTTCTTGTGAGTAGCGTCTTGTACCACCACTTGTACGATATGGCTTTATCAAACCTTTTTCTTCATAAGTTCTTATGGTTTGCGGATGAATCCCAGACAGTGTTGACGCAACAGAAATAAAATATATTGCTTTAGAACTTTCGCTACTCATAGAGGTAGTTCCTTGGGGAGTCTCCTGATTCAAATTGTTCTTTATATTTTTCTAGGTATTTCTTTGCTGACCTAGACAGGTTTGTTGGTGCAACAATTGCAGTTTTTACGAATAAATCTCCTGCTCGTCTACCTTGCGGTTTAATTCCCTCACCTTTAATTTTAAATGTTTTACCACTCGCTGTTCCTGGAGGAACCTTTAATGTTACGGAACCATCCAGAGTTGGAATTTTTATCGAAGAACCAAGGGCAGCCTCAGTGAACAAAAGAGGTACTTCGAGTATAAGATCGCTACCATTTCTCTTAAAAAACTTATGAGGTTCAATATTAACTTGAACTAGAAGATCACCATCAGGGCCCCCTCCGCTTCCAGGACCTCCATAACCCCTTAGTCTTATGACAGTTCCATTATCAACACCTGCGGGAACTTTTACTTTAATTGTCTCATTTTTGATAACAAAGCCGTTTGCTCTACATCGTTTACATTTTTTGTCGATGACATTTCCCTGACCCCTACATGCTTGACAAGGTTGAGAAAATGAAAAGAAACCTTGATTTGATGCTGTTTGACCTGATCCTTTACATATGTTACAAACGTGATAGGAATTACCATTTTCTGATCCGTTTCCTCTACAATCTTCACATATAACTTCTTTTCTCAGAGGAACATTTGTATCCAAACCAGATGCACTGTCATTAAATGATATGTTTATGTTAGTTTGATAGCTTTGACCTTTTTTTCTGGAGGTACCTCCAAAACCAAATATATCTCCAAAATTACCAAATATATCACCTAGATCTTCAACATTAAAGTTTGCACCCCCACCAAAACCAGAAAAACCAGAAGCACCCATTGCTCTTACTTGGTCATATTCCTGCCTTTTGTTTTTATCTGTTAGAACAGAGCTTGCTTCAGAAATATCTTTAAATTTTTTTTCAGCATCCTTATCATCTGGATTCAAATCTGGGTGATTTTCTCTAGCCAATTTTTTATAGGCTTTTTTTATTTCTTCTGTACTCGCATCTTGGTTTATACCAAGGACGGCATAAAAATCTTTCTCTAGCCAGTCTCTATTCACTTTTAACTCTTACCATTGCTGGTCTCAGTAGCTTGTCTTCCAAGGTATAACCTTTTCGTAAAACTTCTTCAATGGTTTGAGTATCTCCATCCCCTGAATGTTCAACAGCTTCATGGAAATTTGGATCAAATATTTCTCCAACTCCAGGGACTTCAACTATGTTAAGATTGCCCATAAAATCTTGCAGAGTTTTGTATAACGATTCAATCTCTTTTGGGTTGTTGTCTTGTTTTATTGCGATTTCAAAATTATCAATTAATGGAAATAAACTATTTACGAATAAAGCTACAAAATTAAATGAAGCAGACTCTTTTTCCTTTTCATTTCTCTTTTTAAAATTTTCAAAATCAGCAGCTAGTCTGAGATAGTCGTCCTTGATTTTTTCATATTCATCAAGGGTTACAGTGTTAGATTCTTGATTTTCTTTTAATTCTTCAGACGAAGATGCCTCGTCTTTATTACTCATCTTCTTCTACAACTTCACCCTCAACAACATCTTCCTCATTTTCATCCTGAGTCTTCTGTTGTTGAGTTTCAGCATATAGTTTTTCAGCAAAAGATTGACTTGACTTTGTTAGTTCATCAATACCATCTCGCATTTCTTCAGTTGAAGCTTCATCATTTTCGAGTATCTTTGAGAGTTTTTCCTTACTTTCATTTATAGATTGAATTTCTTCTTCAGTTGCCTTATCTTTATTTTCTTCAAGCATTTTCTCTGTAGATGTAATTAATCCCTCGGCTAAGTTTCGTGTTTCAACTTGTTCTTTCTTTTTTGCATCTTCATTTGCATGAGTCTCAGCATCTTTGATCATTCTCTCAATTTCATCATCTTCTAGCGCTGTCCCCCCTGTAATAGTAATTGCTTGTTCTTTACCTGTTCCTAAGTCCTTAGCATTTACATTTACAATTCCATTTGCATCAATATCAAAAGTTACTTCAATTTGTGGTATGCCTTGTTTTGCTGAGGGAATATCAGTAAGTGTAAATTTTCCAAGAGATTTATTCCCCGATGCCATTTCTCTTTCACCTTGTAAAACGTGTATTTCTACTTGGGTTTGGCCATCTTCAGCAGTCGTGAATGTCTCTGATCTTTTTGTTGGGATAGTTGTGTTTCTTTCAATCATCTTGGTCATGATGCCACCTTTAGTCTCAACACCAAGTGTTAAAGGGGTAACATCTAAGAGCAATACGTCTTTAACGTCACCCTTAAGAACTCCAGCTTGAATAGCTGCACCAGAAGCAACAACCTCGTCAGGATTAACCCCTTTATGAGGATCTTTACCGGTTAAAGTTTTAACCATAGCCTGTATGGATGGCATTCTTGTTGATCCACCAACTAAAATTACATGCTCTATGTCAGAAATAGTTAGACCCGCATCTTTGATGGCATTTGTTACTGGATCTTTAGTTCTTTCAACCAGATCGTCAGTAATTTTTTCAAATTCACTTCTAGATAATTTTTCCAATAAATGTTGAGGACCAGAATCATCTGCAGTAATAAAAGGCAAATTTATCTCTGTTTCACTTGTAGAGGATAGTTCTATTTTTGCTTTTTCTGCCCCTTCTTTAATTCTTTGCATCGCCATTTTGTCAGATGATATGTCGATTCCTGTAGATGATTTAAATTTATCTACTAACCAATTCATTACTCTTTCATCCCAGTCGTCTCCTCCAAGTTTTGAATCGCCGGATGTTGACTTTACCTCAAAAACTCCTTCAGAAATTTCTAGTACTGAGACATCAAAAGTTCCACCACCTAAGTCATAGACTAATATTTTTTGATCTTCATTATTTTCTAGACCATAAGCTAGTGATGCAGCCGTTGGTTCGTTAATTATTCTTAGAACGTTAAGACCAGCAATCTGACCTGCTTCTTTAGTAGCTTGTCTTTCTGCATCATTAAAATATGCTGGAACTGTTATAACAGCTTCAGTAACATCTTCTCCAATATAACTCTCAGCATCTCTTTTTAACTTTTGTAAAATTCTTGCTGAGACTTCTTGAGGTGTATATTCTTTGTCTTCAAATGTTTGTTTCCAGTTTGTTCCTATTTCTCTTTTAATTGATCTAACTGTGTTGTCTGGATTGGTAATTGCCTGTCTTTTTGCCAACTCACCAACTAAAACTTCGGTATTTTTAAATGCAACTATTGAGGGAGTTGTTCTGTTACCTTCAGCATTGGTAATAACAGTTGGCTCTCCGCCTTCTAAGACTGCAACAACACTATTTGTAGTTCCTAAGTCGATTCCTACGGCTTTACCCATGAATTTTTCCTTTCTAAATTAAATTTGAGGTTCTTGTTCTCTTGGTAGATGTCCACGCACTCTTGGATAGGAGATAGGGGCATGTAAAAAACAATATTTCTTTTTGTTGTAGACACTGATTACTGTCTCACATGAATCAAATTCACATACTCTTCCAGATGTATATTTTTTTGATCTTCTAACCCCAGGCTTAACTGTTGAGGCTGTTAATGTTCCACTCATTTATTTCCTTTCAATCTTACCTTATTTGCTTATATTATCTAAGTATATTTACTTAGATTTAATATCAATATAATATATCTAGTTTTTTATGCAAACTTTTATTTAAATTTCTTTAAATATCACTATTTTTAGATATTTTCTGTGCTTGATAATATTAAATGATGGCAGAAATTGACGTTCATATAGTTGGAATTGGCAATCTTGGGAAGTCTTTTCTTGGTGGGTTTAGTTCTATTTCAGAAGGACCAAACTTATATTTATATGAATCAAACAAGGATATTGTTGATTCATTTAGTGGCAAACAAGAAATTAAATCATCCTTAGGACAGCTAGATGAGGGAGTTCTTTTGTTATGCATAAAACCAAATAATTTAAATGAATTTATTGAAACAAACAAGGAACTGATATCACCTGACGTTTTAATAGTGACCGCTCTTGCTGGATTAAATATAACCCACTTTGAAAATATTTTTAAGAACAAAATATTAAGATTGATGCCTAATCTGTCGATAAAAAATAATAACGGTTTTATTCCTTATACAAAAAATTATGAAGATGATTACCTTGGATTCATTAAATGCCTTAATGAACTCGGAAAAACCGCTGAATATCCTGAAAATTTATTTGATATTATTACCGCAATTTATGGAAGTGGACCAGCTTGGTATTTTGAAATGTCTTCAAAAATTGTTGATGCTGCTGAAAAACTCGGAATGGAAAAAGAGGAAGCCAAAGTTATTGTTGAACAATTAATATTATCTTTGCCTTCATTATTAGGTGAGATCAGTTTTGATGAAATTGTTGATAACATTAAATCACCAAATGGCACTACTGAGGCTGGTATCAATTCGCTGTCTGAAAACTCTTTTGATAAAATAATATATGACGCAATTGAAGCAGCGACTAACCGCTCAATTGAAATCTCAAAAGAAAAAAACAATGAATAACAGTAAACCAAAAAAACAAGTTAATGATTATGTTTTACTGTTTTCTGCTGGTGCCGCCCTCTCGGTAATATTTTTATGGCTTGCTAGCTACATATTTCCTGAGGGTGAAATTATTGGGGGGAGAAGAGTCTTTGAAAATATACCTAAATCAGTCCAATATATATTTTATATACTTAGTGCATCATCAATATTTATTTCCGGTTATTTGTTTTCCCTTCGTGCAAAAAATTGGTCAAGAGGATCTGAAGAAAAAAGAAAAGTAAAAATTTCAGATAGGATATTTAGCTTCTTTGATGGAATACTCATGAGAACAACTTTAAGATTTAAAGCAGCTGGCTTGATGCACTCAATGATATATTTAGGCTTTCTTGGATTGTTTGCAGGAACAATAACTTTGGAGATTCACCACTTGATGCCGCCATCCTTAAAATTTTTACAAGGTACAACATATATTGTTTATTCTTTTTTACTAGAACTAGCATCACTTCTTTATCTCGCTGGTCTTGTTTGGGCTTTTTATAGAAGAATTTTTGGTACCGAAGACAGAATAAAAACTAAGACAAAAATGGACGATTATTTAACTCTGTCCCTTTTAGCTTTTATGGGTGTTTCGGGTCTTACAACTGAAGCAGGAAGGATAATTGTTGAAGGATTTCCTAACTATGAGAAGTGGAGTTTTGTAGGCTATTTTATTGCCACCCTTTTACCTCTTGAAAGTGGTGTGTTATTTCACAGAATCTCGTGGATTCTTCATACTGTAAGCTTTTTTGTATTTTTACTAGTACTTCCACAATCAAAATTAAGACACATAATCACATCTCCAGTAAATATGTATTTGAGTCCAAAAGAAAGACCAAAAGGTGCGATGAGAGATATTGGAAATCTAATGGAGGCGGAAGATATTGAAACTGTGGGTGCTGAATTAATTGAAAATTTTACATGGAAGCAACTTTTAGATCTTGATGCATGTACTGTATGTGGTCGCTGTACTTCTGTTTGTCCAGCTAACCTTACAGGAAAACCATTGGATCCCCGAGAGATTATCTTGAAAGTTGGACAGGTTATGTCAGAAACCGGAAATCCTGCTGTACCTACAACCGTATCAACTCCTATAGACTTAAAAGTGAAATCATCAAGTGTATTTGAGCGAATTACACCGGAAGAGCTTTGGGCTTGTACTTCTTGTAAAGCATGTGATGAAATTTGTCCTGTAAACATTGAAATTCTAGACAAGATACTTGATATGCGTAGATACTTAGCATTGATGGCTTCCGATTTTCCTTCTGAGTTAGGAAAGGCATATGTTGCAATGGAAAATTCTTCAAATCCTTGGGGTGCATCTCAAGAAGATAGAATGAAATGGTCAGAAGATTTAGATTTTGAAGTTCCTTTGCTTGATGAAAAAAATAAAGAGGAAATTGACTACCTGTACTGGATAGGTTGTGCAGGAGCTTTTGATGATAGAAATGTTCCTGTAACAAGAGCTGTTGCAACACTCCTCAGAAGAGCAAATGTATCATATGCAGTCCTGGGTCCAAAAGAAGTTTGTACAGGTGATTCTGCAAGGAGAACTGGAAATGAATTTGTATTTCAGCAGTTAGCAATTCAAAATATTGAGACGATGAATAACCTTGATGTTAAAAAAGTTATCACTCAGTGTCCGCACTGTTTTAATACGATTAAAAATGAATATCCCCAATTAGGCGGAAATTTTGAGGTCATACATCACAGTCAATTGTTGACCGAACTTGTCCAATCAGGACATATTGAAGTAGGAACAAGTGACAAACCACATGTCATTACATATCATGATTCCTGTTACCTAGGTAGACATAATGATATTTATACTGCTCCAAGAGAGATAGTTGGATCTATTGGCGGTATTGAAATTCGAGAAATGAAAAGACAAGGAACAACAAGCTTCTGCTGTGGTGCTGGTGGTGGACGAATGTGGATGGAAGAAGCAACCGGTAAAAAAGTTAATATCGAAAGAGTAGAGGAAGCTGTTGAAACTGGTGCTGATGAGGTCGCTGTTGCCTGTCCATTTTGTTACATAATGATGGATGATGGAATGAAAGAGATTGGCCAAGGAGATAATGTCAGAGTAAGAGACGTTTCTCTTATATTGCTTGATAATTTAAGAAAAGATTAACTATTTTTACCCATAAAGAATTTAGTGATATTTCCTTTTGACTTATTAAGGCTATAAATCACATATATTGCTGTAGTCAGATTGCCTAAAGTCATTAAGAAAAAAATCCAAACTAATGCAGATACCGTTTTTTCTTTATAAAATATCCAAATTCCTACAAGAATAAATCCAGCATACAGATCGACAAGCGAAACGATACCCCAAGGAAGAGATGGAATTATCGAATCGAATACTGAGACTTGGTTCTGAGCCCAAAATATTGTTGATACCATAGCTATAGTTATTAAATAAGCTATTACTTTTGTTATAGTCATACATTAGATTTTAAAGAAGAAGAAAAGTATATGGGAAACAATAGACAAGTAATTTTAAAAATATTTAGATTGGATAAAAATATTTACAATGAACTTGCGTCAGAGGTTAGCAATTTCCAAATTGCTATTGCAATCTACATTTCTGGCTTCTTGTTTAGTGGTCTTGCTGCCTTAAACTTTTTAAGAAACTCACTTGTTTATCTTGAGGAAAATCTTGGACTAATTGTTGGAACCCTTCCAGCACAAACAGTCAATGAATTAAATAATTTAATAAGAGAGTTCGAGAATGTATTCAATTCTCAACAATTACTTGGATTACTCACAAGTTATTTAATTTCTAGCTTTGTATCAGGGTTTGTTGGTGTAGGCCTTGTTTATTTATTGTTGACACGTTTTTTTAGAAAAGATACAGATTTTAGGCAAGTAGGAATAATTTATGGCTTTTCAAATATTCCAGTTTTTTTAAATGGAGTAATCTTCTTTACAAGTTCAATCCCTCTTCAAATATTTTTAATTATTGGAACTGCTATTTTTGCACTGGTTTGTTTAGGGTCAGGTTTAAAACAGGTATATCTTCTAAGAAACATTGAAGCTTTTTTATTAGTAGTTGTTTCAGGCTTCGGTAGCTCACTTTTTTCACAAGTAATATAAATGAAAGCAGCAATTATTTTAGCCGCCGGAGAATCGTCTAGGATGGGATTCCCAAAACAATTGGCTGAATATAAAGGTAAAACAATTTTGGAAACTGTTGTAGAAACCGTTTCGAATAGTATTGAAAATTCAATTGTTGTATTAGGGCATGAAAACGAAACCCTTACTGAAAAGATTGATTTTAAAAACAGCACAATTCTTATCAATGAAAGTTGGGAGGAAGGAATTATTTCATCTATTAGAACCGGTTTATTCTATTTGAGCTCGGATAAAAATATCGATGGAGTATTGATATTCATGGGAGATCAACCAGCAATTAATTCAGAAGTAATTGAAAAATTACTATTAACAAAGCATGATGATGATGAGGTTGTAGTCCCTCAATACCGATACGAAACAGGATACCCAATCTTGATACCTAGATATTTCTGGAATAAACTTGAACTCATTACTCAAGATGATATTGATGGTGATGATTCAGTATTTAAAAATTTTGATCTGATTGACTTCTTTGAATCATCTGAATCAAAAATGAAAATTCTAAATTTTAATTTTCTTAAACCTACAGATTTTGACAAACTGTCTGATTTTTAAGAGTGGGAAAATCTCCCTAAAAATTTTCTTAGTTTTTAAAAAAAATTTTGTAAACTTTATACATGAATTCAATTGACTCAATAAATGGAATGACGCATACAGAAGCTACAAAATTAAGAAGAGCTAGAGTCAGAACTACAGTAACGTTTCTCCAAATCGCATCAACTCGATCTGGAAGAGCCTTACTTACAAAAGAGACTGGAATAACATCACCAAAACTTTTGCATTGGGCCAAACGCGCCGAACTGATGAAAATTAAGAACCTTGGTAGAGATTATGCAGATCTCTTAGAAGCTGTTGGTGTTGAAAGTGTAGCTGATCTTAAAAGAAGAAATCCTGAAAGTCTTCATGAGATGATGCATAATGCAAATCAGGCAAAAAAAATTGTTGATAGAATGCCTTCACTTAAAAGAGTAACTAATTGGATTGATGATTCAAAAGATATTGTCATAACGGTATCTTCTTAGTTAATCATTTAATTATCATTATTGTGTGAATACAAAAACACTAAGAATATCTTGTGCACAATTATCTTTTCCTGTTGGTGCGATCCAAGAAAATAAAGATAAAATAATCAACACATTAAAAGAGGCTGAAAAAGTACATTCTGATATTGTCTTATTTCCAGAACTTGCACTAACAGGCTATCCTCCTGAAGATTTGCTACTAAGAGAAAGTTTTGTCGGAAAAAATTTTGCGGTTATGGAAGAGATTGCAGAGTTTTCTGGAAAAACAAGTGGTGTAATAGGGTTTGTTGATCGTAGCTTAAAGAAACAAAAAAATGATAATGTTGACAGAGATATAGCCAATGCAGCTGCGATTGTTCAAAATGGTGATGTAAAAGGAATTTATCATAAATGTTTCCTACCTAATTATTCCGTCTTTGATGAAGCAAGATATTTTGACAAAGGTACAAATCCTTCAACTCTTTTTTGGTACGAAGATATTGCTGTAGGGATAAATATATGTGAAGATATTTGGATCGAAGATGGTCCAGCCGAAGAACAAGTAAAAAAAGGAGCTTCAATCATATTAAATATAAATGCATCCCCATTTGATTTAAACAAAATTAACCAAAGGAAAGACAAAGTAAAGAATAAAGCAAAAAAACTAGGTGTACCAATTGTTTATCTAAATATGGTTGGTGGCCAAGATGAACTTGTTTTTGATGGTGGTTCATTTGTGGTTCATAAAAATGGAGAAATTATATACATGGCTCCACAATTTGAAGAAGACTTTTTTACTTTAGACGTTGAACTCGATATAAAAGATATTATTTCAGAGTCAAATTTATATTTGAATGATAAGAATGTTGAGTTAGAACCATTAGTTAGTACAAAAGAGCTTGATAAAATCGAGTCAATGTATGCTGCTTTGAAATTAGGTCTATCTGACTATGTAACAAAAAACAAATTCAACAAAGTACTTGTTGGACTATCTGGTGGAATTGATTCAGCTTTAACGGCAACTATAGCTTGTGATGCGTTAACTCCAGAACGTGTCATAGGTGTTGCAATGCCATCAAAATACAATCCAGAATCATCCTTAAATGATGCAAAACAACTTGCTAAAAACTTAGGTATAAACATTAAAGAAATCACTATTGAGGATACTGTTGAAAATATAAGAACATTAGTTTCTGCAAATATTGAAGAACAATTGAAAAGTGTCGTAGATGAAAATATTCAGTCGAGGGTTAGGGGCAACCTCCTTATGGCACTATCAAATCAGTTAAATGCTATGGTTGTCTCTACAGGCAACAAATCAGAAATGGCCGTAGGCTATGCTACTTTGTATGGAGACCTAGTTGGAGGATTTGCGCTCCTTAAAGATGTTTACAAAGCAGATGTATATAATCTGGCAAAATATAGAAATTCAATATCGGAGGTTATTCCACAAAACACGATAGACAAAGAACCAAGTGCAGAGCTTAGCGAAAATCAGTTTGATTCAGACTCTCTTCCTGATTACGACACTTTAGATAAAATAATAAAACTTTATATTGAAGAAGATTTTTCCTCTGAGAAAATTATAAATTCTGGAATTGATAAGAATGTTGTATACGATGTGCTCGAAAAAATTGACAGAAATGAATATAAGAGAAATCAAGTCGCTCCTGGTGTAAAATTGACAAACAGAGCTTTTGGAAAAGATAGAAGAATGCCAATTACAAATACATATAAAAGGGAAAGAAATTAAATGTATCTTATTAATGGGGTTGAGGTATCAAAAGAAGAATTTAATATACCTGTAGAAAACCTAGCTATTTGGAGAGGTGATGGAATTTTTGAAGCAATAGCCATACATAAAGGCTATTTATTTGGAATTGACAAGCACATGGAAAGATTCGCCCAATCTGCAGAAAAAATGTTTTTCAACAATATTAATTTTCAGGAAATAAAAGACAATCTTATTTCAATTGCTTCAAATTATGATGATGGCTACATGAGGGTAATTATTGGAAGAGGCTCGGATAAAGATAAAAGTGATGTCTATATTTTTTATCAAGAACTTATAAACTTCCCCGAGAGCTTCACATTGCAATCTCATTTGGCGCACTGGCATGCTGGAGGTGATTTTGATTTAAATGAAGTAAAAAATATTGGTTCAAAATCAATTTCCTACGCAATGAATCTTAATCAGACAAGATTAGCTGAAAAAAACGGGTACACAGATTCATTGTTATTGAACAAAGATGGAATAGTACTAGAGGGTCCAACTTTTTGTGTAAGTTGGATAATTGATAACAAAATTTATATACCTGATTTAGAACTTGGGATATTGGATTCAATTACTCGCCGCTCTCTCATCGACATAGCAAACGAGACAGATTTAGATTTAGAAATTTCCAGAATTCATATTAATGATATTTATAATGTCGATACAGTTTTTGCCCTATCAACAGCTAAACATGCAATTTTTGTAAGTAAAATTGATGACCAAGTTTATACTCAATCGCCTCTTTTAGAGAGAATCCGACATTCATTTACTGAATTTATTGAAAAAGAAAGACAATTAAACAAGTAATCAAAGGAGGTTCAATTGAGATTAACTGAATACTCTCATGGCGCTGGTTGAGCTTGTAAACTCTCACCTGGTGAGCTTGCTCAAGTTTTGACGCAATTTAAAAATCATAAAGCTACTGAATCTCCAAATTTATTAGTTGGACTAAATAATCCTGATGATGGAGGAGTTATTCAAGTTGGTGATCAAAAAATAATTCAAACTGTTGATTTTTTTACTCCCATTCTTGATAATCCTTACGACTGGGGAAGAGTAGCAGCCGCAAATGCGCTATCAGATGTATATGCAATGGGAGGAGAACCTATTTCAGCTTTGCAGTTAGTTTGTTGGCCTCGAAGTGAATTAAGTTTTAATATATTGTCTGAGGTGATTAAAGGTGGTCTTGACACAATGCAAAAAGCAAGTTGTACTGTCATTGGAGGTCATAGTATCGATGACAAAGAACCAAAATATGGTTTCTCCATAACTGGTGTTATAAAAGATAAGATATTTAAAAATAATGAAATTAAGGATGGAGATAGACTTTTTTTAACAAAACCAATAGGAACTGGGATTATTACAACTGCAATTAAAAGAGGAGCTGCTTCTGACGAAAGCGTAAAAATTGTAACTGACATTATGACTGAACTAAATAAAAAATCTTTAAATTTTTCACTGGATAATAATGCAAATGCAATTACAGATATAACTGGTTTTGGATTGTTGGGGCATTTGTATGAAATGCTGAATGATTCCAAATTATCAGCAACAATTAAATTTGATTCTGTTCCTTTGATTGAAAATATTTATGATTATCTGGATAAAGAAATATTTCCTTCTGGAAGCTTGAGAAATTATAAATACCTATCAGACAAAATTATTTCTGATCTGGATGAGCAATCTTTAAAAATACTATGTGATGCACAAACTAATGGTGGCTTTCTCATTTCAACACCTAAGAACCAAAATATTAAACTTCAAAAAGATATGGAGCTCAACAAAAATATTTGGGAAATAGGTGAAATTAATTCTAAATATAATGAAAAGATAAATATTATTTAAAAGATGATAAAAACAATTGCTAAAGTTTTCGCTTTCACTTCCATATTCAAGAATTTGGTTTTGACTCAAAAAAGTAAAACAGAGGGAATAACCCAATTACATCCTATAAAGATTCCTGGAAGAACTGTCTTTGTGAGAGAAAAAGAATATTTTATTAGAGAAAACATTGTTGAGGGCACAATACCAATTGTTTTTCTGCATAGTTGGGGTACTGACTCACTTGGGAGTTGGTTTAATGTTCTTCCTAAAATTAAAAATGTTAGTTCATTTATAACTATTGATTTTAAAAATCATGGAAGATCGGATGCCAGTTGGGAAAGATGGAGTGTTGATGAGAATGCAGACATAGTAATAAGCATTCTAGATGAATTAAATGTATCAGAATGCCATTTAGTAGGTTGGTCCATGGGAAGTGCAGTTGCACTAACAATATCCAAAAAAATTCCGGAAAGAATAAATAAAATGGTTTTGGTTACACCATTTAGTTGGATCGAGGGAGAGAGGTATAAAGATAACTTCCTTTTCAAATTACTTGTTGGTGGTGTAAGGATTAGAGAAAGACTTTTTCCCAACAAAAATCCACAATCTAAATATTCTTTTCTTAAAAAATCTAGTGCTCTAAAAAATGAGTTTACTGATTGGGCGTGGAACAATCTTCATCGTTCTAAAGATGATTTTATCTATGGAGATGGTGGAAGACACGTAGTAGCTTTTGATTCAAGAGACTGGCTAGGTGATATTGAAACTGAAACCTTGGCGCTAATTGGTGGTAAAGACAGTCTTGTACCCCAAAAAGCATCGCAAGAAGTGACTACAAAAATGCAAAATATTACATCAATAACATTTACTAATGCACTTCATGGAATACCATGGACACATGATGAAGAACTTGTTGAAGAACTCACCAAATTTTTAAATTTATGAAAAATGTTCTATTTATTGCACCCACTACATATCAACTTCCTTTAACTGAAAACTTAAAAAAAAAGTTCATTACATTAAGTGAAGTTTGTAATGTTTCTGTTCTAGCTTTTGGAAACAGTAAAACTTTTTTAAACGAGACGTATGGAAACTTCTACTTAAATAAGAAGATAAAAAATCGTTTATTAAATTATTTTAGAATTATTCAAATTTCAATCTTTACCACCCACAAAATTATTAAAAAAGAAAATATAGATATTGTATGTTTTCAAGATCCAGTATCTTCTTTTTTTTCAATTCTATTTTTAAAAGCAAGAAGAGCTGAAGTAAAAATAATTGTTGAAACTCATGGTGATTTCATCGAGACCTTGAGTTTAGAGAAAAATTTAGTTTTACCAAGGTTATACAAAAAACTATTTTACATAATGGCCAAATACTCCATTGGTAAATCAAATATTATAAGAGCAGTTTCATCTTCGACTGAACAACAAGTTTTAGATATAGATTCTTCAAAAAGTGTTGTAAGGTTTCCTGCTTGGATTGATTTTAAGGATTTTCAAAATATTGAACCTAAGCCACTTTCTAAAGACAAATTTAATATTCTATTTATTGGTAGTGTGACAGATAGAAAAAAACCTCATATGATTATTGAGGCAATTCAAAGAATCAATGACAAAAGTTATCACCTATCAATTGTTGGGCCCGCTCCTAATGAAAAATATTTTAAAGAGCTCAAAGACTTAATAGATAAATCAGACCTTCAAAATCAAGTTTCATTGATAGGGCCTGTTGATAGGGAAAGTGTTAAAGATTATTATTCATCTTCAAATTTAATGATTCTACCTTCAATATCAGAGGGGCTTGCACGGGTAATTTTCGAATCACAAGTAGCAATGTGTCCAGTACTTGTTACAGACGCTCCAGGAATGAGTGATATTGTTATTGATGGTCAAACAGGATATGTATTTGAAAGTAATAATCTAGATAGCCTCTCCTTAAAGATTGAATATATTAATAATAATTATGATGAGGCATCTTTAGTTGCTAAGAATGCAAAGGGATTTATTTTATCTAATTATTCTGAAGATAATTTTAAATTTAGTTTCAAAAAACTTTTTGATACGGTTTAATTTCAAAACTGTCCACGCAACTTGCTATTCTTGTAACATGGAAATTTTATTTTTAGGGATAATTTCAGCGCTTTTAATCGCAATTTTATATTTTGTTACAAAAAAGATAATTCTGAAGAACAAAATAAGGACGAATATTTGATTAAAGGAATTGTTAGTGAAATTATTGAAAATGAAGAATCTCAAATTTATAAATTATTAAACAAATCAGATCAAACTGTAAAAGAATTTCTTGAAAAAACTGGTGAAATAAAAAGTTCTATATCAGGAGTAGATCAACAAACTCGAAATTTAATATCAGTATTAAATAATAATCAAAGTAGGGGTCAGTGGGCTGAGTTTCAAGTTGAAGATCTTCTAGGAATTATGGATTATAAAGAAGGGATCCATTACGAAACTCAAAAAATAATGAAGAGTGGTACAAAACCTGACTTTACTTTTTATCTTCCAGATGACAAATCGATCAATATGGATTCAAAATTCCCGCTTACGATATATATGGAAATTTCAAAACTTAATAGAGATTTAGAAGATGAAACTTTAGATGAAATAGCAAGACGAGAAATCACAGACTCTATTAAGGCCAAAACTAAAGAATTTTTAGATAAAGCAATTAAAACAAAAATTGATGATACTGCTTCGAGAGAGGGCTACATTGCTCCTGATGAAGATACTGTAGACTTTGTTTTAATGTATATTCCACTTGAGAATTTATATCACTTTCTTCTTACTTCAGTTATTGGTTCTTCAAAAACACCAGTTATTGAATATGCTTTTTCAAGGAAAGTTATATTAGTAAGCCCACAAACACTAATGGCCTATCTTGAAACAATAAGACATTCAATGAAATTATTTAGTTTACAAACCGATACTAAGAATATTCTTGCTACTCATGAAAAAATAAAAAATGAAATTAGGAAATTTATTGATTCATTTGATGATGTAACAAAGAGATTAGACCAAACTGTTCAATTGTTTGAATCTTTAAAGACTACAAGAGTCAATAAACTTGAAAAATCATTTGAAGAACTTGATCAGGTAAATAAACAACTTGAAGATTAATAATTAGAAGATAATCTTGTAACAACCATAATGCATTTGTCATCTATGTAATTTTTTTTGTTAATTTTTAAGAATTCTGAGATTTCATCACTTTCTGCACCTGGTTGGTACCAAAAATTGTCATACCCCTTCTCAACCAAATCCCTTGTAACAACTAATCCTTCATCTGGAGGTATTACAAAATTGATTATTGAAGGGATTTCTTCAAGCATTTCTATATTTTTATATGCTTTAAGTCCTTCAATTTCTTTTTCTTTCTTGTTAACCGGATAAACAGTGTATCCCTTTTTTGTTAAATCTAATAAAATTTTGTTTCCATATTTTCTCGGATCATTTGATGATCCAATCAAAGCAATAGAGTTACTTTTATTCTTTAAAGATTCAATCAATTAGAAATTATCAGCCTTCATGGCATAAAGATCATCTTTACCTGCTGTAACAGCTGAAGCATAACCAGATGTCAATGGAAGCAGTTGTTCCATGTAAAATTTTGAAAGGGTTAATTTATCGGTATAAAACTCATCATTAGTTTCTTTAAATTTTTTGTTTGCCAAAATAGCAGCTTTACCCATATAGTATCCACCAAGAACTTGTCCAAACATTTTCAAATAAGGTGTAGCAGCAGCACTTGCGTCAACAAGTTCTCCTTCTAACATTCTTCCACCAAGCCATAATGTAACCTCGGATAATGTAGTGACTTCTTTTTCAAGCTTTTCTGCCATAGATACAATTACTTCATCATCTTTCTTCATTTCCTCAATAAGTTCATTTACATCACCCAATAATCTTTGCATTGCTTGACCATTGTCTAATGGGAGTTTTCTAAACATTAAATCTAAGGCTTGAATTCCATTTGTTCCTTCATAAATTGGTGCAATTCTTGAATCCCTCAGATATTGAGCTACTCCAGTCTCTTCGACATAACCCATTCCACCATAAACTTGTATAGCCATAGAAGAAAGCTCAACTCCTAAATCTGATATCCATGCTTTAGTAATTGGAGTCAAGATTCCACATCTTTCCTCACCAAAAGCCTTCATTTCCTCATCTTCTGCAAAGTATTCTACATCCAGCATTAATTGATTGTCATACATCATATATCTCATTGCATCAACGTATGATTTAATTGTCATAAGCATTCTTCTAACATCTGCATGATCAATAATCGTTGAATTTTTAGCATCCTCTTTTGACATTCCAACAGGGCGACCTTGGACTCTATCCCTAGCATATTGGGCAGCACCCTGAAGAGATCCTGATGCGCAAGCAAGACCTTGTCCACCTACCCACACTCTTGCCTCATTCATCATTGTGAACATGTAGTTAAGGCCTCTGTTTTCCTCTCCAACTAAATAGCCAACTGACTCGTTATATTCCATAACACATGTTGGACTTGCGTGAATACCTAATTTTTCCTCAATAGAGATACATGTGACATTGTTGCTTTCTCCAGAAGAGCCATCTTCATTGACCATCATTTTTGGAACTATAAACATAGAAATACCTTTTGTTCCTTCAGGAGAACCAGGTACTTTTGCAAGTACTAAATGAATGATATTGTCAGTCATATCATGTTCTCCAAAAGTAATCCAAACTTTTGTTCCAGTTATTTTATAAGTTCCATCACCTTGAGGCTCTGCTTTTGTAGTGATTGTTCCAAGATCAGATCCTGATTGTGGCTCACTAAGGTTCATAGTCCCTGTCCACTCACCTGAAACTAATTTAGGTAAAAACTTTTCTTTTTGTTCTTCACTTCCATGAAAATTAATTGCTGAAATTGCTCCGGCACTTAAACCTGGTGCTAGTCCAAAAGCGAGATTTGCACTACTTAAAATTTCAAGAGTTCCTCCGGAGAGTGCAATTGGCATTCCTCCTCCACCAATTTCTGATGGTAACGAAATTGAAGCCCACCCAGCTTCGGCAAATCTTTTATAAGCGTCGACAAATTCAGGTGGCATCGATACTTTTCCGTTATCAATAGTCGCCCCTTGTTGGTCACCAATTGCATTTATTGGTGCCAAAACTTCTTCTGCAAATTTTGCACATTCTTCCATAGTTGGAATGACTATATCTTCAGTGAAGTCACTAAATGCTGGTATTTTACCAATAACGTCATAAGTGTCTACTACTTCGTATCCAAACACTATATCTTTAATTGGGGCCTTGTATGCGACAGCCATATTCTATTTTAAACGTAAAGTATCAAAATTATAAAATTCTCAGCGCGGTTTTATTTCAATTAATTCTGAGACTTCCTTTATTTTCTCCATAGTGGGAAGTTCATTAGTTCCAGCAATAATTGCTCCAGATGCACACGCACCTTTAACATTCTCAATTAAGTTTTCTACACCAAATGCACCAATGTATGCAGCTGTTGCATCTCCAGCCCCAGTTGAATTTATAGTTTTGAAATCTGGTGGTGTAATTTCTAAAACCCCATCTTTACTTATCAACCTTGCAGGAAGATTTGATGATGTTAAAAGAATCCAATCAACGTATTCTTCATTTATTAATCTGTTTGCTTCAATCACATCAATTTCATCTTTACTTACAACTAAAAAATTAATTCTGTAAGTAATTTCTTCTTGATAGCCTGCCTGTGTAATAAACACATCATGGCTTATACTTTCTAAATCTTGTTTTATAAACGGAATAGAATATCTATCTACTATCAATGAGTCAAAGTTTTTAACTTCTTTCAAATTATTCCACTTACAAAAGTTATAACCCGAGGAAATTATTGTCCTTTCACCATTTTTATCTACATAAATCGAACAAGTTGGGGTATCGTGATTTTCAAAAATTATATTTTCGTAGTTTATGTTTGAATTTTCAAAATGTTTGATCATATATTTACCAAATTCATCACTTCCTATACTATTTCCTGCGACCCCAACATTAAGACCCCAGTTGGCTATATTTTCAGCACAATTAGTTGCTGTACCTCCTGCTCTGATTAGGTATTTATTACTCCTTATGTCTCCACCTAAATTTGGGAGTTCATCGATGAAATATATAAAATCAGGATTCAGAGTGCCAAAACTCAATATATTATTAAAAGACATAGTTACTATTCTATGCTTTAAAAATTTATCATATAAGCCGAATTTTGTTTAAATATTCATTATGAATGTAAAAACATTAAATGCAAAGATTGATGAATTTGTATCAAACACAATGAGTTTTTTAAACAATATCCAAGTTTATCATTGGCAAACTCAGTCTTATTCAGAACATGAAGCATTGGGCGAATACTATGAAACTCTTACTAAGTTAAATGATAAGCTTGTCGAGTCATGGCAGGGAAATCAAAATACCAGACTGAGATTTAGTGAAGGTCCTTACTCAATTGAAAACTATTTTTCAAAAGAAGAAACTAAAAATAAAATTGTTGAGTTTAAAGAACAGGTAACTACAATTTCAGGATTTGTATCTGAATTAAATGAGACAAACCAGTTTGATGATATTGAAAATATTCTTGAAGAAATATCAGAAGTTAACAGCCGAACTCTTTATCTTTTAAGTTTAAGTTAATCCAATATCTGAATACTCTATATTTGTAAAATAAATTAGAAAGGTACAAATGAAAGTAGCCTATGTTTTAAATACACCTAACGCTGCAAATTATAAAGTTGGAGAAATGATACTTCCTCAACTTGAAAGTGATAGTCACGGTGTTGATGTTGTAGGAATTTTCTTTTTTGATGATAATACAATGCTCCTTCAAAAAGGAAACCCTAAAGGTGAAAGACTTGCAAAAATTGCTGCAGAAAAAGGTATGCTCTTAATGATGTGTGACCAATGTGCAAATCAAAGAGGTCTAGCTTCTGAAAACAGCGATGGTGGTTATTCACCTGAAGGTACAGTTGATGGAGTAGCAGTTGGTTGTTTCCCAGATCTCTATAGTGCATTATCAGGTAATATGCCTGATCAGGTCATTTCACTTTAACCTAAGAATTACTTAAGACAAATTACCACTACAAACGGTAATTTGTCTAGGTTTACGGTTATTGAAAATAAACAATTTTTTCACTCACTGAATTTAAAGGATGAAAGAATTAATAGACTTTTGTTGTGATTAAGCTTGTAGCCAGTCTTCAGGATTATCATCAACAAAAAAATCTGAAACTAAAGTTGCGTCTGGATCTACTGCATATTGATCAAAATCTGTGATGCCTTCTTCTTCAAGAACATCTTGGTCTAAAAAGAAGTTTCCGGTGCATGATGATGAATCTCTCTTTAAGACGGCGTATGCAGCATCAGCATATATAGAAGGTTTTCTTGATCCTTTTACAAGTTCTGCCCCAATTACATTCCTTACAGCAGCTGTATCTAATGAAGTTCTTGGCCATAGACAATTTGATGCGATTCCAAATTTACCAAGTTCTTCTGCTAATCCATGAGCTATCAATGTCATACCGTATTTTGCAGTTGTATAAGCTAATGTCATTCCAAACCATTTTCTATCAAAGTTCAAAGGCGGGGAAAGTGTTAGGATGTGTGGGTTTTTTCCATTTTTTAAATGAGGAATTGTTTTTTGACTTAACAAGAACGTCCCTCTTACATTAATTCCATGCATTAAGTCATATCTTTTCATTGGAGTATTTACTGTATCAGTAAGATGAATGGCACTTGCATTATTTACACAAATATCTATTCCACCAAACTTTTCAACAGCTTCATTGACGGCGCTTTCTACTTGTTCTTCAAATCTTATATCACAAACGATAGGCAAAGCTTTCCCACCAACTGACTCAATCTCTTCTGCAGCTGTATAAATTGTTCCTGGAAGCGTAGGATGAGGCTCAGTTGTTTTTGCGAGTATAGCAATGTTTGCTCCATCTTTACCAAGTGCTTTTGCTATTTCAAGGCCAACACCTCTTGACCCTCCACTCATAATTATTGTTTTATCTTTAAAAAATGACATAATCTAATCTATCAAATTATAAGCTGGTAATGTTAAAAATTCTTCGAAATCTTCATCAAAAATAAGATCGCTAAATAATGTTACTGCTTCACTTAGCATTTCTGAATTTTCTTGAATTTCTTTTATTTTATTTACTTCATCTTCGATTAGCTCGGTTACAAAACTTTTATCAATACTTTTGTTTACGTCTGTTTTTGCTTCATTCTTAATCCACTGCCATAATTGAGATCTAGAGATTTCAGCTGTTGCAGCATCCTCCATTAGATTAAATAATGCAGCGGCTCCCTGTCCCAAAAGCCATGATTGAACATACAAGATACCAACACGTATATTAGTTCTAATACCTTCTTCGGTAATTGTTGCTCCAGGGATATTAAAATCTTGAAGCATGTCCTCAGATATAACTGGTTCATTGGGTATAAAATCAATTTGGTTTTCCTTAGCGCCTAAGGAATCTTTGAATACATCTTTACATACTTGTACTAAATCTGGATGTGCTACCCAAGAGCCATCAAAACCCATAGTTACTTCACGTTCTTTATCTTTTTTCACTTGATCTATAGCCTTTTCTGTAATTTCAGGATCTCTTCGATTTGGTATAAACGCAGACATACCCCCTATTGCATGAGCACCTCGTTTGTGACAGCTCTGTACAAGCAATTCAGTGTATGCTTTCATAAATGGAACAGTCATGGTAATTTGTGATCTATCTGGAAAATTTATTTCTGGTAAGTCCCTATGTTTTTTGATCGCGCTAAAAATATAATCCCATCGGCCTGCATTCATTCCTAGAGAATGCTCTTTTAATGTGTAAAGAATCTCCTCAATTTCAAAAGATGCTGATATTGTCTCTAGGAGTACAGTTGCCCGCAAAGTTCCTCTAGGCAAACTCAGTTCATCTTCAGAAAAAGAAAAGATATCATCCCAAAGTTGTGACTCTGAACTATTTTCAAGCTTTGGTATGTAAAAATATGTACCTATCCCATTTTCCAATCTCAATTTTGCATTGTGAAATGTATATAAAGCAAAATCTAAAAATGCTCCTGATACAGGGGCGCCATTTAGTAATACATTTTTGTCATCAAGGTGTAGGCCTCTTGGCCTTACAAAGAGACTTGTGTTACTTTCTGGGTTTAAAGAGTATGTTTTCTCATTTTTTGGATCCACAAATTCAAGGTCTCTAAGATTAGCATCAAGTAAATTGACTTGGCCATCCATAATATTTTTCCATGTAGGGGAAGTTGAATCTTCAAAATCTGCCATGAATACATCAGCTCCAGAATTCAATGCATTTATAATCATTTTTCTATCCACTGGTCCAGTAATTTCTACATTTCTATTTGCCACATCTGCTGGGGGTTCTGTAACCTTCCAATTGTCTTCTCTTATTTTTTTGTCTTTTGGGAAAGAAAGTCTTTTACCAGATGAAATATCATTTTGCATTTTTACCCTATTTTTTAGAATTTCTTGACGGTTATTCTCAAAAGTTGAACAGACTTTTTCTAGAAAACTAATAGCCTCATCCGACAATATATTTTGATATTGACTTTTTTTTTCAGAATTAATATCGATCATTAAAACTGTTCTTCTTCAGTGGACCCCTCTAGTGCTAATGTTGAGGCATCTCCTCCAGAAATAATTGTTGATACTTTATCAAAATAACCAGCTCCAACTTCTCTCTGGTGTTTTACTGACGTAAACCCTTTTTCTTCAAGTGAGAATTCTTTCTCCTGAAGCTCTACATAAGATGACATATTTCCACCTTTGTAATTTGAAGCTAGTTCAAACATTGATGTGTTTAAGGCATGAAACCCTGCCAATGTGATGAACTGAAATTTGTAACCAAATGAATTTAATTGCTCTTGAAATGTTTCTATTTCTTTTTCATTTAAAGAGGCTTTCCAATTAAAAGATGGAGAACAATTATAAGCCATCAGTTTGTTTGGATACTTCTCATGAATTGCATCTGCAAAATCCTTTGCAAAACCGAGGTCAGGTTTTCCAGTTTCACACCAAACCAAATCAGAATAAGGAGCATAAGAAAGTGCTCTTGAGATAGCTGCATCTGGACCATTGTTTACTCTATAAAATCCTTCTGCTGTTCTTTCTCCAGTAACAAACTCTGCATCAATTTCATCGATGTCACTTGTTAGTAAATTTGCACCTAAAGCATCGGTTCTTGCGATGATTACAAGTGGAACACCAAGAGTATCGGCTGCTAGTCTAGCAGATGTTAATGTTCGAATATGCTGACTAGTAGGGACTAAAACTTTTCCACCCATATGTCCACATTTTTTTTCTGCGGCAAGCTGATCTTCAAAATGAACCGCAGCAACACCAGCTTCAATGAATTTTTTAGTAAGTTCAAATACATTTAATGCTCCACCAAAACCTGCTTCTCCATCTGCAACAATTGGAACAATATAATTTGTAGAATCGATACCGTCAGTTTTATCAACTTGCTCAGCTCTTAATAAAGCATTATTTATTTTTTTGGCAAGGTTGGGTGCACTATTGCTTGGATATAATGATTGATCAGGATAAGTTGTATCTCCAAGGTTTGAGTCAGCTGCAACCTGCCAACCACTTAAATAAATTGCTTCAAGCCCAGCCTTTGCCATCTGTACTGCTTGATTGCCTGATAATGCGCCTAAAGCTGAAACCCACTCATCTTTACGATTGAGTAAGTTCCATAAATTTGTTGAACCATTTTGAGACAGGGAATACTCAATTTGAATGGAATTTCTTAACGAAACAACATCTTCAGCAGAAAAGTTACGCTTTGTATCTTTCCACCTGGGGTTTGTTTCCCATTCTTCACTCAGTAAAGAGGGATTCAAATGATTTTTATTCTCCATCATAAAAACTTTCGTAAATGTCATCTTTTGTTTGTTTTAATTTTTTTGCAACATTTCGATAAGTTCGTACAATTCCTATTTTTTTCAAAAAGTTGTAAGGAGCTCTAAAAATTTTATCTTCAAAAGAAAGAAAATTATTCACAAATTTTGAAGAATTCTTTTCATCGTCTTTTTCGTAATATTCTTCATCGTAAAATGTATTCTCGTCAATCATTTTTTTCCTTTCAAAAAAAATCCGGGCTATTTGCCCGGTCCATCAAACGCATAAGACAGGGCTGATTATGTATAAATCACCACTACTTTTGACGCGTTTAAATTTTGCATGAAAACAATATAGCAGTCATTCAAAAATAATGTATTCGATTTTTGTTAAATTAATTCTGACTCGCAGCCACACTAGCAATTATTACAGTTAATGTGATAACCCCTGCTGCAGCGATAAGCACTTCGTTTCTAGTAATTTTAATCTTTGGCGCAGAACTCATCACCGAAGCAAATAGTAAAATTGCCGCAGATATTATGAGAGCAAATAAAGGTGCATAATCGTGAAAATTAATAAATACTTGAGAAATTAAAACTGATATTACACCACCAAATAAAATTGCCCCCAACGGAATTACAATAGATCCAGTCACTCTATTTATAATTACATTTGCCTCTTTCAGCTCATATATGTCCAAACCTTTAGGTATACCAAGGACGATCACGATTGAAGCAATTATTGCTTGAGAGACAGTTGAAAACAATACAATCCTCCAAAAAGATCCAATTACGGGAATTAGATAGGTCGTAACGTCCTCTTCAAGTATTGCTTCAATCGTTACACCAATATCTGAAGTTATTACAAATCCAATTGAGGACCCAAATATTAAACCTAGGCCAACTCCAAGAAATAACGACTCCCTATCATTTGTAAGAATTCCAAAACCTTCATAATTTTTTTCTAGAATTTTTTTTAAGTTTATTGAACTTATTACAGCAAAAAAAGTTGTAGTTAAAGCAATATTCAAAATGTACTGAGTAGGGGTATAATTTGCAATTAAATTTAGAGTTTCAGACTCAAGAATTAGACCTTCATAAAGATATGAACTTACAATAAATGCCTGAATAAACCCAGCAACGATTCCAAAAATTGTTCCGTACTGTAAAGCTCTAAAAATCTTGACTGAGAGTTGAGCTGGTGGGGGAATATCTTCATCAACATAATTAAGCACTGTTTCTACAGGAGCCTCTTCTACAACCGTTTCTACAGGAGCCTCTTCTACAACCGTTTCTACAGGAGCCTCTTCTACAACCGTTTCTACAGGAGCAGAACTCATTGCTGGAGCTTCTCCGCTGGACCAACTTGCGAGAATTGCGTTAACATCAACTCCATTAGCTTGTGCTCTAGCTTGTGCTGAACGAGAAACCAATTCTTGAGGTACACCTGTATCTGTACTTATTTGTTCTACTAATTTTTCGTCCATAGGATTTATTTAAATTTTAGTCTGATGAGACATTTCTAACCACGTCATCAAAGGTTTTTTCTGTTTTGTACCATCTCATCCAAATTGTTAATATTGATACCCAAAGAATTATTCCTCCACCTAATTTCAAAATTAATCCACCAAGGACCTGGTCATTCAAAGTAGAAATATTAAATATGTTATCAATGCCAACATACGCTGAATACAGAGGTTCGGTACCAAATGCTAAGAAACTTGCAGGCACAGTCGGTAATAATGATTGTAAGAATAGGTATCCTATGCTTGCAGCTGAACTTAACCTTTTTACTTCATCGCTGAAACCAATAACTGGGACCCACATGTTAAGTGATACAAGCAACATTATTGAATGTACAAAAAAATGAAATATATGATTAGTGACCATCAAGTTAACAACTGTACTCCAATGCATTCCTACCATTACAAAATTAAATAAAAAGAAAGCAACCACAGGCTTACTAGTGATTTTAAGGAGATTAATAAATGGCTTTATTGATATTAATTTTTTCTGTGAACTGTGTAGACCAAGAAGAAGCAATGGGGGAGAAACAAGTGCAAGTACAAGATGCTCAACAGAGTGAACTGAAAATAAATACTTTTCTCCGATATCATGTATTGGCCAGTCTGTAAAAAGCCAGAGAATAAACAAGCCAGAATACCAAAATTTCCTTTTTGGTTTTTTTAATTCATTGTTATCGGTTGTGTATTCAAAAAATATAACTAATGAGATAATAAGTGCCCATACGTCAAAATGTGGATGCCATTCAAGAATCATATTAAAAGAAATTACCTACAGCACGCTCAATCATTACAATTGCAAACAATATCAAAGCAAGAATCATTCCACCTGCGAAAAATTTATTTACCAAACTATTTTCATATCTTAAGTGCATAAACCAACCAACCACAATTACAAATTTCCCAACAGCTAAAATAATCAATAATGGTGGTGCAAGAGCGCCAACAATATCTTCTGTGTAATATAGTGCAACCTCTATTGCTGTAAGTATTGCTAGAACAATTGCAATTTGTACATATTTTGTTGGGCTGGGGTGTTCTTTATGTGTTTCTGACATTAGATAAGATAAACTACCGTAAACAACACAATCCAAACAATGTCAACAAAGTGCCAATAAAGTGCAATAAATTCAAGATTCATACCTTCATTTAGAGACAGGCCTTTTTGTCTTTGTCCAATGCCCCATAAAGCTAGTAACAAAACAACACCAATGAACACATGAAGTCCATGAAAGCCAGTCAAAACATAAAAAGTTGAACTGAAGATGTTGGTTGATAGCTCAAACCCCTTATGATAAAACTCTGTAAACTCATAGATCTGGCCAGCTAAAAAAACAGCACCAAGCATAGCTGTTGCAAGTAACCAAACCCTAGTTTTTTCTTGGTCATTAGTCTCAAGGGCGTTGTGTGCGAGGACCATTGTTAATGAGCTCATTAACAAGACGAAAGAACTGACAGATGTAAATGGAATATCGTAAACATCAGTTAATTTGATACCCGGAAAATCTCTACCTTTAAAAATTAAAAAAGTAGTGATTAAGGTTCCAAAAAATAAGATTTCGGTTGATAAAAATACCCAAAACCCTAATTTTCTTGTTTCAACTCCAGTTGGTTCATGAGGATAAGCGTGGGTATCACTCATAGTTTTTAGACTCTCCAGATTCTGGCTCTTCTTCTGAGCTTTCAAACTCTTCCTCTAGAGGCTCGGTCCCCCAACCAAAACCACCAATCAGTAGCATAATTACGCCAATCAATGCTAGTGGTATTGACTTGTAAATTATTGCATATCCCAAAAAAGGAAGACCAAAAGCCATAATTACTGGAAAATAAGATGGGCTAGGAAGATGTATTTCCTCTTTTGGATTTAGTCCTTCTTCCTCAAGTTGTAGTAACAACTCATCCGTACCTTCTCTCCTTACTGCTCTACCATCCTCATCTTCTCCATATTTTTGATGCCAAAAATCATCTAACGATTTAACTTCAGGTGCGTTTGAAAAATTCCACACCGGAGTAGGTGAAGGAATACTCCACTCAATTGTTCTGGCGTCCCAGGGATCAAAAGGAGCAACCTCACCTTTTCTTCTTGAATATATCCAGTTTGCCATAAAAACAAGAGTTGCAATTGCAAGAATAAATGCACCAATCGTAACAATTAGATTCCAAAATCCAAGATTGGTTTCTTCAGCATACACCCAGGTTCTTCTAACTTGACCCTGTAGTCCTAACCAATGCATTGGTCCAAAAGTTAAGTTAAAACCAATAATCATTAGCCAAAAGTGAATTTTCCCCATTGTCTCGTTGTACATTCTTCCCCATACTTTTGGAAACCAGAAATAAAGTCCTGAGAAAATTCCAAAAAGAGCACCACCAAAAAGTACATAGTGGAAATGTGCAACTATATAATATGTATCTGTTTGTTGTGTATCTGCTGGCACCACTGAATGTGTAACACCACTTAAGCCACCAATTACAAACATACCTATAAATCCCAAAGCAAACAACATTGGAGTATTAAGAGTTAATTTTCCTCCCCAAATTGTCCCAAGCCAATTAAATATTTTAACCCCTGTAGGTACTGCGATAATCATTGTTGATAGGCCAAATCCAGCCTGCGCAACAGGACTAATTGCAGATGCAAACATATGATGTGCCCATACACCAAACCCAATAAATGCAATTCCAAATCCAGCAAACACTATTGCTGGATATCCAAATAATGGTTTTCTTGAAAACGTTGGGAGGACCTCTGAAACTATCCCAAAAGCTGGAAGGATAAGAATATAAACTTCTGGATGACCAAATAACCAGAATAGATGTTGCCATAACACTGGATCGCCACCACCTTCAGTGAGAAAGAAAGTTGTCCCAAATTGTCTATCAAATGTCACGAAAAATAACGCAATTGCGATTATTGGTAAAGAAAAAGCGAGAAGGAATGAAACTGCAAATGTCATCCAGGTAAATACTGGCATTCTCATTAATCTCATTCCTTTAGTCCTCATGTTAAGAATTGTTGTGATGAAATTAAATGCAGAAACGAGGGATGCAATACCCAGAATCTGAAGTCCGATGGCCCAATAGTCCATTGCGGTACCAGGTGAGTACTTAAGGCCAGCATTAGGTTGGTATCCAAACCAGCCACCATTAGGTGCTGAAGCCAATCGACTGACTTCCTCAGCTAGATAACCTCCTTCTGGAGCACCGGCTGTACCAAAAAGAAAAGTTGAGTATAGAAACAATCCACCTGCAATAAATATCCAAAAAGAAAGCGCATTTAGTCTTGGGAAAGCCACATCTCTTGCTCCAATTTGTAATGGTAAAAGATAATTAAAGAATGCAGCACTTATCGGCATGATTGCTAAAAATATCATTGTTGTTCCGTGCATTGTAAACATTGCATTATATTCAGCAGCACTCAAGAAGTTGTTGTCTGGTTGGGATAACTGGATTCTTAATAAAAGAGCTTCAAGCCCGCCGACTAGTAAAAAGAAAAATGCAGCATAACCATACATTATGCCAATCCTTTTATGGTCAACAGTTGTGATCCAGCTCCACACACCTTCTTCAGAGGAAGGTCTTGAAAAAATATTCCTTTGTTTTTTTGGTTCTATAATTTTTGTCATTTAAGCGTTCCTAAATATTCTATTAAAGCTTCAATCTCTCTCTCAGTCAATTCTAGATTAGGCATGAAAGTACCTGGTTTTAACTCAGCTGGATTTGCTAACCATTTTGTTAAATTTTCACTATTGTTTTTTAATGCTGCTCCTGCAAAGACATTTCTATTTGCAAAATGTGTTAAATTGGGCGCTATTCGTTCACCTTGAACATCCCAAACTCCATCAATAACATGGCATTGGGTGCAGCCTGCATTTAGATATACCTGCTGCCCTTCATATGCCAAGGAACCTTCAGAAAGTGTATTATCAGCATTTTTTTGTTCATTAATTACCCAGGCATCAAAATCTGATTCAGACATTGATAAAACTCTACCTCTCATTTTTGAGTGGCTTAATCCACAGTATTCTCCACATTGTGCCCAGAATTCTTCTGCATTATCCGCATGTAAATTTAAATAAGTTTTCTGTCCAGGAACAAGATACCTTTTTCCATTTAATTTAGGAACCCAGTAATTATGAAGGACATCATTTGACCACATCTCTAATCTAATTGGAGTATCTTCTGGAATTACTAGTACATTCGCTGTCGTTATTCCATAATCTGGATATTTATACTCAAACCACCACTGGTGTCCAATCACTTCAATTTTTAGAGCATCTTCAGGTTCTCTTGCAAGATCAAATATTGTTCTTACTGTAGGAACGGCAATAGAAGCTAAAATAATTACCGGAATTATTGTCCACAAAATCTCTAAAAAATTATTTCCATGAATTTGTTTAGGCTCAGGTTTGTTTGGAGAATCTTTAAAATAAAAAACTGAAAACAGTAAAGCACCTTGAACAATAAAGAATATAACAACTGCAATCCAAAATGTTAACCAAAACAACTCATCGATTGTTCTTGCATAGGGACCAGCTGGACTCAAAGAGTCAAGAGGAGCATCCTCAATACATGCAGTAATGAATAAAAAACTGCATAGGATAAAGTTTTTAGGTTTTAAAAATTTTTTTATATGCATAAATTATCTAGTCAATATTTAAGAATAGCGTCTACACCTGAAATAGGGTAATTATAAGTTAAAGTCTAAGCGTCGTTACTATGTCAATATGAAGTCAAATAAACCTTCAACATTCAAAAGTTATTTAAAACTTTCTAAATTACGTGTTATTGAGTTGTTGCTAGTCACAACAGTTCCCTCAATGGTCATTTCAATATATGGCATGCCACCTTTATCACTTGTCATATACACACTGGCCGGTGGAACTCTCCTAGCAATAAGTGCCAATGTTATGAACCAAGTTTTAGAAGTAGAGACAGACAAGCTTATGGAAAGAACATCAGATAGGCCAATTGTCACAGGTGAGCTTACAAAAACGAATGGAATAATCTACTCTATCTCATCTGGACTAATTGGATTTTTAATTTTATATTTTTTAGTTACACCTCTTTCATCATTTATAGGATTTGCAGCCAATATTTTCTATGTATTTATTTACACCCTAATTTTGAAGCCAAGAACAAATCAAAATATTGTTATTGGAGGCGCATCAGGAGCAGCCCCCGTATTAATCGGTTGGACTGCAACAGGTTCAGAACTGGAGACAGGACCTTGGGTTTTATTCCTTTTAGTTTTTATGTGGACACCCGCACATTTCTGGGCATTATCAATTGAGAACAAAGCTGATTATAAAAATGCTGAATTTCCAATGCTTCCTATTCAAGAAAGTTACAAAAGAACATGTATTTTTATAGGTATTTATAGCTGTTCAACAGTTTTAATTTCTCTAGTAGCAGCACCAATTCTTCAATTAGGAATAATTTATTTATTCGTCTCTATATTTTTTGGAGTCAATTTGATGTACAAAGCATTTAATTTGTATAGGGAAAAAATAAAACCAATAAATTACTTTATATTTTCCAATACATATTTGGCTGTTATATTCATTAGTATTGTGGCAGATGTATTTTGGACTTTAAGGAATATTTAAATTGCTTGACTCATTTTTATCAATAACCTACCCACCAATTCCAATAACTAAAATAGGCCCAGTATTTTTTTCATTGCACGGTGTCTTTGCTGCTGTCGGATTTTATTTTGGTGCAAATCATGCAATTAAACTTGCTGAAAAAGATGGTGCTAACTCAGATCTTTTTTCTGATGGTTTAACGTGGGCAATATTTGGAGCAATATTGGGTGCTAGGTTTTTTACAATACCTGCGCACATAGGCGAAACGGGCTATGGTTTAGATGATATTTTTACATTAGCTGGTAGCTATTCAATCATGGGAGGAATGGCAGGGGGTATAATCGCTGCTTTCTACAGAATTCAAATAGTTGGAAAAGAAAGTTTCAAAAGATATGGTGATTATGCAGCTACTGGATTAATCCTAGGTACTGTAATTGGGCGTATAGGGGATTTAGCAATTGTTGAGCATCTAGGTCGAAAAACTAACTTTTTTTTGGGTTATGAAATATTACCCGGATACGATGTTGCTCCACAACACAATGGTCTAGAGTGTGCAGAGCCACTTACAACATGTGGAACTTATCATCATGTAGCGATGTATGACATGCTATTGGCATTAGTAGTTTTTTATATATTTATGAATTTAAAAAAGCGATATGAATTTGGACCCGGTTCATGGATGGGATTATGGGCAGTTTGGTACGGAGTACAAAGATCGATCTTAGATACATTAAGGTTTGGTATGGGCGATGCAACAATTGGTTCATTTACTTGGAATCAAATAGGAGGTTTATTGTTAGCGTTATTGGGATTTTTATATTTTCAAAAAAATAAAAATTTAAAATAAGCTAAATATAAATCCAAAATATGCAGCTATGAAAATAATTCCCACAAGGATATTTCTTTTTATAACATATCTTGTTAATAGAACTGCGAGGAAAGATACAAAATACATAAGAAACATTTGATAATCGATATTTGAACTAATTTCGCCAGGTTCAAATATAATTGCAGATCCGCCAACGAGACCAATATTAAATAGATTAGATCCAAAAACATTTCCCATAATTAAATCTGGTTTCTTTAGTCTTGCTGCTGAAATTGCCCCTGCAACTTCTGGAAGGCTTGTTCCTATTGCAATTATTGTTACACCTACTATCAAGGACGATATATTAAATAAGTCAGCAATTGCAATCGCATTATCAACCACTAACGAACTTCCAAATATTGTTATTGAGATCGCTAATATTCCCCTGAACCAAATATATTTTTTTTCTTCTAAGACGAGCTCTTCTTCATCAATTGCTTCTTCATTAACCATCTTGTAAGTTACAAAAACAACAAGCGACAGTAAAACAATTCCTAAAATTAATGGAAATTGATTTGTAAGTATATAAGTTGATACAAATATTGTGGTAAATATCATCATCCATACAGGACTAATTTGATTTATATTAATTTTTTTGGAAAAGTCTTTATCAATAAATAAATAAAGGACAGCCAAAACAAGTAATGAATTTGCGATATTAGATCCAATAATATTTCCGATGGCCAGGGACAAATCACCATTGATAGCAGCTCCTGTACTTGTAAATAATTCTGGTGCTGATGTTCCAAAACCTATAAAAGTTGCGCCAATAACAGAATTTGGAAGTTTAAATTTAACTGCAATTTGAATTGCAGATTTGACCATTTCATCAGCGCCTTTAACTAAAAGTATTAGTCCTAAAACAAAACCACCGAATATTAAGAAAGTTTCCATAGGAATCTAGTCTTTAGAGTCTCTCCAAGCAATCCACTCTTTAACGATTGACATGTCATAGTTCGGTCCATTTAGGGGAAGAGTTATTTCAGTTGCTCCTGCTTCGACAAGTTCATCGGCCTTGTCGATTCTCTTCAGGTCTATTCCTATTGACCTTCCAATCTCAGAGGGGTCTCTCCCTATTTCTTTACACCAGTTATCTAAAACACTGTTTTTATGAGCAACTGTCTCTATGCCTGAACGATCCTCTGTCTTTGTTGCAAATCCATGCCAAACATCTGCATATTGAGCTGTAATTCTCAAAGTAACTTTTTCTCCTCCACCACCAATTAATATTGGAATTTTTCTTTTTGGTTGAGGATCTAACATTGCCATTCTTTTTTCAATTCTCTCAAGGGATTTTTCTAATTCTTTTAACCTCCAGATAGCAGTTCCGAATTCATAACCATACTCCTGATAATCTTGTTCGAACCAACCTGAACCAATTCCAAATACAAGTCTTCCATTTGATATATGGTCAATAGTTCTTGCCATATCAGTAAGCAATTCAGGATTTCTGTATGAATTACAAGTTACAAGAGGACCTATTTCTATTTTTTCAGTTACTTCTGCCCAACTCGCAAGCATAGTCCAGCACTCAAAATGTTTACCCTCTCTTCTTTCTCCTTCAGCCCATTGTGTACCATCTTCTTTATATAAGGGGTAGAAGTGGTCCCAATTATAAAGAACGTCTGCCCCCAATTCTTCTGCTTCAACAGCTGCATTTCTTATTTGATCATATTCTGCATGCTGTGGGTGTAAAAATACTGCAATTCTAGGTTTCATTGTTAACTTCCTTTAAATTATCCATAAATTCTATGTTAGCTTCCAATCTTTCTAATTTTTGTGCTGCAAGTTTTTCAGATGATGGAAGCGGATTCTTTTTGATAAAGTTTTTTATATCACCAGCAAATTCTTCGTCATATATTGCTGGAAGTGCGTCTAAAATCCTTGATGCGGTCCAATCTGGCATAACACTTAGCAAGTCATTAAAATTTTCTTTAATTACCTTCCATGATTTTTTCCCGATATATTTGTTGGTTATCATCGAAGCTAATATATATGGGCAATCAGCTCCTCGGATTCTTCCATCAAGCATAAATTCAACAATTTTTTTACTTGCATTTTGGTCTCTTACCTGACCTAATACCGCTCTATACCTTCCTTGCATTTGAGGAGATTCTGCGTTTTCGAACTTTTCTAAAAAAGTCTCAATTTTGTTTGTCTCATCAAGTGCGGATATAAAAAGGATCGAGCTAAAAAATGTTCCTTCTGAAATAGACTCCATTTTATTTTCCTTAAAAATATCACTAAATTTTTTTATAAAGGCATCATCATCTAAATTTTTAGCTCTCAACTTGTTAATAGTATCTCTTACTTCTTTGATTTCTAATTCTTCGTCTTTTTTTACCTCAAATCCAAGCTCATTGTGCAACTCGTCAGTCAAGTCCCTTAGAAAATCTTTAAAACTATCAGAGTTATTAGATTTAAAAAGATTTGCTAATGTTGCTATTATCGATGACATATAAATCCAGATGTCTTCATCTTTCTCCTTTTTAAAGAACATTAAGAATTTATAAAAGTCCTTTATATCTGTCGGAGCTTTTTTAAATTGCATCCATTTATCTTCAAGCAGTCTGTATTTTTCGAGATCATTTAATTTGTCAAAATTTGCAAGTATATTTTCAAAAACCTCATCATCATAAAATGTATGAAAGAATCCCCAACCTCCACTATTTACATGAGGAACTTTACCTAAATTCTTTAAATCTATGACTCTTTCAGTTTCGTCTAGCAAAAATTTTTCTTCATTTCCTGTATCAAGAAACTTAATTTGGACAGGTACTGGTTTTATATTGTTTTTATCAGTGTCTACATTCTTTAGAAGAAAAGGTTTTTGTTTAATTGTTAAATAATTATTTGAGCAGTCTACTTGTAGAAAGGGATAACCTTTTTCTCTTATCCAAAAAGGTAGTATTTTATTGAGAGGTTGATTACTTGCCTCACTTAATGCATCCCATAAATCAGACGAATTGGTATTTTCAAATTTAAATTTGTTTAAATAAGCTTCAACTCCATTTTGAAAAGCTTCTTCGCCAATAAACATTTGAAACATTCTTAAAACAGTTGAACCTTTTTCGTAGGTGAGAACATCAAACATCTCTTCTGCTTGATCCGGAGTTTCAACATCAAACTCGACCGGTCTTGAATTTTCGAGTGAGTCTATAGAAAATCCAGCAGTTCTTGACATATTCATTGCGTTCCACTGTTTGAATTCAGGATATGTATTATATGATGCAATTACCTCCATCAGACTTGCAAATGCTTCATTTAACCAGATTCCATCCCACCATTTCATAGTCACCAAATCTCCAAACCACATATGAGCAAGTTCATGAGCAATTACTGTTATTGATCTATCAAGTTCTGATCTAGTAGCTTTATCCTTATCAAATAAAAGCAAGTTCTCACGAAAAGTAACGGCTCCTACATTTTCCATAGCACCCATTGCAAAGTCCGGGATAGCAATAAGATCTAATTTTGTTCCTGGATAGGGAATCTTGTAATAATCTTCAAAGAAGTCTAGAAGTTTAATCGCAGCTGTTCCCGCGTAAGAAGTTTGGTGTGAAAACCCAGGTCTATGTATTATTCGTATATCTGTCGTTTTGGACTTTCCAACAACAGTGGCTTCAAGATCTCCTATTACAAAAGCTACAAGATATGATGACATTTTCATCGAGTCTGCAAATTTAGTTCGTAGTTTATTATTTTCTACTTTTTCTTCCTCGACAACCATTTCATTACTGACTCTTAAATACTTTTCATCAGTTATTATTGTCATTGAAAATATAGCTTTATATTCAGGTTCGTCCCAGCAGGGGAAAGCAGATCTCGCTGCAGTTGGTTCAAATTGTGTGGTGGCAATCCATTTTTTTTCACCGTCTTCAGACATGTAACTACTTTTATAAAAGCCTTTAAGGTCATCTGTAATTTCTGAATTGAATTCAATATATAATTCGTAAACACCTTCACTCAATGTCTCTTGGGATTCAAAAACTATTTTTTCATCTTCCTCTATATAATTAACTTTTAAAGGAATATCTTGTTTAGTAGTTTGAATTTTTGCTTTTGTAACTTCAATTCCAACGCTATTCAAAACAATATTGTTTGTTGCTTCTACAACATTTAAATCGACTTTTTGTGCCCCGGTATATGAGAAGTTATCTAAATCAACATCAAGTTCGATTTCGTATTTGTTGGGATAAGTTGATTTGGGCAACCTCTTTTTATTCATTAAGTTAACTTAATCCCAATCAATATTTATGTCGTTGGATGAGTCAATTAGTTGAACTTTGTGTCTTCCAAAAAAATCTCTTTGAGCCTGAATCAGGTTCGATGGATTATCTTCAGAAGTCACATTATTGAACCAATTTAAAGATGCTGATAGTACAGGTGTTGGTATGTTGTATTTAGTCGTTATTTGCAGAACTTTGCTGATAGATACTCTGTTTTTGTTCAAAGTATTAAAAATATTATTTAAATTAAATACATCATTATTGTCGCCAAATTCTTTTTTTAATTCGGATAATAAATTGGATCTAATGATGCATCCACCACTCCAATTGTCAAGAACCTCTGGGATTGATATGTTATGATCTTCATCATTACTAAATTTTGATATTAATTCTAAACCTTGAATCATTGAGCACACTCTAGAAAAATATAGTGCATCACTGAGTTCTTTACTAGATATATCCTCACTTATTAGTTCCTGATTAATTTTTGTAGCATATTGATTACTACTTTGAACACGTGCATCGTAAGAGGCTGCAATTGAGGGAATTGACACATTTAATGCTAATGAAGTTTGTATTGTCAGTCTTCCAGTACCTTTATTTTGTGCGACTGGTTTTATTTGATCAATAATAAATTTATCTCCATCTTTTTTTTGAAGAATTTCTGATGTGATTTCAATAAGGTAAGATGATTTACTCTCTTCTGTTTGAGAGGAAAAGAAATTGGACATATCCTCATTTGTTTTATTCAAATTTTTCAATATTAAATATATCTCAGCGATTGTTTGCATTTCAGCATATTCAATGCCATTATGTACCATTTTTATAAAGTGACCTGTTCCGGGACCTTGATAAACTCCCAGGCACTCAACTTCACTTTTTGCAGCAATATTTTTGAGTGTATCTAAAAGAGAAGTCTTTAAAGATAAATCTGAACCAACCATTAATGCAGGGCCATTACGAGCTCCATCTTCACCACCTGAAACTCCCATTCCAATAAAATGTATAGATTTTTCTGAGAGATACTTTCCGTTATCAATACTGTCTACATAAAAAGAATTACCTCCATCAATAATCATGCTTCCCTTTTCTAATAAATCAGCCAGTCTTTCTATTACTTCCCTAGTTGCCTTGCCTGATGGGACCATAAGTAATATTGTTTTTGGAGTTTCTAAGCTCTCAACAAATTCTTCAAGATTGGTGTAGCCTATAAATTCATTTGAAAATTCTTTCTTAATGTCATCAAGTTTTTTCATTGAATCATTGAACGATTTAATTGTTATTCCTTTATCTGATAAATTTAGAGCTATATTTTTACCCATGACACCAAGGCCAACTAATCCAATTTCATTAAGCATTTATATTCTTTTCCATTATTTTAAGATTTAGAAGCCTGTCGACTAATTTATCTCTCATCTCTAATTCTAAGACTAAGTAATTTGATTCATTCTTAACATTAAGGATTTTTCCAAATTTGGCAACAGTGTCTAATTTTGATGGATTGATTTGGTAAGACCCGAGGCTAACAATACCAAAAATTTCCTCCGCGATTCTATCTTTTAATAAATCTAGTCCAATGTTTTTTAGAGATGAGACAAATAATGCTTGAGGGTAGGATTCTTTAAGTTGATTTAATGATGCCTTGTCAATCTTATCAATCTTATTAAATACCATAATTTCATTAGATTTCGCATCAATTTGTTTGAGAATACTAACAACCGTGTTGATATGCATCTCAGGAAGGGCAGTGGCGGCATCAATAACGTGAACTAGCAAATCAGCTTTTGTCGCAACCATTAATGTTGATTTAAATGATTCTATTAATGTAGTGGGAAGATTTTGAATAAACCCAACTGTGTCCGAAAGTATTAAAGGATCTTGAATATCCTTAATTCTTAATTCTCTTTGCAAAGAGTCAACAGTAGCAAAGAGTTCATCAGCAGCGTAAGCATCAGAATTAGTTAATTTCTTTAATAAAGTAGATTTACCAGCATTTGTATAACCAACAATTGATACCAATGGAATATTATTTTTCTCTCTTGAGCTTGATTGAACGTTTCTCTGTTTCTCTATCTTCCTTAATTCTTTTTTTAATTTATTTATACGATTATCGATAAGCCTGCTGTCTGTTTCTAATTTGGTTTCACCTGGACCTCTTGTTCCAATTCCACCACCCTGTTGATTCAAGGTTTTGCCAAGTCCAGCTAATCTTGGCTTTAAATACACAGACATTGCAAGCTCAACTTGTAATGAGGCTTCTTTTGATTGAGCATGTAGAGAAAATATATCCAGTATCAAACCAGTTCTATCAACAACATCACATTGAAAAATCGTTCTCAGTTCTTTTTGTTGGTTTGGAGTTAGTTCGCAATCAAATATTACTACGTCAATATCATTCGATTTAGAAATGTCTTCTAATTCTTTTATCGAACCTTTGCCAATAAATGTTTTTGGATCGATTTTATCAACACGTTTAGTTTGGACAATGTATGGAGTCGAACCAGCAGTTTTTACTAAATTAGTAAGTTCTTTAAGAGATTCTTCTTTATCTGCTCTAGTTTCATTTTTTAAAATTATTCCAACCAAAAGAGCTCTCTGTACAGTTACAAAGATATCCCTATCAGATACCGTCAGTAATCGTCTATCAACCTGGTTTGGATTATTTCTCTCGTTCAATTACTCATTAATTTTTAATTTAATGTTATCTATATTAATAAATAAAACTAGCGGAGGTGGACGGGAATCGAACCCGCCAAAGACACTTAAGCCTTTCAACAGTTTTGAAGACTGCGGAGCCCACCAGGCGCTCATTCACCTCCACAAATAAGACTAATTGTATAAAAACTAAATTATCGAATACAATTATTAAATAGTGAATAATTTTTCTGCAAACTTTGTAAAGCTTAGGGAAGAGAGAGGTCTTTCTATAAAGCAAGTAGCCTCTTTTACTGGGGCAACAACAAAAGATGTAAAAAAATGGGAGTCTGGAACAAGCTTACCAACAGATACAAAAATAATAGCTGCGCTTGAGGGATTATTAGGAAAAGAAATTTCTCAAACTTTAGAATCAAATGACTTTAAACCAATCAAAACTTCAGAAAAAATAATTGAAGACTCATTATTTACAATCGACAAGGATAAGAATGTTGATCTAAAGTCTGGAATATTTAATAGATTTAAATCAGACAAAGAGAAAAAGCAGAAAAATACTACATTAGAAATGAATGTATTTGATGTTTACTCAGATAAGGAAGTTGTTGATGATGACAAAAAAATTGATTTTGATGAATTATACGAAAATGCATTAGAAGAAAGACCTTATATTGGTGATCCAAAACAATTATCATTTTATTTTTCTAGGAACATAAAAACTTTTATTTCTGTAAGCATACTTTTGTATATTGCAGTAAAAGCATTCCAGATGTTTTTAAATTCTTTCAACTCAATTATTGATAATCTTTTATGAAATTGCACAGTCTAGCAACTGCAGGCCTTGTAACCTCAATTCTCTCAATTCTTGCAGGAGCAATTGTGAGAGCAACAGGATCTGGTGACGGATGTGGAGCATCTTGGCCAACTTGTAATGGAAGAGTGGTTCCAAGTCTTGATACAACATCTGAGATTATTGAATTTAGTCATAGGTCTATCAGTGGAGTTTTGTTAGTCATTACAATTTTGTTGTTTTTAAAAAGTAGAGATTCAGATACGCCATTGATTCAAAGAAAAATTATAAATTACTTAACTTTTTTTGTTTTACTGGAAGCTTTAATAGGGGCAATAATTGTAATTTATGAATGGGTAGGATTGAATTCATCATTACCAAGAATTATTGCAGTACCATTACACCTAGTAAATACCTTTGCACTTTTAGGTTTCTATACTTTAATTTATTTTCTTCTAAATGAATCAAAAAGTAGCTTAAATTATTTTTTTGATCAGAGATTAAAGATTGCATTCATCCTGTTTTTCTTAACCGGAGCGACGGGTTCAATTACAGCATTGGCAGACGTATTATTTCCAAGCGCATCATTTATTGAAGGACTTGCAGACGATTTTGACTCAACAAGTGAACTACTGACAAGATTGAGAATAGTTCATCCATTAGTGTCGACGATTCTATCAATTTTTCTCTTTTCGGAATCGAATAGATTGAAAAAAGAATTCGGAATTAAAACTCAAAGTATAAAATTGTTAATTTACACTGGTGTAGCACTTGGAACATTAAATGTAGTATCAAATATTATTTTACCCTTAAGCATCCTTCATTTGTTACTAGCTGACCTCTTATGGATTACATATATATATAAATCAGCCAGAAAATCAGTATTGTTAGAAAACACTGAAAATATTGGAGAATTTAATTAGCTTTAAATTAAAAACAGCTCTATCCTTACTTTTCGGTAACTAGAAATTATATTTAAAGGTCAAAACAATGGTGACAAAAACAATCCCATCTAAACCTAAAGCTTCAAAAATGGAAGCAGAACTTGCTGCTGAGGAAGATTCATTAACCCCTGAGCAAGAAGCTGAAGCTAAAGAAAAAGCAAAATCATTGGTTAAGAAACTTGCTGACGATAAAGGAAAACTTACAACCGATTTAGTTAGCCAATATCTTACTGCTATAGGAAATTTTGATCTTTTAACTGCTGAGCAAGAAGTAGAATTAGCCCAAAAAATTGAATCTGGTGAAAAAGCTGCCGTTAAATTAACTAAAAAGCAATACAAAGATAAAAAAGGTGAAATTAGGTTAAAGCGAGACCGAAAAAAAGGAGCTGAAGCAAAAGATGCATTCCTGACTGCTAACTTGAGACTTGTAGTCGCAAATGCTAGAAGATATGCAAACACTTCTGGAATTGACTTTTTAGATTTAATTCAAGAAGGGAACTTAGGATTAATAAGAGCAGTTGAAAAATTCGATTGGAGAAAAGGATTTAAGTTTTCAACCTATGCAACATGGTGGATCAGACAAGCAATTACAAGAGCAATTGCTGATAAATCAAGAACAGTAAGGATACCTGTACACTTGCACGATACAATGGCTGCTGTAAGAGCCGCTCAAGCACAATTAAAAGCTGAACTTGGAAGAGATCCAAAACCACAAGAAATAGCAAAAGAAGCAGGTGTTGGTGTAGACAAAGTTGAATTAGCTTTGAGCGTAGCTGATACTGTTTCTCTGGAGCAACCTGTCGGAGAAGATGGAGCTCAACTTGGAGATTTTATACAAGATGAAGATGCAAGTGATCCATCATTAATCGTACAAGATCTTGATGTTGCTGAAAGTTTGCGAGATAGTATTAGTAGGCTACCCGAAAGAGAAGGAAGAATACTAGCTCTCAGATATGGTTTCTATGATGGTGTACCAAGAACTTTAGAAGAAATTGGTGAAGAATTTGATTTAACTAGAGAAAGAATCAGACAGCTTGAAAAACTTGCACTTTGTAGGTTAAGACATCCTTCATTTGGAATTAGAGAGCAAGACCTAGTTTAATTTAGAAATAATTTCCTCTAAATCTTCAATACTTTCAAAATAATTAATAAACTGTTTATCAAGTTCCATATTCTCGGGAAGATTATCAATAATTTCTTTCCAAAAATCTTTTTTCAAGTAAATAGGTATTAAGTCATATTCTTTATTAATGTTGTACAAATAATTTGAGTTCCAAGCAACAAAAAGCTCGGTAAGTGTTCCAATTTTACCCGGTAACACAATGAAAGCTTTTGATTCGTTCAGTAAATAATGAATTCGATTTGATAAACTTTCAGCTTTAATTTCATTGTTTACATATGAATTAGGTGTACGTTCGAAACCTTTACTTGCTTTATCTGAAAATAATGTTGGTACAGTAACTCCAGTAACTGTAACTCCTTGCTTCGCTGCTCCTTTTGATACGGCTTCCATAGTCCCCTGATACCCACCGGTTGCAACATTATGTCCATATTTACCGATCAAGCTACCAACACTTTCAGCAAATTCATATTCTGAGTCACCTTCTTTGCATCTTGAAGATCCAAATACTGTAATTTGTTTCATATAAAAAGATTACAGACGCTCAATCATATAGAGGTGTAAAATAAAATAAATGTTTAATGAAATAAACAAAAGTATTGATGCAGCAATAAGCTCAGGTGCACAATACGCTGACGCAAGAATTCTAATATCAAAAAGTAGAGATATATCTTCAAAAGACGGTGAGTTGGAAGATTTTAGTAACTCTGAAAACATGGGTTTAGGCATACGAGCCTTAGTGGGATCGTCATGGGGATTTTATGCTACTTATGACCTATCAGATGAGTCACTAAAGGAGGCTGGAACAAAAGCATATTTAATTGCAAAAGCATCCTCTAAGGTACCAGGTAAAGATTTTCCATTAGCTGATGTTCCAATTGTAAAAGATGAATATGTAACACCACATGAACAAAATCCTTTTAAGGTTTCGACAACTGATCAAATAGATTTAATAGTTTCCTCAACTCATGAAATGAAAAAAATAGGTAGCTCCAGAGCTTTTGGCAGGCTAAATTTTTGGGATACTAAGAAGTGGTTTGCATCGAGCCAGGGTCATGAAATATACCAGAACATAATTGAATCTGGTGGTGGCATTTCTTCCTTAAGTATTGGTGATGGAGAAACACAAATACGATCATATCCACAATCTTTTGGTGAATACAGAACAGGAGGATGGGAAGTCATTCAAAGTTTTAAATTTTTAGATCATGTTGAGAGAATTTCTGAAGAATCTAAAAGACTTTTAACATCTCCACAATGTCCTGAGGGAACAAGAGATTTGATTTTAGAAGGCAGTCAACTTGCACTTCAGATACATGAGTCAGTTGGTCATGCGATTGAGCTAGATAGAATTTTAGGTTGGGAAGCTGCATATGCTGGTACGTCTCACCTTGAACTTAGTAAATTAAATGAGCATAAATATGGTTCACCATTAATGAATATAGTTGCAGATGCTACCTTGCCCGGAGCTTTAGCAACGTTCAAATATGATGATGAAGGAACTCCTGCTCAAAGAGTAGACATTGTTAAAGAGGGAATATGGACAGGGGTATTGACTGGACGCGACAGTGCGGCCATTGCCGGTGTCAATCCAGGAGGAATGGTAAGAGCTGATGGATATGGAAGGTTGCCAATGGTTAGGATGACAAATGTTGGCCTTCTTCCAGGTGATTCATCTTTGGATGAAATAATTTCTTCAACGGACGATGGTGTATATATGGAAACAAATCGTTCGTGGTCAATAGATGATTTAAGGTTAAATTTTCAATTTGGATGTGAAGTTGGGTGGCTTGTTAAAAATGGGAAGATAACCGATATGGTTAAAAATCCAACTTACACAGGTATTACTCCTAATTTTTGGGGCAGTATGGACATGCTAGCTGGTGAAGATGAATGGGTATTTTGGGGAACACCAAATTGTGGTAAAGGGCAACCAAGCCAAATAGGACACACTGGTCACCCAGCTTCTCCGGCACGATTCAAAAATGTGAGAATTGGTGTAAGAGGATGAAAATCTGGGATAATTTAATCGATGATGTTGGAAAATTAATTCCTGCGGGTGTCGAGTGTGAGATAAAAATGATTAATTCTACAGAGTCTCTTACAAGGTTTGCTAATTCCCATATACATCAAAATGTTGAAGAAGAATTATCAGATATCTTTTTAACTTTCCATGCCGATGGAAAAACAACAAATTTGAATTTAAACATTACCTCTATGGGATCAATTGAAGATATTATCAAAAAAGCCCTTTCAGAGATTGGAAACAATCCCAAAGACTCAACTTGGCCAGGCCTGACTAGTAAGGAAAATTCCTTTAACGGCTATAAAGATATATCTCCTGATGATCCTGACATCAGAGCACAAAAAGTAAAAGAATTTATAGAAGAAGGTCAAACATACAATGGTGCTGGTTATTGTTCTTCAAATGTATCAAATGTTTTTGTATGGAACACAAATGGACTGAACTCTAGTGATACCGCAACAAGTGCCTTTTTAGATGGAATCTTTAGATCGGAGACATCTGCGGGTTCGTCTCATATTGGAAATCAAATCTTAAGTGATATTGATGCTCAGAAAGTTGGACAAGAAGCTTTTTCAATAACTAAGGAATCTCAAAATCCAGAAGACATTGACCCAGGAGTTTATGAGGTAATTTTAGGACCTGATGCGGTAAGTACAATTTTAGTTTTTCTTTCCGTTTATGGATTTAATGCAAAGAGTAAAGTTGATGGGACATCTCCTATAGAAATAAATGTTGAGCAATTTGATGAAAAGATAAATCTAGAAGACGATCCACACAAAGAGGGAGCACTTAATTTTAAAATTGATGCATCAGGCGCACCTAAGAAAAAAATAGAAATAATTACAAATGGTATCCCAAAAAACTATTTTCATACGAGGCGGACATCAAATGAACTTAATCAAAGCAACACATTTCATGAAATGTTCGGATGGGGAGATAGTTTTGGGGGACTTGGAACAAATTTGTATCTTAAGCCTGGTGACATTTCCAAAGAAGAAATGATTTCTAATGTTAAAAAAGGAATCTATATAAATGAATTTTGGTACTGTAGAGTTCTAGATCCAATAACTCAAGTAGTTACTGGTTTAAATAGAAATGGTTCATATTTAATTGAGAATGGTAAAGTAACAAAGCCTGTTGGAAGATTAAGATTTACACAAAGTTTTATGTCATCTTTAGGACAAGGTAACGTTTTGGGAGTTGGGTCAGATAGTAGATTTGCCGATTCCGAATTTGGTGAGGGCATTTTAAATGTACCAATGTTGCATTTAAAAGAATTTAATTTCACCGGTGGTGTTTCTGGATAGAAATTATTATTTTAGGGGAGAAAAACCAATCATAATTCCCCACAGGGGTGGAATTAATGTAGTCCCTGAAAATACTTTACATGCTTTAGAACATACAGTTGAACACAACTTTACACACTTTGAAACTGATTTGAGAATGACAAAAGATGGGGAGATTATTTTAAACCATGATGCAACAATAGATAGAACAACTCATGAAAAAGGAAACATATCTGAGTTAAATTGGAAAGATTTAAAAAAAATTAATGCTGGATCAAAATTTTATGAAAGAAAAGATTTAAAGAGAAAGACCAGCTTTGTTTTATTGAAAGAAGCCTTATCTATTTTTGATAAACTTTGTTTTAATTTAGATTTAAAAGAATCTGGTATGGCGGAAAAAGTATACAAAATAATTAAAGAGACAAATGCCGAAGACAGAACCCTAGTCTCCTCATTTAGTCCATCACGATTGGATGAATTTATAGAGCTTTCTAATGGTGAAATATTAACTTCAGGATCATTTAGGGAAAATGTCATTGCAAGATATTTACCAACAAAAAAACGTAATTTTAGAATACAAGCTCTTCAAGCACCTTTTATTTATAGAGGATTAAAAGTCCACTCGAGAAAGCTGAAAGAATTTTGTGAAATCAATAACTTATATTTACATATTTGGACTGTAAATAATGATGAAGATTTTGACAAATGTTTAGAGTTTGGGTGTGATGGAATTATGACTGACGAACCACTAAAGCTAAGAAAATATTTAGAGCGAAATAGCTAGTTACTTTGTATGAGACTTAATAAATTTTTCTGCATCTCCAAAGATCTTCTTCTTTCTTTGAGGGTCCATCTTATCTAAAGACCTAGTAAGCAATGAAAGTCTAGGATTTGATTCGTAAAAATCCCTGTTCTTTTCTGTAAATCTCCAGTACAGTCCATCTAAGGTATCACACCACTCACCTTTTTTATAATTACTCATTTTTAGTATGTAGTTTGATCCACACGTATATGGCTTTGTTGACATCAAACCACCATCTGCATAAGTTGCCATGCCATAAACATTAGGAACCATTACCCAATCTGAAGAATCAATATACATCTCCATAAACCATTTGTATATTTCATCAGGATGTATTTCACAAAGATTCATAATATTACTTATCACCATCAAGCGTGGAATATGATGGACATAACCATCCCTTATTGTCGTTTTAATTGCATCATCTAAAGGAATAATTCCAGTTTCACCTTCATACCAGGCGTCAGTTAATTTATTCTTATGGTTCCAATAGTTCTGCTTGATTTGATATTCGCCTTCTTCTTGATAAATCCCTCTAATAAATTCTCTCCATCCTATTATTTGTCTTATAAACCCTTCGAGAGAATTTATTGGAACATTATATTTATCTGCAAGTTTGATTGATCTCTCAATAACATAAGAAGGTGTCAAAAGGCCAATATTTAGAAGTGAGCTTATACAGCTATGAAAAAGAAAATTTTCACCTTCCAACATAGCATCTTCATAAATTCCAAAATTTAAAAAACGATTTTTTATGAATTCATCAAGTTGTTTTTTTGCATCTTTTCTACTTACTGGAAACCATAAGTTTGTTAATTCTCCAGGATGATTAGGAAAATATTTACTTATTACTTTAATTACGTCGTCTTTATGTATAGAGTCTTTAAAACTTGGTAATGAGGGTATTAATGTATCTTTTGGAATCTTTTTTCGGTTTTCTTCATCAAATGACCATTTACCTCCAACTGGTTGATCATTTTTTTCCATCAGAATATTTAAGTCCCTTCTCGCTTTTTGGTAAAAAGATGCCATTCTATAAACTTTTTTTCCTTTTGCCATCTCATTAAACTTTTCTCTTTCAAAAATAAACATTGGGGATTTAATTACTACTACATCAATTGAATTTTCAATCATTCTTTTTAGGAACTTATTCTCAAAAGGCTTGTCTTCCAGTTCAAAAATTTGGATTTTATCAATTTTTCTTTTTTTCAAAAAACTAATCAGTAAGTCGAAGTAGTCTTTTTTGTCTTTTCTGCTTTCAAGATCAAAATAATTTACTTTTATTTCTTTTTTATTTAGTTCATCTCGATATTCCCTCATTGCAGTTAAGAACAGGTAAATTTTTAATTTATGATGATTAACATATGTGCATAGACCATAATCTTCAGCCATAAAAACTTCATTACAGCCTTGGTCTTTTAGATATTTTGGATCAAATAATTGATTTCCTAATATAACAAAAAAATTATCCTTCATGATTCCAAAACATAGTTTACCATTATTAGTAACAACAAAATAAATCACCATGGGGGAGGACTGATTGGATTTTTCTATTCTTGAAAGCGGCTTTCTGCCATCAAAAATATCAACTATTCTCTCAAAAGAATTTGATGACATTGAATATGTTGGAAACAATCTTCCAAAAATATTAGCAAACAATCAAATTGAGTCTGAAGTATTAAATCTAGAACCAGAAAAGGATATATCAAATCTGGGTATTGATGAGTTAGAAAGAGCGATGTTATTGTACTCGTATATTGGCCATGCTTATATCTGGGGCAATTTAAAAACAGACAAAGTAATTCCAAAAAATATATCAAAAACATGGTTTAAAATATCTCAAAAGTTGGGAAGGCCACCAATCTTGTCTTATGCATCTTATGCTTTAAATAATTGGAAACTGCAGGATAAAAACAAACCATTCGATTTAGAAAATATAAGAATTTTACAAAACTTTTTAGGAGGAATGGACGAAGACTGGTTTATTATGATTCACGTAGCTATTGAGTATGAAGCCAAAGAAATACTATCTAACTTAAAACACTATTTCCTTGATCAAAATGAAGATCAATCATTTTTAGAAAGTGCACTTGAAAGTATAAGAAATATTAATTCAATAATGAACAGAATGCCTGAAAAATGTGATCCGTTTATTTACTACAATCGTGTAAGACCATATATATTTGGCTGGAAAAATAATCCCGCAACACCACAAGGTGTAATTTATGAAGAGGTTGATGAATACAATGGCAAACCTCAGCTTTTTAGAGGAGAAACTGGTGCTCAAAGTTCAATAGTGCCAGCTTTAGATGCACTTCTTGGAATAACCCACTCGAGTGACCCACTAAGAGAGTATTTGGATGAAATGAGATTGTATATGCCTATCGAACATAGATATATATTAAATTATTTAGATGAATGGTCTGAAAGTAAGATAAGCAGCGTTACAAACCAAGATAAATCAGTCAAATTAACCAACGAAATAATAAAAGAAGTTCACACTTTTAGAAATAAACACTTGGAGTATGCAAGGACATATATACATGAACAGTCATTGTCTAACCAAAATAATTCAAATGTTGTAGGAACGGGAGGAACACCTTTTATGAAATATTTAGACAAACACCTTCAGGAGACAGTTACAACTAATGATTAAAAAACTTGGGATACCAAAAGAAGTAAAACAAGACGAGGGAAGAGTAGCTTTAATACCTAAGCATATAACACAATTTACAGGCCTCGCTGATATTTACATTGAATCAGGGGCTGGCCAAGGCTCGGGATTTTCAGATAAAGATTATGAATCTGCAGGTGCAAAAATATTAGGCTCAGCTGAAGAATTATATGAATCGTCTGAAATAATTTGTAAGGTCAAAGAACCACAAGAACAAGAGTTTGATCTTTTGAAACCATCACATGTTTTGTTTGGGTACTTACATTTGGCATCTAACTTATCAATGACAAAAAAACTTCTAGAAAAAAAGTTAACTGGTATTGCTACTGAAATGATTATGGATGGAAATCAGTATCCTCTCTTGATACCTATGTCTAAAATAGCCGGAAATCTAGCAATTCAAAAAGGAATGCAATTCTTGGAATATTCTTCACAAGGCAAAGGGCTATTATTATCTTCAATTTCAGAAGAGAGTAATTCAAAGGTAGTTGTAATAGGATGTGGTGAAGTTGGTAGAGCTTCAATTGATAAATCTATTCAAATTGGAGCTTCTGTTGTTGCAATAGATTTAAATGAAGAAATTTTGGCAGAATTAAAAAATACATATCAAGATAAAATAACAACAATAATTGCTGGGAGTGAAGAAGCAAAAAATGAAGTTAGATCGGCAGATCTTGTTATAGGAGCTGTACTATTGCCAGGAAGAAATCCTCCTATTGTAATTACTGAAGAAGACATAAACCAGATGGAAAAAGGCACAGTAATCATTGATGTTGCAATTGATCAAGGAGGGTGTGTAGAAAATGTAAAACCAAATACACATAGTGAACCATTTGAAATAAGAAACGGGATAATAATTTCAGCAATCGCAAATTTGCCGGGGGCAGTTCCTAAAACATCCTCAATAGAACTTTCTACAATTTTGCAAAATTACATAGATGATTTGCTTATAGAGGATTGGTTTGAAAAATATAAAAGTAATCCAAACTTAAGGCCCTCATTGCAGATACACAATGGAATGTTATTATCTGCTGAGGTTGGAGAAAGTTTAAGTTTACCAGTAACTAAGTTAGTTTAGGTTTCCAGTCTTTTCTTGATTTACTAAAGTTTTCAATATCACTGATATATTCGAGAGTAATATCGATTTTATCTAGTCCTTTTAAAATTCTATTTTGAGAAAAATCATCAAGATCAAACGAAAACTCAATCTCTTCACATTTAACAGACTTTTCCTCAATAGAGATATATATGTTTGTTTTCGGATTGTTTTCAATTTTGTTAAAAAGAGCTTCAACATTTTTTGAAGATGTTTCAATTGGCACAAGACCAATATTTATAGAATTTAATTTAAATATATCTGCAAATTTTGTTGAAATAATGGCATCAAACCCCCAGTCTTGAAGTCCCCAAGGGGCGTGTTCTCGAGAAGAACCAGTTCCAAAATTATCTCCCGCAACTAAAACTTTTGCTTCTTGATATTCTTTTTTATTTAATGAAAAATCTGGATCTTTTTTCCAGTCATAAAACAAAAATTTACCATAACCAGATCTTTCGACGCGTTTAAGAAATTGCTTTGGCATAATTTGATCAGTATCAACATTTGACATTTTTAAAGGAAGCATTGTTGAGCTTATTAGATTAAGTTTTTTCATTTTATAAATCTCTTATGTCTACAAATTTTCCATAGATTGCAGCTGCTGCAGCCATTTTTGGACTTACTAAATGTGTTCTTCCCCCAGCTCCCTGTCTTCCTTCATAATTTCTATTTGAAGTAGAAGCACAGCGTTCACCTGGACTTAATATATCTGGATTCATACCCAGACACATTGAACATCCTGCTTCTCTCCAATCAAAACCTGCATCAATAAAAATTTTGTCTAATCCTTCTTCCTCAGCCTGATTTTTTACAAGTGTTGACCCAGGAACAACCATGGCACCAACAGTCTCTGATACTTTTTTCCCCTTAATGACTTGGGCCGCCTCTCTTAAATCCTCAATACGACCATTGGTACAACTGCCTATAAACACCCTATCTAAACTGATTTCATTAATTTTTATTCCGGGCTCTAAATCCATGTACTCTAAAGCTCTAATTGCTGCTTCTTTATCTGATTCGTCTTGAAAATTATCAGGATGAGGAATTTCGTCATTTATGAATATAACTTGTGATGGATTTGTACCCCAAGAGACTGATGGTTCAAGCTCCCCAGCATTTATTGTTACAACTTTATCAAAAGCAGCGTCATCATCAGAAAAAAGTTCACCCCACTCATTTATTGCATCATTCCAATCAGAGTCTTTGGGAGCATAGTTTTTATCTTTTAAATAATTGAAAGTAGTTTCATCTGGAGCAATCATTCCTGCTCTTGCTCCACCTTCGATTGACATATTACAAATTGTCATTCTATTCTCCATGCTCATATTTTTTATAACATCACCAACGTATTCAATTACATGACCGGCGCCACCTCCAGTTCCAATTTTTCTGATGATGCCTAAAATAATATCTTTAGGTCCAACTCCATCTGAGACATCTCCAATAACTTCAACCTTCATTGTTTTTGGCTTTTCCATCGCTAAAGTCTGAGTAGCTAGAACATGTTCAACCTCTGAAGTGCCAATTCCAAATGCTAATGCTCCGAAAGCACCATGTGTTGCTGTATGGCTATCTCCACACACAATAGTCATTCCAGGTTGAGTAATCCCTTGTTCAGGTCCTATAACGTGAACGATTCCTTGACGGGGATCATTAATTCCAAAAAGAGTGACTCCAAATTCCTCACAATTCTTTTCTAAAGCTTCAATTTGAATTTTTGAAAGAGGATCTTTTATTCCCAATAGTCTGTTCGATGTTGGGACACCGTGATCAACTGTTGCCAAAGTTAATTCAGGATATTTTACTTTTCGATCAGAGATTCTTAGGCTATCAAACGCTTGAGGTGAAGTAACTTCATGGACAAGATGTAAATCAATAAACATTAAGTTCGTACTCTCATCAATAGACGTAACGAGGTGATTATCCCAGATTTTATCAAATAATGTTTTTCCCATATTAAGTACAAATTATATTATTTTTTTAAATAAATTAATAGAGTTGTTTTAATCATTATCATTTAATCAATACATACTTAAAATAGACCATCATGGAAACAATTATTGAAAAATTCTTAGAAATAGCGATTATATTAGTAGCTGCTAAGTTCGGTGCAGAATTAATGAGAAGAATTAATCAACCTGCAGTAATAGGAGAGTTAGTCATCGGAATCATTATTGGTTATTACGGACTAGGCCTTCTTCCACATTTTGAATCTGGAGATGTTGTGTCTACTTTAGCTGAGATTGGTGTAGTTCTTTTGTTGTTTGAAGTAGGATTAGAAACTAATTTAGACGAGTTTATTGAATTAGGCTCAACTTCTCTCCTTGTAGCATTAATTGGTGTTGTAGCACCATTTGCTTTGGGCTTTGGCTCAATCTATGCACTCAATTTAGGAGGAGAAGATCAGTTCGGAATAGCTTTATTCGTAGGTGCAGCAATGACAGCAACTTCAGTAGGCATTACCGCCAGAGTGTTTGGAGACTTAGGTGCTTTAAAATCAAGAGAAGCAAAAACAATCATAGGCGCAGCAGTTGTAGATGATATTTTAGGATTATTAATTCTTACTGTTGTTGCAGGGGTTCTAGGAAGTTCAGGAGATTTCTCAATAGTTGATCTTGGAATAATCAGCGCAAAGGCAATCGGTTTTTTAGTTGCAGTAGTAATTGTTGGAAGAAAACTTTCCAAACCAATATTTAACTTCTTTGTAAAAATTCCATCACCTGGAACGTTTGTAACTGGTAGTTTTATATTTGCAATGTTGCTTGGTGCAGCAGCCCACTTTGTAGGACTTCATCCTATTGTAGGAGCATTTGCAGGAGGTGTAGTTGCTGGTGAATCAGGCATGACTCATAGAATTAGAGATGAGATGAAGCCTCTAAACTTTTTACTCGTTCCAATATTTTTTGTATATATTGGTTCTGAAGTAAACATTCAAACTTTAGCTTCTCTTGATGTATTTTTATATGGAATGCTGGTCAGTCTTTTAGCCTTAGTTGGTAAATATGTATCAGCTTTGGGAGCTATGGGTAAAGGATTAAATACTTCTTTAATTGGAATTGGAATGTCTCCAAGAGGTGAGGTTGGGCTTATATTTGTTGCTGTTGCTACAACTACACTATCAGACATAATTACAGGTGATATTATCTCAATAATTATCTGGATGGTAATAGTCACTACAGTTATTGCACCAATTCTACTAAATAGGATTTTACAAAAGGTACCTCTTTCTGAAAGAGATGATGATGAAAGGTTCGAAACACCTGTTGTAGAATAAGAAGATAAAAAAAATTAATATAATTAATATATATTTATTCACTAATTGGGGGAATTAATGCTTTTAAATTATCAGGGCTCTATATTTGCTGCTATTTTAGGTTTAGTTTTAGCAGCCTATTTTGCAAACAGAATTTTAGCTATAAACGTTTCTGATGAAAAAGTAAGTAATCTATCAGATGCTATCAGAAAAGGCTCAATGGCTTTTTTAAAAAGACAATATTCTTGGATTAGTATTTTTGTTTTAGTCTTAGCTATCTTGATTCCTACTCTTACTGATCTTGGTGTTTGGGGGTCAGTATCATTTATTGGTGGTGCAGCATTTTCTTCTTTAGCTGGATTTATTGGAATGAGAATAGCAACAGCTGCAAATGGTAGAACAACTGAGGCTGCAAGAGACGGTGGAACATTAAAAGCTTTGCCAGTTGCATTTAGAGGAGGAGCCGTAATGGGTTTCTCAGTTGCTGGTTTAGGACTGTTGGGAGTAGGTCTTGGATATTGGATTTTTGTTGAACTCCTAGAACTTGAAAACGCCTATGATATTTTGGCAGCAATAGGACTAGGAGGTTCTTCGATAGCTCTTTTTGCAAGAGTAGGTGGAGGAATTTATACAAAAGCTGCGGATGTTGGCGCTGATTTAGTTGGTAAAGTTGAAGCTGGTATTCCTGAAGATGACCCTAGAAATCCAGCAACAATTGCAGACAATGTAGGTGATAATGTTGGCGATGTCGCTGGTATGGGAGCAGACTTGTTTGAAAGTTATGTCGGATCTCTTGTTGCACCATTAGCATATGCCGCAATTGTATTTGCTAATTCGGAAGCATTGCCCTCTCTCTTATTTTTTCCACTTGCTGTAGGAACTATAGGAATGTTAGCTTCCATAGTTTCCTCATTTCTTGTCGTCCCTCAAGAGGGAAAGTTAGCACAAGCACTACACAGAGGAACTTATTCAGCTGCAGCTTTGACTGCAGGAGGTGTATTTTTTCTTTCTAATACAATGTTTGCCAATTACTCTGAAAATCCTATTGGTCTATTTATTTCAGTAATCATTGGATTATTAGTTGGAATAACTGTTGGTCAGATTTCAGAATGGTTCACATCAGATCATCATTCAATCGTTAAGAGTATTGCCGATCAAGCTAAGACAGGTCCTGCAACCCTTGTTCTTTCAGGAATTTCAGAAGGTATGAGATCTGCCGCTTTTTCAGTTATTGTGGTAGTTTTTGGGGTCTTTGGTGCTTACACGGCAGGTGATTGGGCTTTAGGGGCCGGCGGCGGTATTTATGGAGTCGCTGTTGCAGCTATTGGAGTTTTGGCAACATTAGGTATTACTGTTGCTGTTGATGCTTACGGACCAATAGCTGATAATGCTGGCGGTATTGCAGAAATGGCTCATTTAGATCCCGAGGTAAGAAAAGCTACAGATGAATTGGATTCTCTAGGAAACACTACTGCAGCTATCGCAAAAGGATTTGCAATTGGATCAGCTGCTGTAACAGCTTTAGCTTTATTTTCTGCTTTTGTTCAGAGTGCTGGTTTAGCCGAGTCTGGATTAAATATTACAAAAGTCGAAGTTACTCTTGGTTTGTTTTTGGGAGGTATGTTCCCATTTTTATTTGCAGCAATGACAATAAATGCTGTCGGAAGAGCTGCATTTAAGATGATAGAAGAAGTAAGAAGACAATTTAGAGAAATACCTGGCTTAAGAGAAGGTAAAGAAGGTGTTGTTCCAGAGTATGAAGAGTGTGTTGATATTGCTACTACAGCTGCATTAAGAGAAATGTTACTACCTGGCGGACTAGCAATTGTTTTACCTTTAGTAATAGGATTTTGGAATAAAGAAGCACTAGGAGGATTTCTTGCTGGAGCACTTGTAACAGGATTTTTGCTTGCAATATTCATGGCCAACTCAGGTGGCGCATGGGATAATGCAAAAAAATATATTGAGGCAGGCGGAGGTGCCGGTAAAGGTTCAGATGAGCATAAGGCTGCCGTTATAGGGGACACAATTGGAGACCCGTTTAAAGATACTTCTGGTCCAGCTATGAATATTGTCATTAAAGTAATGACAATCGTAAGCCTTATATTCGCATCTGCGTTTTGATAAAAATAATTTAAAACAAAACTAATTAATGAATATTCTATTAATTACAAACGATTGGAAACCAAAAACAGGTGGTATCTCTACATACCTTAGAAGCCTTGTTGAAAATTTAGATCATAAATTTTTTATTTACGGACCAAGTTGGATTGAAGGAGATGGTGCGTATCCAGCCGCAGACACCTTCATAATAAATCCTCGTAAAGTTTTTGAAGATATTCAAAAAATAGTTAATGACAATCAGATAGATATTATCTTACATGGATCAAGTAATCCAAATTTTTTATTTGTAAATAAACTAAATACCCTCGATGTTCCAAATTCTCCTAAAAATGTGAAGATACCACAATATATGATTTGTCATGGCGCGGAGTTCAATGTATTAAATTATATCCCTATAGTTAGAAATCTACTTTCTAGAAATCTAGATAGTTTGAACACGATCTTTACTGTAAGTGAATTTTCAAGAAAAAAACTAGTCGATATTACTCATACAGAGATAATAAATATTGGTGCAGGGATTGAAATTCCAAATTATGAAAATAATTATGAAAACAATGTGCCTTTGACAATAGGAGTTGTCAGCAGATTAGTATCAAGAAAAAAAATAAGCTGGTTAATAGATGTAGCTCATGATTTAAAAGAGGAAGGCTTACCAATAGAGTTAAAAATTCTTGGTTTTGGAAAACAGGAAAACTATCTTAAAAAACTTTCATCTGTTTCTGCAGCAAACGTGACATTTATAAAAGAAGAAACTGAGAAAGATGTTGATGATTTTTATAGATCAATTAACTTGTTTGCAATGCCCTCAAAATCTAAATATTTTGGAGTTGAGTTTGAGGGTCTTGGTTTAGTTTATTTAGAAGCTGCAAGCTATGGTCTTCCTGTAATTGTTGGTGCTTCAGGAGGAGCTATAGAAACAATTATTCCTGGAAAAACAGGCTTCGTTGCAGGTGACAAAAATATACTTAAGGAATCTATTTTATACTTTTTAAATAATCCTGAAAAAATTCGAGAATTTGGATTGAATGGAAGAAAATATGTTGAAGAGTTTTACAGTTGGGAGAAATTAATAATGAATCTTGAATCAAATATTGAATCTATAAAGTAGATCATTTCTGAGTTCCAAATAAACCTAATATTTCATCACTCTCAATAGTTAGGGCTTTTTGAGGTGTATCAAGTGGCTTATTCTTTTTTTCAATCGTAATTTTACTTATTAAATTATTTTTAGTTGCATCATCAACTTTCATTCGGTACCTTCCTCTGTAAAAAACAATTTCAAGTAGTTTTGCTAAATTTACAAGCTCATCTTTTGAAAGTTTTTTTACAATTTTTTCGTCAATAACGAATGATTCCCTAATTTTTTCAAGAAGTAATTCTTTATTTAGGCTCTTAGGAATTTTTACTGGATTTAAATTAATTAAATTTAAAACACTCTGATATTTTTCTGAACTTATCAACTCAAGTATTTCATTTTTTTTCATTTTAGCTAATTCATCAAAATCAAAAACCTCTCTATTTTTTTGTTTTATGGCAAATCCACCATATGGACCTACAGCAGTCATATAACTCCAACCGTCTTCTTCGCAGACAAAACGAGGATTCTTTGTCGATAGATTAAATCTTTTTATTGCATCATCACAATTTAATGAATCTGGATCTTCATCTTCAAAAATAGGTCCAATCATATTTCGGTATATACACTTTGGTTGTCTTACGCCTTTTTCTTTCAATCCATGTTGGAAATAATATCCTCCACTCGGTCCAAGTTTTATATAAATTGCTGTTCCGCATTCTGCACAATCGCATACTTTTCTTTCTTTTAGTAAATTTGCTTCTTGCAATTTCTCAAGTTCGTTAATATAGGTCTCATTTATTTCTTCAATTGTTATATCTGGTGGGAGTCCAATATAGAAATTATCGTCTCTCTGTAAATATGGATATGCAATTTTGTCCTGAACTCGACCAGTTTTAACTACATATCTTGTATCAAAAGGAAGTGGATAAGATGTCAAACTAACAGGATCAGGCTCTCCATATTTTTGAACATGATCTTGAATTTTTTTATATGATTCATTTAAAAAATTTACTTTTGCTTCTTCTGGACTATTGCTTTCTAATATCTCATCTAGCTTATCCTCCATCTCTTTCGAAAATTTATAGTTGATATATGGGTCAAAATAAGGTTTCATGAATTTATTGATCATCGCAAGAGCAATAATTCTTGGTTTCAGGCTTGATTCAGAATTTATAAAAACAGACGTAATACTTTCAATAATTGAAACATAAGTTGAAGGCCTTCCTATACCAAGCTCTTCTAGCTTATTTATTAATGATGTAGAAGAGTATCTATTTGGAGGATTAGTGTACTTCTTCTCATAATCAGATTTTGTTACTTCCACTTTATCCCCCTTCTGCAAATCGGGAAGCTCTTGGGATTGCTCTGTAAGGTTTTTTGCGATATCTCTATATCCTCCGAATGTCCATGTGGTACCAGAGATACCAAGAACTATTGATCCAAAAAATATTATCTATTACTTCAAGATCTATTGTTTTTGTTATGCCTCTTGCTTCGGACATTTGGGATGCGATTGTTACGTTGAAAATTAATTCATAAAGTTTAAATTCATCGCTATCTTCTTTATATTTTTTAAGTAGCTCTTGAGGTGTTGTAAAACTCTCTCCGGATGGTCTAATAGCCTCATGAGCAGCCTGAGCATTTTTACTATCACCATAAAAATTTGGTTCTGATGGAAGGTGTTCACTACTAAAATTTGATGAAATGTATTCCCTAGATGCTTTGATTGCTACATCTGAAAGTCTTATTGAATCAGTTCTCATATAAGTAATCAAACCCTCCTGATATAGCCTCTGAGCAACACTCATCGTTTTTCTTGGTTGAAATCCTAAATTGTTTTTTGAAGAAGTTTGTAAGCTTGTGGTTTTAAAGGGTTTTGGGGGTTTTCCACTTCTTTGAGATTCCTTGATATTTGATACCTTTGCCAAAGAATTTCTAAGTATATTTACAATATCCCGAGACTGATCTTCATCTAAGTATTTTCGATCCTTATTTATTTTCTTTCCATCTTTATCAAAGTCTTTTGATGAGGCGATTTTGGTTCCGCCAATTGTTTTTAGATTTGCGGCAAATTCAAAACCTTGACTCTTACAACTTGCATTTATCTCAAAATATTTTGATTTTACGAAGCTCAACCTCTCTTCTTCTCTTTCAACAATGAGCCGTATTGCAGGACCTTGGACTCTACCTGTAGATATAAAAGCTCCACCTAAATCTCTAAGTTTTGGGGATATCTCGTAGCCAATCATTCTATCAAGTGTTCTCCTTGCCTCATAAGATTTGAATTTACCGATATCAATGGTTTCTGGATTTTTAATTGCATTTAAAACTGCTGTATTTGTAATTTCATTGAATTTTATTCTTTTTGGTTCTTTTTTCAGCTCCAATGCTTCTTTTAAATGATAAGCAATTGCTTCACCTTCTCGATCGTCGTCAGTTGCAAGATATACTTCTGGTGCATTGTCGGCAAGTCCTTTAAGTTCATTTACAATTTTTTTTCTATCTTCCGGAATAACATATATATTTTCATAATTCCCAGGTTTTACAGCACCCCATAATATGTCTTCTTTTTTAAATGCTGAAGGTATAGATTTTGTATTTCTTGGTAGATCCCTAATATGTCCAACACTAGATTTAACTATATAACCATCACCTAGAATTTTTGAAATTGTTTTTACCTTAGTAGGTGACTCTACAATTACTAATGGTTTCGACATGTCTTTATTGATAACATCATTTTTTTTAAATGTACAGGATTTTAAAAAAAAAAGTATTTTAAATTCGATTTATAGTGATTATATAAACAATGAATAATATAAAAAATTTTTTCCAAATCTCAGTTTTCATTATTGTGGTGGTCAGGTTCGATATCAAGTTTTGGAGATTGGGCAACTCTCTTTGCGTCTGTAGCTTTAGCAAGTTACATTGGTACAGAGAGTGGAAATTCAGAACTAACAGCAGTTGTTCCCTTGGTAGCTAGAATAGTTCCTGCATTACTTTCCTCATTTGCTGGTTTAATAGCTGATAGATTTGATAAAAAATTAGTGATGATTTTTTGCGATCTTACAAGAATGGTCTTAGTTTTATTTTTATTTTTTGCGGATAATTTATATTTTATTTTTATAATTAATTTTTTCTCAGAGATTTTTTCATTAATAAGGCAGCCATCTAGAGAGGCTGTGGTTCCCGAGATTATAGACCCTGAGAATCTTGTAAAAGCAAATTCACTTTTTGCAATTGGA
>JAOOBM010000010.1:0-24863 GCA_028404505.1 Acidimicrobiaceae bacterium
GCTTTATGTCTATCAGGATATTTAGATTATAAAGATGCATTAAAAGTAATAGCAGTAAGAGGCGAGGAGATGCATAAAGCTGTAGAAAATTCCAATACAACTATGGCAGCTGTTTTAACAGGTGATTTGGAAGCAACAATTGAAGAAATAGAAAAATTAAATAATCAAGGAATTCAAATATGGATATCAAACTTCAATGATCCTTCACAAATAGTTATTAGTTCATACATTGATGACATGAACTACTTAAAGTCTAACCCAAAAGCACTCGGCGCAAAAAGAGTAATTCCACTCGAAGTAGCAGGAGCATTTCATACTGAAATTGTAAGCTCTGCAAAAAAACCACTTGAGGATACATTAAATTCAATTGATATCTCTGAAGGAAAGATTCCTGTATATATGAACGTTGATGCAAAAAAAGTTGAAGTATCAACTTTGAAAGAAAGTCTTGTGAATCAAATAGATAATTCAGTTTTGTTTAACCAACAAATTGAGTTTGTTAACAATGATATAGATCCAGATTTATGGTGTCATATCGGCCCTGGTAATGTAACTGCTGGAATGGTCCGAAAGTCTATATCATATAAGGATTTAAAGGTAATAAACTCTTTAGAATCATCAAAGTAAGGGGAAATTTTGAAATCAGCAATAACAGGTTGGGGTAAATGCACGCCCGATAACATTATGACTAACGATGATTTATCAAAATTTGTTGATACTTCTGATGAGTGGATTCAACAAAGAACAGGTGTAAAAGAACGAAGATTTAGCCATGTAAACACATCAGATATGGCTGAAATTGCTGGTAAACATGCAATAGCCTGTGCAGGTTTAAATCCAGAAGATATTGATGTCGTAATCTTGGCTACATGTACTCCAGATAGCATTGTTCCCTCTGCAGCAGCTCATGTTCAAAAAAAACTTGGTGCTGTAAATGCTTCTGTTTATGACGTAAATGCTGCTTGTGCAGGTTTTCTATATGCACTTGAGCAAGGAAAAGCATTCGTTGAAAGTAGTCTTTATAAAAGAGCTTTGGTAATAGGGGCAGAGCATATTACTTGGTTGCTTGATTGGTCTGATAGAAATACCGCAGTGCTTTTTGGTGATGGTGCAGGAGCAGTGGTTATTGAAGAAAGTAAACATAAATCAGATGGTGAAATATATTCTTTCTCAAATGGCTTAAGTTCGGACAATTTAGAAATCTTAGAAATTCCTAATTTTGGTTCAGCAATGGATAGATTTAATCCTGACGAAGCAGCCAGAGTGCGTTGGACTTTTGATGGACAGGAAATATTTAAATCTGGTGTTAGAGCAATGGCACAAGCATCAGCAGAAGCTATTGAAAAATCAGGATTGTCAAAAGAAGACGTAGACATTTTTATTCCACATCAAGCAAATATTAGGATAGTTGAAGCACTTGAGAAAAAACTTGGACTTCCTAATGCAACTACTATCAAAAAAGTTCATCGATACGGAAATACCTCGGCAGCCTCTATACCAACAGCATTTGTAGACGCTCTTGAAGAGGGTGAGATAAAAGGTGGTGAAATTGCAGTCTTTACGGCCGTCGGAGCTGGTCTTGCCTGGGGAGCTTGTGCGGTTCGATTAGGAGATCGTGTAACTCCAATAAACAAATCAGATGCAAAACTTCCAGATTTTGATGGAACTGCAACCGACACAATTAAAAGAGCAATTGAGTATCAAGTTCCAGATAAATTAGACAAAATATGAAAACAGTTTTTATAACAGGTGCTTCAAGAGGTATTGGAAAATCTATAGCTTTGGAGCTTGGAAAAGATTATCAAGTTATCGTAGGATTCGGAAATTCTAAAGATAAGGCTGAAGAAGTCGTAGAAGAAATAAAAAAATTAGGTGGTGAAAGTCTTGCTGTTCAATTAAATATTGCAGATAGAAATTCAGTTGATGAGGCGTTTAACTTAATAGAAAAAACATATAAAAATGTTGATATTTTGGTAAATAATGCAGGAATTACAAAAGACAATATATTACCAAGAATTAAGGATGATGAGTGGAATGATGTTATTCAAACAAACCTAACTGGCAATTTCTATACATCTCAAAGAGCCATAAAAAAAATGATTAAAAACAAATGGGGAAGGTTAATTTTTATATCTTCTGTTGTGGGGATATCTGGTAATCAAGGCCAAGCAAATTATGCTGCGTCAAAGGCAGGTTTGATTGGGTTATCAAAATCAATTAGTAAAGAAGTAGGTAGCAGAAATATTACGTCTAATGTTGTAGCCCCAGGATATATAGAAACAGACATGACGTCATTTATTAATGATGAAAATAAAGAAAATATTATAGAACAACTTTCAATAAAACGCATGGGTATGCCAGAAGATATTGCAAACATGGTATCTTTTTTATGCAAAGATGAGTCAGAATATATAACAGGGCAAGTAATACCTATAGATGGTGGACTTACAACTTAGTGGGAGTAAATATGGAAGTAAATGAAGTTTTTGAGAAGGTAAAAACCCTTTTTGAAGAAGAATTAGGTATCGATTCTGAAAAAATCAATATGGATGCAAAATTAGAAGAGGATCTAGAAATTGACTCACTAGGCATCGTTGAAGTTGTAATGGCATTTGAAGATGAGTTTGAGATTGAAATTGACGACGAAGAGCTCACAGATGTTGGGACTGTTGGTCAAGCAGTAAACTTGTTGCACTCAAAACTTTAAACCATGACAAAACAACGAGTGGTTGTAACAGGTCTTGGAACAATTAATCCACTTGGAAACAATGTAATTGATACGTGGAATAACTTAACTAGTGGAGTTTCTGGAATAGATCACATTACTTTATTTGATGCTTCTGATTTACCTGTGACGTTTGCAGGAGAAGTTAAAAACTTTGATGCAAATGAATATATGGGAAAACAAAATGCAAGAAAGCTGGATCGGTCTGGCCATTTATCTATTTTTGCTGCAGAAGAGGCAATTCAAGATGCTGGATTTGATTTAAGTAAACCGCTTGGTGAAGATTTTGGTATTGTATTTGGGACTGGCATTGGTGGAATAGGAGCAACGGAAGATGCCGTTAGAGTTTACGATGAAAGAGGATCAACAAGAATAAGTCCCCTAGCAATTACACAATTAATGCCCAATTCAAGTACAGGTCAAGTTGCAATTAAATACGGAATACAAGGTCCTTCGTTAACGATTACAACTGCTTGCGCAGCTTCTGCAAATGCAATTGGAGAAGCTAAGAGGATGATTGAACAAAACATTGTTGACAAAGTTCTTGTTGGAGGAACAGAATCTGGTACAACTTCAATGACAATCGGAGCTTTTGCACAAATAAAAGCACTTTCCAAACAGAATGATGAGCCTCAAAAAGCATGTAAACCTTTTGATAAAAATAGAGATGGATTTGTTATGGCAGAAGGATCTACAGTTTTAATACTCGAAAGTGAAAGTTCAGCAAAAGATAGGGATGCAAAAATTTACGGATATATCTCTGGATATGGATCCTCAACAGATGCGTACCATATAACTGCTCCGTCAGAGGGTGGAGTTGGTGCTTTAAGAGCAATGGAACAGGCAATCTCAAACGCTGATATTAGCAAGGAAAAGATTGATTATATCAACGCACACGGAACATCAACGCCAGCTAATGATTTAAATGAAACACTTGCGATTAAATCACTTATGAACGACTACGCATATGAAGTTAATATCTCTTCTACCAAATCAATGACAGGACACTTACTTGGAGGAGGCGGAGCTTTTGAGGCAATGGCATCATTATTATCAATGAAGAATAGTCTCATTCCTCCAACAATAAATCTAAATGATTCAGATGAGGATTGTGATTTAAATTACACAGCTAATCATTCAATAGAAAAAAATATAGACCATGCAATGTCTAATTCATTTGGTTTTGGTGGTCATAATGCTGTTTTAATATTCAGTAAACAATAAAAATTAATCAGGCAACATAGAGCCACCAATAGCATGAGCTCCACCATCAACATGGATTATCTCACCAGTAATGGCTTCGGAGTAATCTGATAATAAAAAATTAATGACTTTAGCTACTGGTTCAGCATTTTTTGTATCCCACCCTAGAGGTGCTCTTTCATTCCATTCATCATTCATTGCTGAAAATCCAGGAATATTTTTTGCTGCGGTTGTGGAAAGAGGACCAGAGGCAACTGCATTTACCCTAACCTTATTTTTACCAACATAAAATGCAAGATATCTAACAATCGATTGTAACGATGACTTTGCAACACCCTGCCAGTCATAACCCGGCCATGCCTGGGAGTTATCAAAATCGACTGCTACTATCGATGCCCCTTCTTTCAATATTGGTAAAAATTCATTGGTTAAAGTTTTTAGTGAAAAAGCTGAAACTTCAAATGATTTAATTGCATCTTCAACATTTGTATTTAAAAAATTCCCACCCATTGCCTCAGTTGGGGAAAATGCAATTGCATGAAGAGCACCATCTATGCTTTCGTGTTTATCTTTAATTTGATTTACTACTTCTTGTACTTGAACAGTATTTTCAATATCCATCTCTAATACATCAATTTCAGCATCAAGTCTTTTTACAGCACGTTTTGTTATGCGAAGTCCGTCTCCAAAACCTGTGGCAATAATTTTTGCACCATTATCAATTGCAATTTTTGCAGCAGCAAAAGCTATGCTCTTATCAGTCAATATGCCAGTAATTACAAAGGTTTTATCTTTTAAAATCATAAGTTAATGTTAATGATTGCTAAATTACTTGAAATAACTTTTTTAATCTTCGACGTTTGGGGTGTAACTCTCACTGCCAGACGATGGTCTTAATTGTCTTCCTGTGTACAGAGCGAGCGCAATTTCTGTAACACCAAAAATTAAAAATCCATTAAAGTTTGTAAACACAGCAAATCCTATCAAAAGTAACCCTCCAACATAACGAACGATATTAATTTGTTTTGCATTTTCCTCTTCCCCGCCAAGCAAAAAAATTAAAAGTGCTGCAAATATAACTCCAACACCATTGGCTCGGACAATAGTTGCCTCAGCAGATGATAAAACTGCATCAGGATTCAAAAGAAATAATTTATAAATTTGCTCTGGAATAACAAATCCGACAATAGATAGTATCAAATAAAGAGTTGGATCAACTCTATTTATAATTTTATAACTCATAAATGCAATTATATCCAAAGATAATCATCTTTGTAATCAATTAAGTTTAAGATATTTCTGCTTGTGCAGCAGCTAATCTTGCAGTTGGAATTCTAAAAGGTGAACAAGAAATATAATCAATATCCAATGTATTGAGAAATTTGATAGATTTTGGATCTCCGGCATGTTCACCACAAACACCTATTTTGATATCTTTATTTACTTTTTTTCCAGCTACTACAGATGAAGCAACTAAATTTCCCACAGTATTTTCATCAATTGTAATAAAAGGATCAACGTCAAAAATATTTTTTTCTACATATTCGTTTAAAAATTTAGATGCGTCATCCCTCGATAAACCAAGAGTTGTTTGAGTTAAATCATTTGTTCCATATGAAAAAAAATCTGCATGTTCTCCAATTTCCGATGAATTCAAGGCAGCACTTGGTAACTCAATCATAGTTCCTATGAAATATTCAAAATTGAAGTCTGATTTTTTCTTCAAGCTTTCAATTTTTTTGGTTATAATTTTTTTCATTTTTGTAAATTCACTTGCATTCATTATTAAAGGAATCATTATTTCAGGTTTGATTGTGATCTTTTCTTTTTGATAAATTTCATAACTAGCTTTAAAAATTGCCTCAACTTGCATCTTATAGATTTCTGGATAGCTTAAACCTAAACGTACACCACGATGACCCAACATTGGGTTACTTTCACTAATCCTCGATAAAACTTCTGAAACATATGCTGGTGAAACTCTCAAAGAGTTAGCTAACTCAGAAATTTCAATATCACTTTTTGGTAAAAATTCATGCATTGGTGGATCAAGTAGCCGAACAGTTATAGGTTTATCTTTTAAAAGCTTAAATATTTCAACAAAATCATTTATTTGAAAATCAATAATTTTATTTAATGCTCTCTTTCTACCTTGCTTATTGTTTGCCATAATCATCTCTCTCATAGGAAGTATTCTTTCACCCTCAAAAAACATATGTTCTGTTCTGCATAAACCAATTCCATCAGCACCAAACTCTAAAGACTTGGTTGTGTCATTTATTGTTTCTGCATTTGCTCTAATTGAAAGTTTTTTAAAATCATCACACCATGCCATCAAAGTATTGAATTCGTCCGTTAATTTAGGAGACTCTAACTCAACTTCCCCAAGAAAAATCTCACCAGTAGATCCGTCTAATGAAATTAAATCACCTTCTTCGATAGTTATTTCATCATTTGATATTTTTCTTTTATCTTTGTCAATTTTTAGATTTTCTGCTCCAACTATACATGGTTTGCCCATTCCTCTCGCAACAACAGCCGCATGGCTTGTCATACCACCTTTTGTTGTCAATATTCCTACTGATGCAAACATTCCACTTATATCCTCTGGACTTGTTTCATCTCTAACTAAAATTACTTTCTTACCCCTTGCCGCTTCAATCTCCGCATTTTCTGGATCAAAAACTATTTCACCTACAGCAGCTCCGGGTGAGGCATTTAAACCTTTTTCAAACAATTTTTTACTAGCTGAGTCAACAAACTGGGGGTGGAGAACTGAGGTAATCTGATCTGCATCAATCATATTGATTGCTTCTTGTTTACTTAGTATTTTTTCATTATGCATATCAACTGCAATTTTTACACTTGCTTGGGCTGTTCTTTTTGCATTTCTAGTTTGAAGAATAAATAATTCTCCATCTTCAATTGTAAACTCAATATCTTGTGCATCTTTATAGTGAGTTTCTAATTTATCTCCAATAGATTTTATTTCATTAAATAGAGCTAGGTTTTCTTCCTCAAGGGAGGGTTGAGTGTTCTTTTCATGTTTTCCTATAGGATAAGGTGTCCTTATTCCTGCAACAACATCTTCTCCTTGAGCATTCATTAAATACTCCCCATACAATTTGTTTTTTCCTGTAGACGGAAACCTCGTAAAAGCAACACCCGTTCCTGAGGATTCATTTAAATTTCCAAAAACCATAGATTGAATAGTTGTCCCAGTACCCCAATTGTTGGGTATATTATTAATTTTTCGATAAGCAACAGCTCGTTTGTTTAGCCAGCTTTTGAATACCGCCTCAATTGCCCCTTTGAGTTGAATGACAGGGTCTTGTGGAAAAGGATTTCCAGCAAATCTTTCAACAGTGGTTTTAAAAGCATCAATAATCCAACTCAATTGTTCGGAATCAAAATCATTATCTTTTTCAACTCCATCGATTCTTTTTTTATTATCAATAATGGCTTCAAACCTATCCATATCAATTTCTAGAACAACATTTGCATACATTTGAATTAAGCGACGATATGAATCAAGCGCAAATCTTTCATCATTAAAATTAGATGCCAAAGCATCTACATTTTTGTCATTAATTCCAATATTTAAAATAGAATCCATCATTCCTGGCATTGATACTTTTCCTCCCGATCTAACAGATAATAAGAGAGGCGTTTTATCATCATTAAATTTCTTTTTTGTTATTTTTTCTAAGTTAGCTAACGCTTTTTCTAATTCACTATCAAATTTATCTGGAAAAGACTTGTTCTCTATAAAATAATTACAAACCTCTGTTGTTACTGTAAACCCAGGCGGGACATTAATTCCAAGGGTTGACATCTCTGCTAAATTTGCTCCTTTACCTCCAAGTAAATCGAGCATGGATTTGTCACCTTCAGTTTTGGCAGAAGAAAATTGGTAAATGAGTTTTTTATTCATGAGGTTTGATATTCTTATCTTAATATAGTGATGAAAAATATATTAATCGTCGGTACAGGAACAATTGGTGAGCCGCTAATTGGTCTTCTTGCGCAACATAAGAAAGAACTAGGAATCGATAATGTCTCGTTTTTCAAAAGAACTCCATTATCAGATGAAAAAGGAAAAGTAGAAGCTTTAATCAGAAAAGGTGCAAAACTTGTTGCCACTTCGGAATCAAAAAATGATTTTGTATCAATGGGCTTCAGTGTTGAACAATTAGAGAAGAGTTATGAAGAAAACCACGTAATTATTGACTGTACCCCATCTGGCAATAAAAACTGGGATGAAATTTATTCAAATTTAGACAAAGATAAACGATATTTGGCACAGGGATCGGAACATGGATTTGGTCCTTTCTTTGCATGGGGCATAAATAATGATTCTTTGAATCAAGAACAGAATAAATACCTAATAGCATCTTGTAATACTCACAATATTGCATCAATAGTAAAAACATTTTCCTTAGATAAGGAGAGAAATCTAAGCGAAGGACGTTTTGTCTGTTTAAGAAGAGCTAATGATATTTCCCAAAACGATTCATTTTCACCTTCCCCAACAATTACAAAACATGACAATCAGGAATTTGGAACCCATCATGCAAGAGATGTTTTTGAATTATTTCAACAAGAAGGAGAAGATTTAAATCTATTTTCTTCAGCAATCAAATTACCAACTCAATACATGCACACTTTGTGGTTTAATTTATCTTTTGAAGAAAATATTGACTTAGAAAATATTTCAGATGACTTAGAGAAAAGTGAGTTTTTAATGTCTACTGAGAAACTCTCCTCAAATAAAGTTTTTTCATTTGGGAGAGATCATGGTTATCATGGAAGACTTTTATCACATGGTATTATTGCAAAGGAATCTCTACATGTAAAAAATAACAACTTAACAGGGTATTGTTTTACTCCTCAAGATGGAAATGCATTATTATCCTCTGTTGCAGCATCAGTAAATTATTTTTATAAGGATAGCTGGATAGACAAAATGAGCATCTTCAATAAATACATATTCAAAAACATTTAATTGTCGTGGAAGATATCCTATCAATAATTACTGTGATTGCAGTAGTATTAGCGCCAATAATATGGTTGATTATTACGTTAAATAGAAAAATTAATAAAGCCTTGGAAAAAGTTTCAGAGATTTTGAATTTCCAGATTGATATTCCAGGAAATATCTTTAGAAAGAAGAAAATATTTGGAGAGATAGATGGATATAGGTGTGAAATAGAAGTTTTTACCAGAAGTTATGGTCGTTCCTCAACAACGTATGTTTCTTTTTATGCATTTTTTCCACAAAGCTTAGATATGGGTATCAAAATCAATTGGAAGGGTGAAATTGACGGTGATGATGAGCATCTCACAGAATTATTTATAGAAAGAAATGACTCTAAAGTTGAAGAGGCGCAAAAAACTCTAAGAAGATTGAGAGTTTCTGATACTGTTGTAAACTCCAGGAAGATATTATTTATAAAATATTACAAACCTGAAGAAATCGTAAATACTATGCATGAAGTACTAAATCTTGCTAAATCTTTAAAGTAAATTATTTTATCTTGAAGATTTCTTCTGTTTTTTTATAAACTTTATTTTCAATCGTTTCTAAATTAGATAAAATTTCAGAATCTATTTTTTCTTTCTCTTTCCATATTGGAACCATAGCATCCCATACTCCCTCGCCTTTCAATCGTGAATAAATAGAGGCGACAATATGTATACCGATCAATGCATAACTGAGGAATGCTGAAAATTCATGAATTGCAACCGCAAAGTTAATGCCAGGAAGACTGTTTGCAAATAAAGCAGCAATAATCAAACCTGTAGTTGGCAATAAAATTAAAGTTAAATAAACAAGCCTATGGATTGTTTTAGCAATGAATAAATGTCCTTTTGGTATTTCAACTTTGGCACCTAACAAAGTATCAACATCTTTCATATATAAATATCTAATAAAAACAATCCCCAAAAATATTCCAGCAAAGACAATTTCAACCATGAGTATTGACGGATTATTCAATTGATCTAATTCTTCTACTTGTTTAAATATTCCATAGGCATATAACAAAGAAAATGTCCAGTGTATAAACTTAGATGTTTTGGTATGGGTTTTCACAATCTCATTTATAGTAATTTATTACACTAGCTCAAAAGATTTAATTATATTTTCTAAACCTTCTTTTGCATCGGTAAAGAGCATCTTTGCATTATCGTTAATAAATAGTGGATTTGCAATTCCTGCGTAACCAGGTGACATAGATCTTTTTATAACAATTATTTGTCTTGCAAGGTCTACATCCAGTATTGGCATTCCATAGATTGGAGAATCTTCATCAGTTCTAGCCAATGGATTAACAACATCGTTTGCTCCCAAAACTAGCACAACATCCGTTGATGAAAAATCAGAATTTATATCTTCTAAAGTAAACATATCTTCATAATCAATGTCTACCTCGGCTAAAAGAACATTCATATGCCCAGGCATTCTTCCGGCTACTGGATGTATAGCGAATTTAACTTCAATATTTTTATCTTTCAAAGTATTTGTTAATTCTTTAACAGCTGCTTGAGCTTGTGCAACTGCCATTCCGTATCCAGGAACAATAACTACGGATTCTGCATAGCTTAATTGAATTGCAACATCTTCTGGAGAGGTGCTAATTGGATCTTTTTCATATTCATTATTAACCGTTGTATTACCAAAACCACCTTTAAGAACATCTAAAAGTGTACGATTCATTGCAGCACACATGAGGAGTGTAAGAATTATTCCAGATGCACCTACCAAAGCACCAGCTACGATCAAGATAATACTATTTACTATAAATCCAGCTGACATGGCTGCTATTCCAGAAAGTGAGTTGAGAAAAGCAATTACTACAGGCATGTCTGCACCACCAATTACAGCAACTCGAATAATTCCAGTAATTAGTGCAACTAGGATAATAAATTCAATTACAAAATTGTCCATTTCCAAAACTGCTGGAATAAAGATAATAACAGGTAGAAATACTGAAAATATATTGGCAAATTTTGAACTAAAGTTATTTAATTTTCCACGGAGTTTCATAACTGCAACAAGACTTCCTGAAAAAGTAAACATTCCAATAACCATTGAAAATATTGCTACAAAATAATCATTAAAAGGTAAGGAGCTATTAGATAACTCAACATATGCGATTGCACCAGAAGCGCCTCCGCCAAAACCATTAAACAAACCAACGAGTTCAGGCATTTGTGTCATTTGAACTCGTTTTGATATTAATACTCCAAGAAGTCCTGAAATAACAATTGTGATGTAAAAAGCAGAATCATATTTTGAAAAATCAAAGTCAAAGGCACTAAATACAGCTAACGCCATAGCTAGCATTGCAAATAAATTTGCTCTATGTGCCGTTGATGGTCTTCCAAAAAGCTTTAAAGCGAATATAAACAATACAGCAGAGATCAATAATATTATTTCAATCATTTTTCTTAAACATTTCTAGTATTCGGCCAGTTACTGAAAACCCTCCAACAATATTGAGGGTTGCAAATGATATTGCAATTAAAACGATAATTTGAAGTATTTGAGATTCTCTTACTTCTGGGTATATCAGAATTGCTGCAATTAATGTAATTCCAGAAATAGCATTTGAACCAGACATAAGTGGTGTGTGTAGTGTCTGAGGAATTTTAGATATGAGTTCGTATCCAATAAAGCTTGCTAGAAAAGTTATTAACAATGTAAGTAAGAAAGTTGCTTCCATTATGAACTCATCTCTGTAAAAATCTCATCATCACTGTTCTCTATGTATAGTTCGATTAAATTTCTAACATTCTCCGAGTAAAGCTTTGTTGCTGCATGTTTTACGGAATTTAGAATATCTGTTTCACCAACTATTTTTACACCATTTAATTCAACAACTTTATTCACCACAGTACCTTCACAGTTTCCACCTGTACCGGCTGCTAGATCGATAATCACAGAATTTTTTTTCATCTTTTCAATAGTTGACTTTTCGATTAAGACAGGTGCTTTTTTTCCTGGTATTTGAGCAAATGTTAAAACAATATCACTATCAATTACTTGTTTCTTTAATGCTTCTTGAATTTTCTGATTTTCTTCTTCAGAGACCTCTTGCGCATAAACACTGTCTTGTGCTTCAGTGCTGGCTTCTACAAATTTAGCACCCAGAGATTCCACTTGATCCTTGGCTTCTTTTCTAATATCGAAAGCCCAAACTCTAGCACCAAGTCTTTTTGCAGTTGCAATTGCTTGAAGGCCTGCAACCCCAACTCCTAAAATCAGGACCTTGGAAGGTTGAATATTTCCTGCAGCGGTTGTCATCATTGGTACTACATCAGATGTCTCTTTTGCAGCTCTTAAAACTGATGCGTATCCAAGCAAGTTAGCTTGAGAAGAAAGAGCATCTAAATTTTGAGCTCTTGAAATTCTAGGTAGTTTGAAGAAACTCAATATCTTGATATCAGGTCTTAATTTTTTAATTTCTTCGATCTTTTCAAAATCAAATATGCCAATAAGGACTGCTCCCTCCTTTAAACCCTTAATTGTTTTATTTTCAATATTTTCTACACAGGCGATAACATCTAAATCACTTAATTTAGAAATAGTCTTTACATTTTCTTGATTAGCATCTGGATAATTAAGGTAATCAAATATATTTTTTTCTAAATGCAGGTCCATAGAATATTTCTCAAAAGATTCAGGGTGTATTGGAGCCCTGTATCCCTCAACATCTGTTAAAAACCCAATATTCATTATTTTATTTTATTCCTATTAAGAGTTATATATAAATAAACTTAAAAGATGAGAATTGCTGTATTTGCTGATAAATTTTCTGGAACACTTACATCCGATGAAGTTATTGGAGAGATAAAAAAGATATTTAAATATAACAATATCAAATCATCTTTCTTTCCAGTTACAGATGGTGGTGAGAACTCAACAGAGATATTTAAAGAATATGGATTTGTAACACATCAGATGTCTATGAAACAAGATTTTTCTGGCAAATGGTTGCCTATCGAGACTTTGAAAGTAAATAAAAATATATACATTGAAACCTCTCAGCTCATAGGTATCAAAAATAATAATGACTTATCTTTAGATCTAAATACATCATGCCTCGCAAAAATTATTGAGGATGTAGATATTTTGTCAATGGGAGGCTCTAGAACAAATGACGCTGGAATAGGTTTGCTTAGCAAAATGGGAATTGATTTTCTAAATAATGAAGATGTAATAGAGGATCCAAAACCAAAAGATTTCAAATTAATAAACAATGTAAAAATTAATGAAAGTTTTAAAAAAATTGATAAAAAAGTCTTAGTCGATACAAACATTCCACTACTTGGTGAGAACAATGCTTTTAAAGTATTTGGTCCTCAAAAAGGATTAGTAAATAGTGAAATTAAATTTTTAGAAAAAAATGTTGAAAGAATTTTCAATTTACTTTCTAATGAGATGACTAGTTCATTGGATCCATTTAAAGAAGGAACTGGTGCCTCTGGTGGTTTAAGTTTTGCATTGGGTGAGGTTCTTGGATGTGAAATAATCTCAGGTCCACAATTCTTTTTGAATGAGACAAAACTATTAAAAAAAATAAATGATTTTGAAATTGCAATCTTATGTGAAGGAAAATTTGATTTTTCATCTATGAGTGGAAAAGTACTAGGAGAGATTTTAAAACTTCATACAGGGCAGACTTATTTTTTAGGCGGCAGATTTGACTACAATGATAAAAATATCTTTACAGATATATTTGAATTAGGAAATAAAGGTATGAAAAATTCAAAAAAAGCACTAAGAGACTCAGCATATATATTGGCCAAAAAGATAGGTAAATAGGATGAGTATCACTTCACCATGTATTAATGTTTGTGTGACTGATCCAAATACTGACTTGTGTTATGGGTGTTCGAGAACAACAAAGGAAATTAAAGAATGGTCAAAATACAACGATAATGAACAGTTAGAAGTTATTGAAATAAGTCGTAATAGGATGGATGGGTGGCAACGTAAGGCGTTTGACAAAGCATATAAAGAAAAAGTTGAAACTGGAACAAGCCCTGTTAAAAAACAAAAGTTACAAAACCAACAAGATTAGTTATCTTCTAAAATTTTTTGAGCCTTTGTTCTAACAACTTTTCTTTCATCATTTTTCAATCTCTTAGCAACTTCTAACAGCTTTAATTTAAGAGACTTGTCTGACTTTGAAAGCTTTTCTAGAAGCTTCATGCCTTGAGCAAGAATCATCCAATCGGTACTGTTTTTTGTCCAGTTCAAAACAATTGTTTTAATTTTACTTACTTCCTTTTCTTCAAAATGATTTAGAAAATCAAAATAAATAGTTATGAGTCCTAGTTTTACAACATTATGTTTTGAATTAGAAAATTCATTTAAAAATCTATCTTTATTTGTTAGAAAAACGTTTTTGTCGTCTTTGATAATTCTCTTTGCTCCATTCATTGCCCTCATTGCAACAAGTGAATTTTCGGAATAAAAGCATTGAAATAAAAGTTCTACTTTTTTTGGATTGTTTTTAATAAAATCTACAACTTTTAAAGTTTCTCCAAGAGAATTTTGCTTACCTTTGCTTAGCTCAAGCTCAAAGTTCATTTTTCTTCTTTTGTATACCTCTGTAATAGACAAAAAAAGCCACAAAAGCCAAGAAAGTCAAAACATTCGAAATATTTATTGGATTAGGCATATCAGCCCAAACACCTGTTGCAAAAGCTAAAAACCATGAGACTACTGCAAGTAAGGGCCAGTTTAATTTCTTCATGTTAGGTATCCTATCAAGAATTTTTATTCACCAGTGGAATGCTTGCGAGTAAATCTGTAGGAATATCATCAACAGAACCTTCATACTCTCCATATGAGCTTAAGAAGTCTTCCTGGACTCCTTCATTGGGGAAAATGACATCAAAAATATTTGGATGATTAACAACATTTGGAGCTCCACCACCTCTGTACTGTTCCGCTGACGGATTGATTTCTCTAATTCTTGATCCATTTGGACCATAGCCATCTTGAGACATCATAACTACTCCATAATGCCATTCTTCTGGATTTCCACCACCAAGCTGGCTTTCAATATTAAGCTTTACAACTATTACTCCTTTGTCCGGTACAACGACAATATCAAATTGATTAGTCACTAATTCTGACTCTCCACTTGGTAGTGACTTCCAAATCTGAGGCTCCCATCCCTCTATCACAATATGATATTCCCAACCAGACCCATCTGGCATTTTTCCAAACCTATAGTTACCTAACTGTTTTACTCCAGTGTCAGATCCAAAGTCTTTATCAATATATACATCAATTGTTTGGACAGACAGACTTCTTGGAGATCCCCATGGGTTTTTTACAGCACTCAAAATATCAAAATTCATAACAAGACTTCCATCTGCGATACCTGCTGAAAAACCCTCAAAGTCATAGCTTCCGGGTATGAATACCCCATCAGTAGGATAAGTATACGAACCCTCTCCATGATCATCTTTAATCGGGTCTTTTATGTCTAGAAATAGTTTTACATTTGAAACTTCAGGAACAAATAATGCCAAAGGCCTAGATGGCTGAACGTAGGTATCAAATGAATCTGAATAAAGTCGAAGTTTAATCTTGTCTCCGAAACTCAGTGAACCTAATTCACCAAGTGGAATTTTTAGATAAAGTTCATTTCCAAAGGCGGAAATCTCTGTTGTTTCCTTAGTTAAGCAGTTTGTAGAGAAGGTTTCCTCTTTGACACTTCCCTCGTTAGGTAAATCTCTTTTTGTACATGTAAAGTATGAACCATTTTTAAGTTTTTCACCACTATGAAATACTGCTTGAGTGGTTTCAATGCCTAAAAATTCTTGATTTGAAATTTCCCCATCTTTAAATGGAACCGAAGACCTTCTGATCTTTGTTCTAGATGGACTTTCTAAATAGACATCTAAATCAGTGTTTTGCCAAGGGTTAGCTTCCTGCATAGCCAAAGAAGATTTTTGTATAGATATATATAAATGTTCATCAGAGAATCTATATTGTATTTTTGAAATCTTATCTGAAGTTTCTATTGCCCCAGCATCACTCCATATATTTGTATTTGTAGTTCCGTTAACAAGTAAAGCTTGATTTGAATTCAAAATTGAATCTGATTGCTTATCAAATAACTGAGCAGCAGGAGAGATAATAGGAATATCTAAATAAGCTGGAGGTTCTTGGTCGAGGGATGTATATACATTTTTTAGAAGGTTTCTAAATGCTGAACCAAAATAATCATCATTTCCGCTTGATTGATCACTTCCATACCACCAGAACCAATCTGAGCCCTCTGCTAACAGCATATAATCAAATGCTTTTTCTAGCTGTTCTACTGTATATTCACCAGATGCATTTGATCTATCGTAAAAAGCTCTTGTTTTTTGAAGATAGTCCCATGCGTATGTCTCTTCTGTCTCACCAATCCATGTAGCAAAATTTGGTTGAAACCATGAAGCGGGAAATACTTTATCTAATTTATCAATTTGTGGTCCATATTTTTCAATATACTCAGTTGGAGTTGTTGTTTTTAACCAGTCTGTAGTTGTAAGCGTTTCATACATTAAGCTTAAAAAATCTATACCATCATTTTGATAGTGCTCCCAAGCATTTTCACCATCTAAAACAATTGAGACAACGAGTGGTCTATCCATTGTCAAACTTACTTCTCTTGCAGCTTCAAGTGCTTTCATCATATCTGCCACTGCCATCTCAGGAGACATTCCACTATACGTAAAACCCACTTGGTCAGAGATAGATAGATCTCTAAAGAAAATAGCAACATCATCTTGTCTGTTTAGTTGTCCATACCATGGTGTGTAAAGCACTTCTGGATTAGTGACTATACCTTTTGTATTTCTTTTAAAAGTTGGGATATCTAAAGACTTAGACAATACATGTTCGCCTGTTGCAATCCACTTTATACCCTCTTTAGCAAACATACCTAAGACTTCTTGTGAAACAGCTCCCTCAGCTGGCCACATTCCTGTAGGTCTTTGACCTAAAAGCTGCTCAGCTAAATCCAACCCTTTCTCAACTTGGGTTGCAGCATCTGTCGGTTTACTGAATCTATTTTTTGGCAACTCAGCTCCTATATCACCTACTGAAGCCAAGTTTGTATCAAATATTAAAGGAAGAATTGGATGTGCATAGGGTGTAGTGGTTATTTCAATCTGACCAGTCTTCCATAATTCAGCATGAGTTGGGATAACTTTATCAATTAGTTTTGAATGCTCATTTAAAAGAACAAATTTATCATCTTCAGTAAAGTCTCTGCCTTTACTCACAAGACTTTTCAAAGGTTCTTGTGCTAAATATTTTGGATCTGTCCATGCAAGATTGAATAACATTTGTAGATCTCTGAAGTCTTGATTTGTCCATAAAGATGAGTCTTGGTTGGAGTTTCTGAGTTCTACATATCGTGAAAATCTTGCAATAACTTTTGGATTTGTATCAAAAAAACGTGAAACAATAAAATCTTTATCTTCTTGAGTCAAAATGTCAGCGTTGATTTCTGTGTAGTACCAATATAAATCTTTTGCACCATTTGAAAAATCTTCAAGCTGCCTCAATAAAACTGGTGTTAAATTAAATGTTGCTTTCATTTCTGGATAATCAGCAACTAACTCAACCATGTCGAGATAGTCTTTTGTGGCATGGACTCTTACCCATGGCCTTGTATAGTAACCATCGTCATTTTTTGTATAAAATGGTTGATGCTGATGCCACATTAACATTACATATAACTCTGGTTCTTCTTCATCAATAATCTGTTCATTTAAGACTGTTGTAGTTGTTACATCAACAGCATCATCAACTGATGATGGTTGAGAACAAAATGCAAATAATATTACAACAAGTATGCTGGATTTTTTCATCTAGATTATTTTAAAGGTTCAAGCCTAGCTGTAAAGTGCCTAAGGAGCTAGAGATTCAACGGGTTTAATTTTAAACGGTTCAATTATTGTCTTGAAATTCATACAGAGATTGTAACTGACTTTAATAACGATATCATTATCTTTATGGTTGAAATACATCAGACAGTTGAAAAAATATTTGAAAGCAATAAGGACAAACTAGAGGCTTTCGAATGTAAAGATGAATTTTCTGATACACAAAGTTTTTGTGACCATTATGGATTTAAAATAGAAGATTCTTGTAACGCAATATTACTTAAATCAAAAAAACCAGAGGAATTTTTTGCATTATTTTGTGTATTAGGATCAGACAGATTGGATGTCAATCATAAAGCTAAAAGCTTATTAGGTGCAAAAAAAGTAAGTTTTGCTTCAAGAGAAGAAGCTGAGATAATTACTAATCAAATTTACGGAGGTATAAGTCCTCTAGGCTTACCGGAGGAAATAAGGGTATATATTGATGAGAATGTAATGTTGAGAAATAAAGTTTTTATCGGTGGTGGTAATAGGATAAGTAAATTTTTTCTAAAGCCTTCTGATTTAAGAGATTTAACAAATGGAGAGGTTGCAGAGCTAACTCAATCCATCTCTACATAAACTTGCTGCTTGAGGGGAAAAAGCTTTACCATTTAAACCAGGAAATCTACCAGCCTGTAAATAATATTTTAAAAAAGTTCTAACATTTCTAAAATCATCATTTGAAATCTCTTGAGGTGTGGTCAAAACATTCAATGGATTTGGTAAATTTCTCTCTAAAAAAGATTTTTGTTCACTATCTAATTTTTCAACATATTCAGAAAGTAGTGATACTGTTACTTCATAGTCTTCAATTACATTGATGCAGTTTTCATATTCGTTGACAGAAAGAGGGCTAACATCAACACCATAGTCTGTCCTGTATTGAAAAAACAAAACTATAACGACAAATAATATCAAAGTGTAGAAAAATATTTTAATTGGAAAAAAAATTACTTTCCTAATTGGCCAAAGAATTGCTTTGATTATCCTCACAAATTTATTGTAATGTAATTACAAGACACTGACACGCACCGCCAGATTTAAGAAATTCTGAAACATCTGATATCTCAATACTGCATCCTAAATCGGCAACCGTTTCAATAATGTCAATATCATCAGATGGAAAAATTACAGATTCATTTATTACAACACTGTTGCAGGCAAGTTTGTTTGCATCGTTTTCACTCACAGGAATTAAGTTAAATAAATCAGAAAATTCTTTTAATGAAGAGTCCTCAAATGCTTCCGGATAAAAAATGGCGTCGTTATTATTTGTTGGAAGTTTCTGAAAACAAGTATCAAGATGATAAAATTTTTCATCAATTAACTTCACAATTTTTGGTTTCAGTTCAAATTGTTCTGCTATGTAAATTAAAGCCTCTTTATCACTTCTTATACCATATGATCCAATCAAATACTCACCGTAAACAAAAGCATCCCCTCGCCCTTCAAATTTATGTTCTGAAGGAATACGAGCAACATCATAACCATTTTTTTTGAACCAGTTTTCATAAATGATTTCTTCTCCTTGTCTTTCTTGAAATTTAAAGTTTGATATAAGAACTGACTTGTCTTTTATAATGCCGGAGTTTGCCGTAAATACTAAGTCTGGATAAACAGTATTACCTGGAATAACTTTAACTTCAGCTCCGCATTTTTCAATAGTTGACTTTAGTCCACTCCACTGGTCTTTTGCTAGCTCCAAATTTACCTCAACACCTTCTACCATCCATGGGTTAATTGAATACTCTATTCTAAAATACTCAGGAGAACTCATTAATACAGTGCTATTTTGCATGTAAACAGTTTACAATTTTATACATTAAATGTATATTTTCATACATGGATAACATCAAGCTTTTACCTATTGATAATTCAAATGTTGAGAACTGCCATTCTATAAACGAAGATAATGTTCCTGATGTAGGTACAACAACTTTTGAAGAGTTTAAAGCATTGGTAGAAAACTCTGACTTTCATAGATGTATCATTCATGAAAACAAAATTATTGGATTTATAATTTGTTTTCAGGATTCATCAAAAACAAAATCATTCATGTATAACCTAAAACATAAAAATTTTAATGAATTTAGAAATCGTTTAAAAAATTTTATGTACATTGATCGAGTTGCAGTTGATTCTAAATTTAGAAAAAACGGAATAGCATCATCAATGTATGAAGAGCTTCTTGAGTTTTGTTTAGAATCTAATATCGAGAATTTGACCGCAGAAATAAATATACTTCCTTCAAGAAATGAAGTATCTTTTAATTTTCATGAAAAGTTTGATTTCGTTGAGATTGATACAAAAAAGTACTCCGATGATTATGAAGTTTCATTACAAAAGAGAATTCTTTAAGTATTAAGATATAAATATTAATGAAATTTAAATTACCTCGTAGACAAAGAAAAAGTTTTGAAACAATATCTGGAAAGCCTATAGACACAAACTTAAATAAAAAAGAGGCTCTTGAGATTTTTGAAATGGTAAAAAAGACTTACTCTTTGGCTCCAAATACTTTTGGTTCTGCGAAAGGAAAAAAAGAAGATACATTAGAAATGTTAATGATTATAAGTGATCAAATTTCAAAGGAGTATAAAGATTGTGAAGTTATTTGGAGGCAAGGTGTCCCAGAAATTAATAAGGTAAAAGATTAATGAAAAAAGTTATTATCGATGCCGATACTGGGTCAGATGATGCTGTTGCCTTATTAATGGCATACAGAAACTTAGCAAAAGAGAATATATTAGGAGTTACACTGGTCTCAGGAAACGTTCCTCTTGATCAGGCTGTTTTAAATACAATTTATGTCAATGAATTATGTGAAGTCGACATACCTATTTATAAAGGTGCTAATAAGCCATTAAATAGAGAATATCTAGAGGTTTTTGATTCAGAAACTGCAACAAACATTGCTCTAAGTTATACAAATGAGTCTACCTCAGCTCAGCACGTGCATGGTATTGATGGTCTCGGTGATATTGGGTTAACTCCCGTAAATAAGGAATTAGAAAGCAAAACTGCGGCTGAATTTTATAAAGATGTTTTAGAAAACGAAACTGATTTAGAAATAGTAACTTTAGGTCCGTTAACAAATATTGCGAATATGATTGAAAAAAATAAAGAAAGTCTAGATTCAATAAAACATATTTACATAATGGGTGGAAGTTCAAATGCATTGGGTAATGTTACAAAATTTGCAGAATATAACTTTTGGGTTGATCCAGAAGCAGCAGATATAGTTCTCAATGCGGGAATACCTACAACAATGATTGGCTGGGATCCTTCTTTATACGATGCAATGATTGACATAAATAAGATAAAAGAAATTGAATCTTTAAATACAAAATTTTCTAAATTTACAAATGATATCCAAGTTGTTTTAAGAGAAATGATGAAAGAACTACTTAATCAAGATGCATATGATCTTCCTGATCCATTAGCGATGTCTGTATTTTTAGATGAAACGATAATCAGCCAGTCAGTAGAAGCAAATGTACGAGTGGATGTTCGTGATGGAATGACCAGAGGAGGATGTGTTATAGACTACATGAACATTGAGCCTGAAACACATAAGACAAGAATTGTACAAAGGTGTGATCCTGATAAGTTTTTTGAATTATTAAAAAGCAGCTTAGTCTAGTCTGTTACTCTACTTTGTCTTCAGATTCAGTCGAATCTTTGTTATCATCCTTGAACAATTCTGAAATTGCTCCAATACTGCCCAAAGTTGCAGATAGATCTGCTGGCAAAAATATTTTTGTAGCATTTCCATCAGCAACTTTTTCAAGAGATTCTAGATATTTTATTGCTATCAAATCGTTAGATGGATCACCTTCATGAATTGCATTGAAAACTTTTAATATAGCCTCAGCTTCACCTTCTGCTGTAACTACTCTTTCATACTTTTCAGCATCAGCAACTTGTTTTAATGCTTCAGCTTCACCTTGAGCACTTAAAATTTGTGACTCTCTTTCACCTTCTGCTGTTAAAATTGCAGCTCTTTTTTCACCTTCAGCTTCAGTAACAGCAGCTCTTCTATCCCTCTCAGCTTTCATAACTTTATTCATTGCATCTTGAACATCTTGAGGTGGATCAATTCTTTGAATTTCAACACGCACAACCCTAGTACCCCACTTATCTGTTGCTTCGTCAAGGATCAATTTTAAAGATGTATTAATAGTCTCTCTTGAAGTTAATGCAGCGTCTAATTCAAGATCACCAACGACATTTCTTAGGTTGGTTTGTGCTAATTTTGTCGCTGCAGTGATAAAATCTCCGACGTTATATACAAGTTTTTTAGGATCAGTTGGTTCATAATAAATGACTGCATCAACAGTAATTGTTACGTTGTCTTTTGTAATAACTTCTTGTGGTGGAACATCGATAACTTGTTCCCTCATGTCTACGATGATTAATTTTTCAATTCCTGGAACTACAATGTTCAGTCCTGCGGTTGCCTCACGATTGTACTTACCAAATCTTTCAACTAATCCTTTTTCGAATGGTCTTAAAATTCTAAATATTCTGAATGCAATAAAGATTAGAAGACCAAATAATATTACGCTTCTTACAATTGATAATATAAATTCCATATAACAATTCTATTCATGAAAGGGATATACGCTAATCGAGATTAACTATTTGTTTCTTCTGTGTCTTTTTCTTCTTGTTCGTATCTGTTTAGAGCAAGCATAAACATGATAAAAAGTATTAAGGATCCAGCAAAATAAGTAATTGGAATAATTCTAATTTCTAGAGCGTTTAGACCATCTATTGATGATGGGGCTGGGCCCCTAGGAGCATAAAGTATAAACAGAAATGAATTAATAACTAGCCATCCAAAAGTTGCAGCTCCAACGACAAGAAAGCCAAGTCTTCTACCTAAGTTTGTTGCATTCAAAATAAAAGTTGATCCAAAAAATGAGAGAACAAAAAAAACAAAGAGAAAAATTCCTGTAAATGTCAAATTAGATGACAACAGGGTTCTCATTATTTCACGCATCAGGTGTCATTCCTCTCAAATAATCTATAACCAATTCTATATCTGACTGTGGAAGTACCGCACCAAATCCCGGCATTTTTCCACCACCAACCCCATTAACTCCATAACCTTTACCGTTGACAGAACCATTAATAATAAAATCGATAAAGTCATCTCTCTCTTTAAACTGAATATTTACTCTTCCACCTTTTAATGCAGGACCTAAACCTCCAGAACCAATAGTTTTTGTATATGCAGCTCCTGCAGAGTATCCAGCAGTGTGACATCTCGCACAATATGCATTGAATATCCCTACTGCTCTTGTTGCTTTGTCATAATCTCCATCAAAAGTTGAATCTGCAATATCTTGGAAATCAATGAGCCATAATTTTTGTTCATAAGCATTCTCAAGAAATGCCAAACCTTTTTCTGCTTCCTCCATAAATTTGTCATAACCATCAGTAAGTATTCCTAGATTAATAACACTCGTTTCGAGATCAGAAAGGTATCCCCTAACGACTGATGCATCTTTTCTTCCTGGAGTTGATTCTTCTTCATCTGGGTTTAGATTTAAAATTGCAGTCCCCAAAACATCTGCAACACTTTCACTATAAACTGATATATCTGTTTCTACAGAATCAAAAAGCCCATCTTCATCGGTATCGATTCCGTTCTGCCTTGCTAGGATGGCTGAAACAATTTCAACAGCTTCAATCGCAACAGGTAATCTTTCCGGAGCTGCCTTAATGTTGTCAATAAGTTCATGTTGTTTATTAATCTCACTTTCAACTTGTAAATCAGAATTTTCAATTCGCAGCAAAGATGAGTTTATATTTTGTTCAATTTGTTGAAGTTCTTCACTTTGTGGAATTTGAAAATAATGCAAATACTCTATTAAGTCGTCAAGCTGTCCATCATTCATTGGACCTCCGCCTTTTAGACCCCAAGCTGGCATAGGTGAGTTAGCTCTACCGTATATAAGCCAATATCTTACTTCTTCATCATCATATCTATAAAACACATTGTTTATTGCAGGGGCTACCCATGTAACACTGACACCACTTCTTTTTTCAACATATGAAGCTGCTCCACCACTTCCATCTACTCCATGGCAGTTTCCACACCCAAACTCTTCGTAAAGATGGTGCCCTCTTTCAACTGAAACGTCGTCAAACTCCTCTACAAAACTTTCTTGTCTCGCTGGTTCACCGAGATAATAAAGTGGAATCATAATTGTAAGTAAAGAAGCTAGCACGACTGCTATTGATAATGTTTTATCAAGGTGAGTAGTCTCTAATTCATCATCTGGAAGATATTTTTGTAAATTTCTCGGTACTTTTTTGATTTTTCCTGCACCACGAAAACCAACTGCAGAAAAATAAGCTATTGCACCAACCACTGCTAACGCGATTAATGTTATGAAAAACGAAAAAATTAAATTTAGAGATCGATTAAAAGATATTAGTTCAGGACTCGGAGAGTCTTTAAAAGAAAGTACGCTTTGGGGAAGTATTTTTAGACCAGGATCTCCATTTAGAAAAGGTTATTCAGATAGTCCAAGAAATAGATCATATGTTGTTATGAACAATGTTTTGTATCACCTCCATCCAGTAAAAGTAAAAAGACATGGTGTTAGATTGTCATATACACTTTGCTTAGGAGGATTAAGCTTCTTCACATTTATCGTTTTGACCATAACGGGTATTTGGTTGATGTTTTATTTTAGACCTACAGAAATGGCATATGTTGATATCCAATCTTTACAGACAAGTATTGCGTTTGGATCTCTAGTTAGAAATATGCACAGGTGGGCGGCTCATATAATGGTGTTAGTAGTGTTTCTTCACATGTCTCGAGTTTTTTATCATGGGGCGTACAAAGCACCTAGAGAGTTTAACTGGGTGATCGGAGTTATATTATTACTTTTAACACTTCTACTTTCATTTACTGGCTATCTACTTCCATGGGACCAATTGGCTATTTGGGCTGTGACCGTGGGTGGAA
>JAOOBM010000011.1:0-24234 GCA_028404505.1 Acidimicrobiaceae bacterium
GTACTTCTCTTGATCAGACTTATCCTTTAAAAGTACACCTAAGTTATCTATTGTGGACTTGTTTTTATTTAAAAAGTTATATTTTACCCACTCGACAGACTCGATTAATGATGGGATTTTGTTTAAGTTGAGTTTTCTCACAAAAGATATAAAAGAAGCATAGCTTTTTGCCTGAGCCTCTGATATTTCTTCAATACTGTTCATTAAAACTTTAGATTCAATATCAATTGAAGGGAAATCAAGATAGAAATAAATACATCTTCTCTTCAGGGCGTCTGACAGCTCTCTTGTTCCATTTGAAGTAAGAATGGTAATTCTATTATCTTTTCCGTTAATTGTTCCAAACTCAGGTATAGTTACTTGATTTTCTGCAAGAATTTCAAGTAATAATGCTTCGAATTCTTCATCTGATCTATCTATTTCATCAATCAGAAATAGACTATCTTTTTCAGCAGTTAAAGCATTGAGAATAGGTCGCTTGATGAGATATTTTTCATCAAAAAGATTTTCTGCATTTTTATCTTGTTGAATACTTAAAAGTTGCTTTTTATAATTCCATTCATAAACTGCCTTATCTTCGTCAATTCCTTCATGACACTGAAGTCTTATCAACTCTAGATTGAAAAGTGATGAAATTGCTTTCGCCAAAAATGTTTTACCAGTTCCAGCAGGACCTTCAATCAATAATGGCTTCTTAAGAAATATTGCTGCGTTAACGACATCTACAAGATCTTCATTAGAAAAGTAACTTACACTTTCCAAATCTTTAATGCTTACCTCTTTATTCATCCTCTGACAGTTCCTTTTCCATTAATTACATATCTTTCTGTCGTCAATGCTTCTAAGCCCATAGGTCCTCTAACATGTAATTTTTGAGTACTTATTCCTATCTCAGCTCCAAAACCAAACATTTCTCCATCTGTAAATCTTGTTGAGGCATTTATAAATATCACAGATGAATCAATTGAGCTTGAGAATTTTTCAGCTATTTGTTCAGATTCAGTAAGAACCCCCTCTGTATGGCCAGAAGAAAATTTATTGACATGTTTTATTGCCTCATCTTCATTTTCAACTACTTTTATTGCTATTTTGAGGTCCAAAAATTCAGTTGAATAATGCTCATCATTAGCAATTTCTAAATCTGGATAATCATTACTTACTTTTTCATCAATAAAAACTTCAACAGAATTTTCTTTAAGGGCACTTATAATCTCTTCACCATTTTTGTTATAAACATGCTTATGCAATATTAAAGTTTCTAAAGCATTACAAACTCCTGGTCTTTGGACCTTTGAATTGATAACTATAGGAACCATATACTCTTCTTTTGCATCTTCGTGTATATAAAGATGTACGTTTCCATCACCATCTAAAATAAATGGAACTTTTGAGTTATTTACCAATGTATCAATTAATCCTCTACCACCTCGTGGAACAATCAAATCAATGTACTCAGTCATATTCATAAATTCGATTGTATCTTCTCTGTCTTTGCTTTCTATAAGCTGTATGCAATTCTTGGACAAATTATTTTTTTCTAAAGCTTTTTGTAACGTATTTAATATTTTTAGATTTGAATCCAAACAATAACTTGAGCCACGGAGGATAGATGCATTTCCTGATTTTAAACATAGACCTGAGACATCACTTGTTACATTTGGTCTTGCTTCATAGATAATCCCTATTACTCCAAAAGGTGACCGTACTTTATTTATGTTCAATCCATCATCGGATGTCCAAGATTCTGTTACCTTACCAACCGGATCTTCAAGAGGTATTATCTTTTTTAATCCATCTGACATACCTTGAATTCTTTCTTTATTTAAAGTTAATCTATCGGTCAAAGCAGCAGTTAACTCTAATTGCTTAGCATTTTCTAAATCAATTTTATTTGCCTCAATGATTTCGTCTGCATCATTGATTAGTTCTGACGCCATGTCATTTAATACTTTATTTTTAGTATCTGTATCGATTGTTTTTAGCTCTTCAGCTGCCAAAAGAGCTTTTTTACCTATTTCTTTAAGCACATTACAAGAATAATTTGATTTGATGGAAAGTAAAATTTTTTAAAGAATTAATAGATTATCTTTGTGAATTACTACAGTGTTTTCAGTCTCTTTTAAGTCTTGAATTTCTTTACTTGAAAAATTTACCACTCCCCTTGCAATTAATTCATTTTCTGAACTTTTCACTTCAACACCAGAGTTTTCATCAAAACTTTTATTTACATTTATTACACCTTTTGAAAGAAGTGATGCATCAGCTTTAAGTGCTTCAATAGCACCATCATCTATTACAATCTCGCCATCAATTGTCATACCAAAGGCAATCCAAAGTTTTCTTAATTTAATATTTTTCTTTGATGGCTTAATGATTGTGCCAATTTTTGAATCTTTTACAACCTCATTAATACAATTCGGAGACCATGAAATAATCTGTGTTTCGATTCCAGAAAAGCCTGCCATCTGTGCTGCCATAATTTTTGTTGAAAAACCCCCCATACCTTTTCCAGACGAGGATTTAGGAATAAGATCATTTAATTCCTCAGAGTTATATTCAATATTTTCTATTTTTTTTGCTTCCTCAATCTTTTCAGGATCAGAATCAAATAAGCCTTCTTTATCTGTAATTACTACCAATTTGTCAGCTTTAAGTAAAATTGAGACAATTGCTGAAAGCCTATCGTTATCTCCAAATTTTAACTCTTCCGTTGCAACTACATCATTTTCATTAATCACTGGAATAATATCCTTTGATATGAGACCATTCAAAGCCTCTGTAGTGTTAATGAACTGATTTCTGTCTTCCAGTACATTTTTTGAGATGAGAACCTGAGCAATATTTAATTGATGAGAATTAAATATTTCCTTATATTTGTTTATAAGACTGACTTGACCAACTGCAGATGCTACCTGTAACTCCTTGAGGTTTTTTGGTCGTTCTAATAGATTTAACTCATTTGCGCCAGACTGTACTGCACCTGATGTGACAATGGCAAAATTGATATCTTCTTTTCTCAATTCATTTATTGAAACAGCTAGTGAATCAATAACATCATCTCGAAGAACATCTTCTTCAAACAAGGTGTTTGTGCCAATTTTTATTACTATAGTTTTGTTACTCATAAGAAAATTCGTGTCCGTTTAAATCTACTATATCCCCTTTCTTAATTCCTTGATTTATTAATTCTTGAGATATGGAAGACTTTTCAAATCGGTATGATATCTCATTTAATATTTCATGAGAATTTCCTTTAAGATTAGTAATTTTTTCTGCTTTTCTTCCTCTAATTTTCCAAATATTTTCATCTGCTTCAATGTTGAATTCATCAGCTTCAACAAAAATCTTCTCATAGCTTTTGTTCACCCTATTAAGTTCTCTAAATGATATTTCATCAAGTTGCTGAAGCAATTCACTTATTCCTTCTTCAGTAACAGTAGAAATGTTTAAATAGTTTTTTTCAGCCTTATCTAAATCTGATTTATTAACTACTTTTAAATTTTTAATATTTCTAAATTCTGGATTATATGTCTCAATTTCATTTTCTAATAGCTTAATTTGTTCTTCAATGTTGTATTCGGAATTATCTGGATCTAGAAGAAAAATAATGAATTTTGTATTTTTTAGATGTCTAAGTACTGATTTACCTAAACCTGTTCCCTCAGCTGCTCCCTCAATGAGACCAGGTAGGTCACAGATTGTAACTATTTCTTTATTATTCTCATATACTCCAAGACTTGGACTGACTGTTGTGAATGGATAGCTGTCGATTTTGGAATTTGAATTTGTTATTGTCTGGATTAAAGAACTCTTACCAGCATTTGGTAGTCCAATTAAAGCTACATCTGTTAAAAGACTTAACTCGAGATCTAAAGTAATTTTTCTTCTTTTTTCACCGGATTCACATATCTCTGGGTTTGGATTTCTTTTTGATATTAAATCTTTATTGCCTCTACCGCCTATTCCACCTTGACATATCTTGTATTCAACTTTTTCATCAATTATTTCAGCTAACAATTCTCCATCCGAAATAATAGATGTCCCAAGAGGTATTTTTAGATACATATCTTTTCCATTGGGACCATTTTGTAAATTTTTTGACGCATCTCCCCCGTTTTCTGCTTTAAATGATCCTTTTGACTTCAAGTTTGAGTAATCAAATACTCCAGAATCAGAAACAAAAATAATTGATCCACCGTTACCGCCATTTGCACCATTTGGAGAGGTTTTACTACTTTTAGAACTAAAACTTACAGAGCCTGAACCGCCACTACCTGATAACAGATTAATTTGAATTGTGTCAACAAACATGACATTACGGGATTATATTTACTAGTTTTCTTCCGTTTCGGGTTGAATATTTTACGGTTCCATTTACTTTGGCATAAAGAGTATCATCTCCACCTTTTTGCACATTGTTTCCAGGATGAATTTTTGTTCCTCTTTGCCTAACAACGATAGAACCAGCAGAGATTTTTTGGCCATCAAAAACTTTTGTACCAAGTCGTTTAGACTCTGAATCTCTTCCGTTCCTAGTTGAACCGCCTGCTTTTGTTTTTGACATTTATTCTTCTTCCTCACCTTTACCGGTTGAGATTGATTTTACTTTTACAATTTTTATATCTTCACGATATCCTAATTTTCTTCTTATTCCAGATTTGTTTTTATAGGTAAAGATATTTAGTTTCTTAGACTTTTTTTCATCCAAAAGTTCAAAATTAACAGAATACTTTGAAAGTTTTTTTTCGTCTGTTATCAATGAGCCTTTTCTAGCACTCATTAGTATTGGTGTTTTTGATTCTATTTTAAAGTTAGCTGGCACAGTTAAAACATCACCAACACTTACCTTCTCTTGAGAAGATCCTATTTTTACAACTGCATATTTACTCATGACTCAATTACTCTACTACGGCTTCAGATTCAAGTAAATCAGTATCAACTGAATTATTGGAAAATATGTCACCAATGATTAGCCCTCTACCATTACATTCTTCACATTCATCAGAAAAGCTTTCAATAAGTCCTGCTGAAACATTTTTTCTAGTCATTTCAACTAACCCTAATCTGGATATATCAAATACTTGTGTTCTGGTTTTATCCTTAGCTAATTCCTGTTTGAATTTACTGAGCAATTCTTGTTGTCTCTTCTGTGTTTCCATATCAATAAAATCAATAACAATTATTCCACCAATATCTCTGAGTCTTAACTGTCTTGCAATCTCTTCAGCTGCTTCAAGGTTATTTTCAAAAACAGTTTGCTCAAGACTGTCTTTACCAACAAACTTTCCTGTATTAACATCAATAACTGTTAGCGCCTCTGTTCTATCAATAATTAAATGACCACCGGATGGAAGCCATACCTTCCTATCTAGGGCTTTCTTAATTTGATCTTCGATATGATATCTTTCAAAAAGATCTAGATCATCAGAGTATTTCTCAACTATTTCATTGAGTTCAGGTGAAGTATCTGAAATATAGCTCTTTATGTCTTCAAATTTTTCATTATTTTCAATCAATAATTTTTTAAAGTTTGAGCTCAAGTGTTCTCTTATAACTTTTATTGATATATCTGGTTCTTCATGGATTAAAACTGGAGAACTACCAGAGTCTTTTGAAGAAGTCTTTTCCCATTCACTGATTAATTTATCTATATCGTTCTTAAGTGATTCTTCGCTTACTCCCTCAGCTGCAGTCCTAACAATTACACCAAATCCTTCTGGCTTAATTTTTCGTATTATTTTATCTAATCTATTGCGTTCCTCATCTGGCAATCTTCTTGATATACCTTTTGTGTTTGAATTAGGAATTAGCACTAAATATCTACCCGGAAATGAAATTTGTCCCGTTAATCTTGCACCTTTTTCACCCATTGCATCTTTTACAACTTGAACTAAAATCTCTTGTTCTTGCTTTAAAAGATTCTCTATTTTTGAATTACGCTTTGCATTAGATACATCTGCGACATACAACACACCATTTTTCTCTTCACCTATCGATACAAATGCAGCTTCCATCCCAGGAAGTATATTTTTAACCTTTCCGAGATAAATATTTCCCACAAGGGATTTTGACTTTGCCTCAGCTGTATAATATTCAACTAATGTTGCTCCTTCCAAAATTGCAATCTTAGAGGAACCGCCTTTGAAACTTATAAGCATTTGTTTTTTATCGACAAAAGGGACTGGTAAAGGAGTCTCTCTAAACCAAGTTTGACGATTAGATTTTATGTAATCTTCTCTTTTATTTCTGGACTTTGATGTACCAGATTTAATTTTTACTTTTTGTCCGTTATACCATTTTGTTTCGGTATTACTAAACTTATCTTCGCTCTTTCGTACTACCTTCGATTTTTTGAAAATACCAAACATTAAAACCTCCATAATTATGATGTGAAAATATACTTAAAAACTTCATAGTCAGAGAATAATACGCTTTAAATATTAAATTGTGATGTTATTTTCTATAAATATTCTGTTTGTAATCCCAAAAATTACAGCTATTGAGACCATAGATGATCCTCCTAAGCTTAACAAAGGAAAGGGTAAGCCAGTAACAGGGATTAAGCCAACGACAGTTGATATATTTATAATTATTTGAAAAGATAGTAGTGCAATAAATCCAGCAATCACAAACTTGTCAAAATCTGAGTCAGAGACTGTCAAGATTCTTCTAAGCCTACTAAATAATAAACCCCAGAGAGCAAGTAAGAATAAAATTCCAAAAAAACCAAAATTGTACGCGTATGCTGCAAAAATAAAATCTGTTGTCTCAACTGGAACAAATATTTTTTCAATATTTTCGGCTGCAAAATATTGTCCAAATAGTCCACCACTAGAAATTAGTAAACGACTTTGAGATTGAGAGAAATCAAGCTCAGCAGAAAAAAACTCATTCAAGCGGCTGATTTGGTATTGAGTGACAATGTTTATATTGTCAACTCTTGACCCTATTTCTAAAAATATAAAAAATAGAGATACTCCTGTTAATAAAAGGAGTGACATATATCGTAACTTTATATTTGATAGAAGCAACATTGATAAAAAGACAAAAGAAATAATTAAAGCAGTTCCTAAATCTGGTTGAAAGTTTATAAGAAGTACTGTTCCAAATATTAAAGCTATCAAAATTCCTTTATTTAAGTTTCTTGAAAGGTAGTTAGCAACAAAAACAACAATGATTACTTTTGCAAATTCAGATGGCTGTATGTCAATTGGGCCAAGATCGAACCATCTACGTACTCCTAATCTTGGTTGTGTGAAATATAAAGAACCTAATAAACCTACAACTATAAAAAATAAAATATTGGCATAAGTTTGTAGATTATCAATTGATAAATATGTAAGGAGAAAAAATACAATAATTGAGGCTACTGAAAAAACTACTTGTCTAGTTAAAATATTATCTACATCAAATTCAAGACCTTCAAAATCTGTAAGTGTATAAAGAGTAAACCATGAGATAAATATAAAAAAAAGGAATATCAATAAAATAAATATGTTTGTTCCCTGAGGTCCTAAAAGAGTAATTTTTCTTGTATTCATTCGGTAATCTCTCCATATCTTACAGGAGTTAGTTCGCTGCCGATTAAATGTTGAATTATTCTTCTACTAATAGGAGCTGCGATAGCACTTCCAGAACCTCCCTCTTCTACTACGGTGACAACAACATACTGAGGATTGCTAACAGAGTCAATACCAACAAACCATGAAGTATTATTTTTTTCTCCTGGATTTTGAGCAGTACCTGTCTTACCACCAACATCATTTGCTTTTCTTCCCATTACTTCAAATGCTGCATATGCCGTTCCATTTTTGTTAGTTACCAAATTTAAATCATTTTTTAAAAAATCAATAAATTCTTCAGATACATTGTATTTTCTTAACTTAAAGTTATCAGAAGCTTCAAGATTGAGATAAGGACTAGATGAAGTTGAGGTAAGTAATGTTTTATAGGCATTCGCTACTTGAATAGGTGTTACAGTTATAGCACCCTGACCAATAATTAAGTTCATAAGGTCACCACCCAGCCACCCCTCTGGTCTAACTAAATCAGGACGTGAGACTGTCCATTCTTCAAAAACTTCTCTATCAGGTATTATTCCATTTCTCTCAAACGGAAGATCTATATTTGTGAGTTCACCAAAACCTAGGTCTTTTGCGTAATTTTGTAAGATGGATTCATTTTGTGTACCTTCATAGGTTCTCCAGATATTTAGCGCTATATCCCAAAAATATACATTGCATGATTGTTGCATCGCTGAACTTAGATTTACTCTTCCATGACCGTCTTCTTTCCAGTCTTGATAAACTTGTTGAGAACCATCATCAAATCCAAATGATAAACTTCCCTTGCAATCGACTCTTCCTCTTCTTGAATTTAAGCCTTCTGGAAAAAGTCCTTCATTTTCTGCAAGCCAATAGGATACAACTTTAAATACCGAACCAGGTGGATAGAGGCCCTGAATAGCAAAATTATTAAATGCTTGTACACGATTAAGTTGTTCAAAATCTTGATTTGAAATTCCATCAATGAACTGATTTGGATTGAAATCTGGTAGAGATACCATGGAAACTATTGCACCTGTATTTACATCAATAACAATTGATGCACTTCTAATCACCTCATCCTTTGTGTTTTCATTTTCATTTGCGAGTTCTATTCCCTGTAAAAGAGATTCTTTTACGACCTTTTGGGTTTCAATATTTAGTGATATAGATATATCATTACCTTTTTGTGGAGGTGTAAACTCTAATATTTCACTTCCCTTAAAAATAATTTCCCCTGGAATACCAGTTAATGTATTTTCGTAATATTTTTCAAGACCGTTTTTACCAACTTGTAATGAATTTTTGGTATGTGGAAATTCTTCAAAATCATCAGAGGTAGGCTTTCCAACATATCCAATAACGTGAGATGTTAAATTGTCATAATTATATTTCCTGATTGGAAAATCAAAGATTTCAAATGCATCCAAGTCTAAAAGTTTCTGTCGCTCAAGTGCAGAAAAGGTAGATATATTTCCAACAATTTCAAGATTATTCCTGTTTATAAATAGTTTGTTAAAGTCATCTTGATCTAAATCAGGAAAATTATATTGTATGAACTGTTCATAAATCTCAATATTATTGTCATCAATTTTCCTTAAATTTAGAAAAAGATGAGGTTCCATAGAAGATGTCGCTAATCTTTCATTTTGGTCATCAAAAATATCTCCTCTTGGCGCTGTTATATAAAATGTATCAGTAGTTTGATCGTCTATTGCACTTAATGCCGTATCCCTTGATAAAACTTGTAAATCAAAAAGAAAAGAAACTATGTATATAAAGAAGCCAATTAAAAATAGTGCAAAGAGGTTATATCTTTTGTTTAAGAACATTTTTACCTATGGTAATGTTCAAAACTCTAAATAAAAAGTAATTGACCAAAGATGAAATCAATATTTGATATAAAAACTCAGGATTGAGATATTCCAATGAATATGTAAATTTATAAATAAAGATTCCTACTGTAAATGTAGCGAGGTCCAGATATGTATTATTTTGTTGGTTTGCAAATATGAAGTTCATCAAAATCATTGTTATTAAAAATTTAGCACTTGAAAATCCTAGAATATTTGAAGAATATAGTGCGTCGTAATAAATACCAGTAACCAAAAATACAGATATGTAAAAATTAGAAAATCTTCGAGTTGAAATTACAAACATTCCAATGAAAAATGGCATTATTAAAAAATAATCAAAATTTAAAATTGTATTAATTAATAACTCAATGAACATCAAAAAGACAAAAGCAATAATTGATAGTAGATTTCTAAGGTAAATCATTGGTCTTAACTATGTAAATATCGGTAAAGGAAAAACTTATTTCTTCTATATCTATATTTGAAGATATTTTATTGTCATCAACTGTGATTTTTGCATCAGATAGAGATACAATGGGGAATCTTCCTGGCTGATCGAATATAGAAGCCGTAAATATGAAGTCAATATTTGCGGTCAATTCATTTACTGATGTTGTGTATACCGATAATTGGCTTCCATTGTTTTGTACTAAATATTCATTTCCAAACCTATCTAAACCTGGCATTAAAAAATCGACATCGTCTAAAAAAATAATTTCAGAGTGGTTTTGAAAAATTTTATCTACGAATCCGACTACAAAGCCCTCTTCATTGATAACAATGTCGTTCTTTTCAAAATTTTTATCATAACCTCCTGATACAAGATATTTATTTTCATTATTTCTAATGAATGCTGTAGTTTTTATATAAAAATAATTTGAGGAATCAACAGATTCGATAAGATTTTTGTTAGCATCTAGTTCCTCTTTTAAGAGATCATTTTCTATTTTAAGTTTTCTTAACTCTAAAACTTCATTCTTAAGACGTATGTTTTCATTTATCAAATTATTTCTTGTTTGGAACAATTCAGTATCAAAAAATTCTAAATAATCTGGAAAATTTACGCTTGAAGGAATCAAAAAATTCATTCTTTTTGAAATAGTTGATGATATTTCTTGGTTTGAAAAAAAGTCTAAAACCATTATAGAAAAAGAAAACAATATAAAAATAACGTAAATAATGTAGTTTCTTACTCTTAGATTTCCATCTTTCATATTTAGTTAGGTTTTGGTGATGATTTGAGTACAGATTTGTAATCATCAAATCTCTCTAAACATATGCCCGAACCTACAACAACTGTACTTAAAGGATCTTCTGTCATATTGATTGGAATACCAAGTTCCTCTGCTATCTTCCTATCCACTTGCTTTAACAGAGAGCCACCACCAGTTAACCATGCACCGTATTTATCTATATCCGAAACTAGCGCAGGTGGAGTTTGGGAAAGAGACATTCTTACTGCCTCAATAATATCTTGAACCACAGGACTAAGTGCATTTCTAACATCTGAGGCCTCAAGTAGAACTTGTTTTGGGACACCTTTTACAATATCGCGACCCGTTACTGTAACTTGTGGTTCTTTGTCGTATTGATAAGCAGATCCGATTGCATGCTTAAGAGATTCAGCAATTCCTTCATCCACCAACATAGAATGTTCTGTTCTTAACCACTCAATTAGTCTATCGGTCATATCCTCTCCACCAACTCTTACGGAGTTAGCATTTACTATGTCACCCATTGAAATAACAGCAATTTCTGTAGTTCCTCCACCAATGTCAATTACCATATTTCCAAAAGGTTCATAAATTTGTAGACCTGCACCTATTGCAGCTGCCATTGGCTCTTCAACGGTATAAACTTCAGACGCACCTGTAGCGTGAGCAGCAGTTTCTATGGATCTTTGTTCAACGCTGGTAACACCATTTGGAACACACATAACAATTCTTGGTCTTGAATAGGACCTTCCTATTGCTCTTGTTAGTAAGGTTTTTACAAGTTCTTCAGCCATTTCGATTTCTGAAATCACACCATCTCTTAGAGGTTTAATTAATCTTATTGAATCGGGTACCCGACCCACTAAGTTTTTTGCCTCTTCTCCAACAGTAAGGATTGAGCCATCCTCTTTGTTTACTGCAATCAACGTAGGTTCATCAACCATCACTCCAACGCCTTTGACATATATCAAAGTGTTGGCAGTACCTAAATCAATAGCGATGTCGTTGCCACCAAAAAGCGATCTTCTTAAATTAATTCCAGCCATGTATATCTAGATTAATAGACTGAATAATCAAATTAAATAAAAATTTAATTGTTAAAGAAAAGGCCTAATTCTCTCTCAGCACTCTCTTCTGAATCAGAACCATGCACTACATTTTCTTCTAGTTTGGTTGCAAAATCTGCTCTTATCGTCCCTGGGTCTGCATCAGCTGGATTTGTGGCGCCCATTATTCTACGAACTTCGCTTACAGCATTTTCTCCTTCAACTTCCATGGCTACAACTGGGCCACTTGTTATGAAAGAAACTAAATCTTGGAAGAATGGTTTATCTTTGTGTTCACCATAGTGCTGCTCAGCAAGCTCTGTAGTTATAGTCATCATTTTCATTTTTGTTATTTTAAATCCCTCTTGCTCAACGCGGTCAATTACTTGTCCAACAATATTTCTTTTTACACCATCTGGTTTTACCATAAAGAAAGTTTTCATGAATATTCCTTTTTATATTTACCAACTAAATATAAACTCCCCGTCAATATAGATGGATTCTTTGAAGTATAAAAATCACCGATAGTTGCTACCTTATAGGTAAGTCCATTTTCATTAAAATAATTCTCAAAATCTGATGTTTTAGTTTGTTCAAAGAATGAATCATTTTCAATAAGATAAATTTGATTAAAATTCTTTGCGAAAATTTTATTCATAAATTGATTAGTATTTTTTCCTTTTTTCATTCCAATGTATATATCAAAATCACCTATTGTATGGTTCTCTTCTATGAAACTAATTAATGTCTCTAAGCTTGAAGCATTATGAGCTCCATCAATAATTTTTATAGGATTTTTTGAAACTTCTTCAAACCTGCCTGGAACTTTGGGATAGCTTTCTACAGTACTGGTTTTGTCCTCGTCAAAATTTGTAATAATTGATTCAAATATTTTTAATGCTGTTACGAAATTTAGACTCATCTTATTTTGGCTTTCTAAATCATTCAAATATATATCTTTATCAGTTAAATCAAACTTATCATGCACATAAGTTTTATGAACTTTATAAAGATTAGGATCACCAAAAATAATACGTTTTGGATTGTCTGATATTTGGATTTTTTGATGGAAAATCTCTTCTAACGATTCACCTAACAAATCCATATGATCGTAATTAACGTTAGTAATACAGACTGTATCTACATTTAGTATCGAAGTAGTGTCATATAATCCACCAATACCTGCCTCTACAATAAAATAATCTGCTTCACTTTCTAAAAATAATTTACAACTTGTAAGAAAAAGTGTCTCGAAATATGCAAGTTCAATGTTATTTTCAGATTCAAATTGTTTTAAATCATCCATGTACGATGAAATCTTTTTATCTGAAATAATTTCATTGTTTATCTTTATTCGCTCATTTACGTCAACCAAATGAGGAGAAGTAAATAACACAGATGAGATATCATTCTTTGTGAAAATTTCATTTAAATAAAATGCCGAGGATGTTTTGCCATTAGTACCAACAATAGAGATTGACTTTTCCTTTAAAATTTGAAGTTCGTTACTTTCGAAAAAAGAAGCTAGGACTTCTAAATTTTTATTTCTTTTTCCTATTTTTGAATTTAGATATATCTTGAATTCATCAGACACTGAATTGATCCCGTGTCTGTTTTAGTAGCTCTATCTCGTTTTCAACTTCAATAACATTTTGTTTTTCTTTTTCAATTAATTCTTCTTTTGCATTTTTGATAAATTTTTCATTTTCTAATCTCGATTTAGAGACTGCTAGTGTTTTAGAGAGATCTTCAATTTTCTTGTCTAGCTTTTTAATTTCTACATCAATATCTATATAGTCTTCGGCTAGAAGATAAAATTCATAGTTTCCTGATTGAAAAACTACTTGTTTTTTATTTTTATCCTCTGAAGAATTAAGATTTAATTCTACATTGCCAATGTTTTCAAGCTGTTTTGTAAACCAAGGACCAACATCTTTACTTGAATTAAGTTTTAATATTTCTTTATTTTTTAATTGATAGGTAGCTTTGAAATTTCTTATTTGAGAAATAACTTCTTTCAAATTTTCAACGTCGTTAACCTCAGGGTTCAACTCTTTGCCTTCAACTTCGGGCCAAGTGTTGTTTATTAAAAGATCATCTTCAAAGGTTGACCAAATTTCTTCAGTTATGTGAGGCATTGCAGGATTCAATATTTTTATGCTTTTTAAAAATGTAGTCCTAAGTACAAACGTACTCTCATCTTTTGTTTTCTCATCATCTATTAGGTTTTTGGAAAACTCAAAATACCAATCAAACAAATCTGACCAGACAAAATTGTAAATTAGCTTATATGCATCTGATATTTTATATTTTTCAAATAATTCATTAAATTCAGCTAGGACTTCATCAAACCTAGAGGCAATCCATACATTTTCGGGACAAGTTATTTCTTTAATTTCATCAGTTCTTTTTTCTTCTGGGGAGTACAAGTGAACAAACTTTGCAGCATTCCATAGTTTGTTTCCAAATTTCTTTGCAGCAATTGTCCACTCTTCATCAAAAGGAACATCTTGTCCTGGAGCTGCTTTCTCTATTAATGAGAAGCGTAATGCATCTGCACCATGTTTTTCAGATAGCTCCAATGGATCAATTGTATTTTTTAAACTTTTTGACATTTTTCTACCTTTAGAGTCTCTTACTAGTCCATGAATTAATATATCCTTGAACGGGACATCGTCATTAAAATTCAGACCCATCATTATCATTCTGGCTACCCAGAAAAAGATTATGTCAAAACCTGTTACTAATAATGAGGTTGGATAGTATTTCTCTAAATCTGTGCTTTCCTCAGGCCAACCTAGAGTGGAAAAGGGCCATAATGCTGATGAAAACCAAGTATCCAAAACATCTTTATCTTGCGATAGTTTCAAGTCATCTGAGAGTTTATATTTTTCTCTAACCTCTGATTCAGTCGTAGCTACATAGATGTTTCCATCCTCGTCATACCATGCCGGAATCTGATGACCCCACCAAATTTGTCTAGAAATGCACCAATCTTGTATGTTGTACATCCACTCAAAATAAGTTTTCTCCCAATTTTTTGGAATAAACTTCATATTTTCATTCTCAACTTCAGCGATACTTCTATCAGCCAATTCTTTTGTCTTTACAAACCATTGGTCTGTGATCATTGGTTCAAGTATGCTTTTTGACCTATCTCCTTTTGGTAATTGGATTACGTGATCATCAGCGGAAACAAGGAAGCCTAATTCAGATAACTCATTCACTATCTGGTCTCTTGCTTCAAATCTGTCTAAATTTTTATAATTTTTTGGCATAAAATCATCGTCAGACATTGTTCCATCTAACTTCATGCACGATATGACTTCTAGATCATGTTTCAAGCCGATCTCATAATCATTAAAATCATGTGCAGGTGTTATCTTTACACATCCAGAACCAAATTCTTTATCTACATACTCATCGGCGATAATCGGAACCTCTCTATTTACGATTGGGATAATTGCTGTTTTTCCTATAAAGCTCTTATATCTTTCATCATCAGGGTTAACTGCAACGGCAGTATCAGCAAGAATAGTCTCTGGTCTGGTAGTAGCGATTGTAATAAATTCATCGCCACATTTATATTTAACACTCCAGAGTTTACCTGTTTGCTCCTCAAGATTGACCTCAAGGTCTGAGACTGCAGACATAAGTTTTGTATCCCAATTAACCATTCTTGAACCTTTATAAATAAATCCAGAGTCATATAGCGTTACAAAAACTTGTCTAACAGCTGCTGATAACCCTTCATCCATTGTGAATCTCTCCCTTGACCAATCACAACTCATACCTAGTTTCTTCATTTGTCCTGATATGTTTTCACCTGATTTTTCTTTCCACTCCCATACTTTTGAAATGAAATTCTCACGACCAACATCTTCTTTTGAAAGACCTTTTTCAGATAATTCATTTTCGACAAGTAGTTGTGTAATAATCCCTGCATGATCAGTTCCTGGAACCCACAATGTTTCAAATCCCTGAAGTCTTTTTATACGTACAATTACATCAATTATTGAATGTTCTAACGCATGACCCATATGCAATGAGCCAGTTACATTTGGAGGTGGTATTACAATCGAAAATTGTTTGTCAGACTCAACTGGTTTGAATTGATTTTTTAATTCCCACTCTGATTGCCATTTTTGTTCAATACTTAATGGCTCATATGAATCTTCAAGCATAGACTCAGGCTGGTTTAGAGTCTTTTTTGTCTTTGCTTTGTTTTAGAACCATCTTTGGTTGAATGTCGTCAACAACATTTTCTTTATCAATAATGATTTTTTCAATATCTTTTCTTGATGGTGCTTCAAACATTTCATCAAGTAGTAATTTTTCAATTATTGATCTTAGCCCTCTAGCTCCAGTTTTTCTTTCAAGAGCAAGCTCTGCCATCGCCTCAAGAGCACCATCTGTAAACGTAAGTTCTACATCGTCCAACTCAAAGATTTTTTTGAATTGTTTGGTTATTGCATTTTTTGGTTCCACAAGTATTTTGATTAATGCTTCTTTATCTAATTCATTAACACTTGTTACAACTGGAAGTCTTCCAATAAACTCTGGTATTAGACCATATCTTCTTAAATCTTTTGGCTCAACATTATCGAAAATTGTACTTTCATTGACCTTATCTTTATTGTTCAAGTTTGTATTAAATCCTATGGAGTTGTCTCCAAGCCTTTTTCCAATTATCTGATCAAGACCATCAAATGCTCCACCGACAATGAATAAGATATTTGTTGTATCAATTTGTAAATATTCTTGTTGAGGATGTTTTCTTCCTCCTTGAGGAGGTACTTGTGCAGTGGTGCCTTCTAGAATTTTAAGTAAAGCTTGTTGTACGCCTTCTCCAGACACATCTCTTGTAATTGAAGGATTATCTGATTTTCTCGTGATTTTGTCTATTTCATCAATGTAGATTATTCCTTTTTCTGCCTTTTTAATATCGAAGTCTGCGGCTTGAATCAAAGTTAATAAGATATTTTCAACGTCTTCACCAACATAACCAGCTTCAGTCAACGTTGTAGCATCTGCGATTGCAAAAGGAACTTGAAGTATCTTTGCCAAAGTTTGCGCTAAAAGTGTCTTACCGCTTCCGGTAGGGCCAAGTATCAGTACATTAGATTTTTGGATTTCAAGATCATCATTTTTTTCATCATCTTTGTAAATTCTCTTGTAGTGGTTATAGACAGCAACAGATAAAGTTTTTTTAGCTTCAGATTGACCAATAACAAATTCATTTAAGGCATGATTGATTTCTTTTGGTAGAGGTAAATGTGTCTCACTTGTAGCTTCAAGGGTTTCAACTTTTTCTTCTTCGATAATTTCGACACAAAGCTCAATACACTCGTCACAAATGTAGACGCCTGGTCCAGCGATGAGTTTAATTACTTGTTTCTGTGATTTACCACAAAAACTACACTTTAACGGATCAGTTGATGATTCTTTACTAGCCATAACCTTACCCTGTTGTTATTTTTTGTCTGCTAACTCCCTTTGAGTTAGTACTTCATCTACTATACCGTATTCCAACGCTTCTTGCGCAGTCATCCAGAAATCTCTATCGGTATCAACAGCGATTTGTTCTATGTCTTTTTTGGTAAAATCTGCCAAAAGTCCGTTTATTTGGTTTCTCATATCTGTTATCAACTTTGCTTGGATTTCGATGTCTTTTGAGGTGCCTTCTGCCCCACCAGCTGGTTGATGTAACATAATTCTTGCATGTGGAAGTGAGTATCTTTTACCTGGGGTTCCACCAGCTAAAATCACAGCACCTGCTGAAGCAGCAAGTCCCATACAAACAGTTGCAACATCTGGCTTGATGTATTTCATTGTGTCATAGATTGCAAACAATGATGTAATCGATCCTCCTGGAGAGTTGATATATACGTAGATATCTTTCTCTGGATCTTCTGACTCTAAATGTAAAAGCTGTGCCATTATTAGATTTGCTACTCCATCATCAATAGGAGTTCCAAGAAATATAATTCTATCTTTTAAAAGCCTTGAATAAATATCGAAAGCTCTCTCGCCTCTATTTGTATTCTCAATAACTGTAGGTACAACATAATTTGAAGGCTCTTTTTTCATGTTATTCTTCCTCTCTTGTATCTGTATCTTGATTGTACACATCTTGAAGATATACTTTTTCACCATTTTTGTCTATTGACGATCCTGACTTCAAAACATGAATCATTGCCTTATTTCTAAGGGATTCTGCCTCAAGATTAAGTCTGTGGGTGGTGTTTTCAACGTCGTCTTCGTTATCATGTGATTTCATATGTTCATCAATTACGGCGTTATCTTCATCTTCAAGCTTGATGTCTAAATCCTCAATAACCTTATCTAGTATGACGACCATAGTTAAGTTTCTTGTTGCTTGTTTATTTAGATCTTCACGTAAAGTTTCCTCAGTAAGTCCAGTGACCTGAAAATAATCTTCTAACTTTATATTATTTTGTGCCAACTCGTTTATGAAGTTTTGAAGAATGCTATCCATTTCAGCAATCACTAACTGTTCTGGTAAGTCAATTTTTGCTTCTTCAATGAGCTTGTTTGTTAATTCTGCTTGATATTGAGAAGCTACCTGTCTTTTCTTAATCATCTCAATATTTTTCTCTAACTCTTCTTTTAGATTTTTAATATCATCGAACTCAGTAGTTTCTGAAACCCATTCATCTGTCAGGTCTGGAAGTATTTTTTCTCTTACTTCTTTTACGAGAACTGTAACCTCAACATTCTCCTCCCCTAGTTGTGGAAGATTTTCATTAAATTTTACGATTGCACCAGGAGATACTGCCTCCAATTTTGAATCAAGTTGAGCAGTCAAAGTGTTGGATCCAACTTCGTAAAGATAATCTTGAAAGTTAAAATCTTTCAGATCATTATTATTCTTTTTTGCAGAAATATTCACTAGCGCATAATCGCCTGATTGAACTGGTCTTTCAACTTTTGAAACTTCTGCAAACTGAGTTCTCACCCTATCTATCTGATCGTCAAGTTCTTCTTCTGTTGGTTTTATAGACTCCACTTCAACTTCTTGTTCTAGTTTTGGAAGTTTAGATAATTTAGGCCAGAGAGTAATCAGTACATCAATTTCAAAGTTTTTTTCTTTCTTTTCAATTTTCTTAATTACTGGTCTTGTTGCTGGATTTATTTCTTCATCTTTTAGGATTGAAAACAATTTTTCTGGTAAGAATAGTTCTATTGCTTCTTCATTTATGGCATCTTCACCAACTTCTCTCGTGACGATATTTGGTGGTATTTTTCCGGGTCTAAAACCTTTTATTTTTAAATTCTTAGAAATTCTCTTTATTGCCTCGTCTTTGTATTCTTCGAGGTCTTTATTGTCTACTTTCAGATCAAGTTCTTTCTCGAAATCACCCGTATTTTTTATTTTATATTTCAATTGTTCTCCTAAATAAGGTGGGTGACCGACGGGATTCGAACCCGCGACCTCCTGGACCACAACCAGGCGCTCTAACCAAACTGAGCTACGATCACCTCGGCGCTCTCGATAGGACTCGAACCTATAACCTACAGATTAGAAGTCTGTTGCTCTATCCATTTGAGCTACGAGAGCCTCTTGAGCGGGTGAAGGGAATCGAACCCTCATAGCCAGCTTGGAAGGCTGGAGCTTTGCCATTAAGCTACACCCGCGCTAGTCGGGCTGGTGAGATTCGAACTCACGACCTCCTGCTCCCAAAGCAGGCGCTCTAGCCAAGCTGAGCCACAGCCCGCACGTCTAATTATTGTTCCATGATAACGCTTTTATGGAAACAATAAATCAAAAAATTTATAGTTAAGTAATATGAGTTAAGTTAATCTGTAAAAAGGGTCGCTAGCTCAATTGGCAGAGCAACGGACTCTTAATCCGCAGGTTCGGGGTTCAAGTCCCCGGCGACCCACGCGACATTTAGCGGATGTGGCGGAACTGGTAGACGCGCTAGATTTAGGATCTAGTGAGCTTTGCTCGTGGAGGTTCGAGTCCTCTCATCCGCACAAAATTAAGAGATTGCTACAACAAGTTCAGTTGACGAAGCAGTAGCTAGAAGCTTTCCATTCATATCACGAAGTTCACCCGTCAAGAAAATTACTTTTCTTCCTAATTTATCAATCTTCCCCCGAGCTACGATTTCACCAGTGTCGGCATTTATCTGACTTAAATAATTTACTTTTATATCAGTTGTTAATGCAATAAAACCCTTATCTAAATTACATTGGGCAGAAATACTATTACAAGAATCTAGAAGTGTAGCTGCTAATCCTCCATGAACGCTACCAATTGGGTTGTAATGAAACTCTTCGGGTACGCAGTAAAATGACGCCTGCCCTTTTTCATCGATTTCAATCTTGCTAAAACCCATTAATGAACCAATTCCAAAAGAATCTGGTTTTAATTCAGTGAATAATTTTCGTCTATCTTCTTTGTCTAGGTTAAGAAGTTTTTCTGCGATATCTAAAGGTGGATCCCAGGAATGTGTTCTCTCATTCATCGCTTGATTCAGATGATCTTGTTTGTAACTCAGAAACTATATCCGCATTTGCCAATGTGGTTACATCTCCTAGTTTTCTTTCTTCAGAAATATCTTTCAACAATCTTCTCATAATTTTTCCGCTTCTTGTTTTTGGAAGATCGTTTGTAATAACAATACTTTTAGGTTTAGCAATCGGACCAATTTTATCGCTCACATGTTGTCTAAGAGTGGATATAAGATCTTCATTGCCCTCAAAACCACCGATTAATGTTACGAATGCAGCAATAGCTTCTCCAGAAATCTCATCAGCTCTGCCTATTACTGCTGCCTCAGCAACCGATTCATGTGCAACAAGTGCGCTTTCTACTTCAGCAGTTGAAATTCTATGTCCAGATATATTCATCACGTCATCAACTCTTCCGAGAAGCCAGAAATATCCATCATCATCATATTTTGCTCCATCTCCTGCAAAATACATACCATCATACTTTGACCAATAGGTGTCAATATATCTTTTCTCATCTCCAAACACTGTTCTAAGCATCGATGGCCAAGGTGTTTTTATTGCTAAATATCCCCCTTCACCTTTTGAAACTTCATTTCCATTTTCATCAACAACAACTGCATCTATGCCTGGCATTGGACCACATGCTGATCCCGGTTTTGTACTCGTAATGCCTGGCAGGGGTGTAATCATTATTGAACCAGTCTCTGTCTGCCACCATGTATCTACAATTGCACAGGATTCATTTCCTATGTTTTCGTGGTACCACATCCAGGCTTCTGGGTTAATTGGTTCCCCAACAGTACCCAACAATCTGAGTGACGTTAAGTCATGTGCTTGGGGATGTTCGACTCCCCACTTCATGAAAGCTCTAATTGCAGTTGGGGCAGTGTAAAATATATTTACTTTATATTTTTCAACGATACTCCAAAGTCTTTTCTCATCTGGTGCGTTTGGTGCACCCTCATACATAACGCTTGTTGTTTTGTTTGCTAAAGGTCCGTACACAATATAACTATGACCTGTTACCCAACCACAGTCTGCAGCACACCAATAGATGTCATCTTCCTTTACATCAAATACTGCGGAATGTGTTGTAGTAACACCAGTAAGATATCCAGCCTGTGTGTGGACGATTCCTTTTGGCTTAGCTGTTGTACCTGATGTATAGAGGATATATAACATGTCTTCTGCGTTCATTACTTCTGGATCACAATCGGCTTCCTGCTTATCCACAAGTTCGCTATACCAATAATCTCTACCATCAACCATGGTTACTTCATTCTCAGTTCGCTTTACAACTATTACGCTTTCTATGTGATCGGTAAGCTTTAGGGAGTCATCCACATTCTGTTTTAAAGGAACTATATCTCCCCTTCTCCAAGCACCATCTGCTGTAATAACAATCTTTGCTTCAGCATCATTGATTCTGTCAGCGAGAGCTTCTGCAGAAAAACCTCCGAATACAACAGAATGGACGGCACCTATTCTTGCGCATGCAAGCATGGAGATCACAATTTCAGGTGTCATACCAAGGTAAATTGCGATTCTATCACCTTTCTTAACACCAAGCTCTTTGAGGCCGTTTGAAAGCTTACAGACCCTCTCATAAAGATCTTGATAGGTTATTTCTTGAGAGTCTCCTGGTTCTCCCTCCCAGTAGAAAGCAATTCTGTCTCCATCAGTTTCTAAATGTCGGTCAAGACAATTGTATGCGAGGTTGAGTTCTCCATCCTTAAACCATTTATAGAAAGGTGCATCTGAGTCGTCCAAAATCTCTTTGGGTTCTTTGTACCAGGTGATTCTCTCTAAAGCTTGTTTCTGCCAGTAAGCAAGTCTGTCTTCATTGGCTAGGTCAAACCATTCTTGTGTAGCGTTTGCATTCTCTACAATGCTCGTTGGAGGGTCAAAAGTTCTATCTTCTCCAAGTAAATTTTCAATTTTTTCAGACATTTTTTAATTACCTAACGTAATTATAAAAATTTTATGATGAACTTTCCATAAAATAATAATTAAAGCCATCACATAAAGCATTCCAAGAAGCATTAATAATATTTTCGTGAACACCAATAGTGCTCCAATTTATCTCGCCATCCGTAAATTCAACGAGAACTCTCGTTTTTGCCTCAGTTCCATCTGAAGAGTCAATGATTCTCACTTTGTAGTCAGTTAATTTAATCTTATCTACATCCGGGTAATTCTTATTTAAGGCAGATTTCAAAGCTTTATTTAAAGCATCGACAGGACCAACTCCCTCTCCTGTTGTTACGAATCTTTCTTCACCTACAGATATTTTACAAACAGCTTCTGAAACAACGTTTTCAGAGTTTCTTCTTTCCGAATACACTCTGAAGCTTTCAAAATCAAAAAAAGATGGCTCTTCTCCTTTGATCTTTTTCATTAATAAATATAGAGAACCATCAGCAGCCTCAAACTGAAACCCTTGATATTCAAGATCTTGTACTTGCTCAATAAGATTTTTTGCATCATCGTTTGTAAGTTCTATTCCAAATTCTTTTGCTTTAGTAATTACACTTGCTCTTCCAGCTAACTCAGAGACAGTAGTTCTTGTGTAATTTCCTACCTGACTTGCGTTTATGTGCTCATAGAGAGTATTGTCTTTTGACATACCTGAAGCATGAAGTCCTGCCTTATGTGTGAAGGCAGATGAACCGACATAAGGATGTCTTGAGTCAATAGCGATATTTACTAATTCCGCAATGTGATTTGCTATAGGAGTTAGTTTTTCAAGTGACTCTTCAGGCACTGTCTCAAAGTCCATTTTTAAAGAGAGATTAGGAATAAGAGTACAAAGATCCGCATTACCAGTACGCTCGCCATAACCATTCATAGTCCCTTGAACATGTTCCACACCAAGGTTAACTGCAGCCAGAGAGTTTGTAACTGCACAACCATTGTCATTTTGAAAGTGAACGCCAAATGACTGATCGGGGTACTTTTCTACAATTGGCGTTAAAAGATCTGTGACCTCATGAGGAAGTGTTCCTCCGTTGGTATCACAAAATATAAAACAATCAACGCCTTCTTGTACTACTGCATCTAAAATTTTCAAAGTAGTATCTGAATCCTCTTTCAAACCATCAAAGAAATGTTCTGCATCAAAAAATACTTTTCGTCCATTATCTTTTAGATATTTAACGGTGTCAGTAGCCATTAGAATCGCACTGTCTACATCAGTCTCTAAAGCCTTTGTAATGTGGAGATTCGATGATTTACCTACAATGCAGACGTACTCTGTTTCAGAATCAATAAGTGCCTGGACTTGTGGATCGTCTTCAACTTTTACATTTAATTTTCTTGTAGAACCAAAACTAACTAATTTCGCATTCTCAAGCTTTAAATCTTTTTTTGCTTTATCAAAAAACTCTTTTTCCTTAGGTGATGCTCCAGGCCATCCGCCTTCAATATAATCAACACCCAACTCGTCAATTAACTTAGCAATAGCTAATTTATCCTTTACTGATGGGGAGATTCCCTCCTGTTGAAACCCATCTCTAAGTGTCGTATCAAATATGTCTATCTTCATTCGTCTTCTTCCAAAAAAAAACCCCTGCAACGCAAGGGTAACAACGATAAGTTCGTTGTTCTTAAATAATAATTATGAAATTAATCATGAATTCATAATAGTTTCGATAATTTGCTTGTCTACAAAAAATATATTTATTCTTTAAATGTCTCACTCAAAAGCGTGAACAATTTCTCTGTTGCGATTTTCCTGTGACTGATCTTTGTCTTCTCCTCAAAACTTAGCTCAGCAAGAGTTTTACCATCTACTTCAAAAACTGGATCATAGCCAAATCCATTATCTCCTCTTGGTGATGTAGTAATCGTACCTGATAGAATTCCCTCAGTATCTAGACGATTGTTCCCATCAAAAAAATACAACACTGTTTGAAAAAAGGCATTTCTATTATCTTCATTTTCTAAATTATTAAGCAGTTTTTGAATATTGTCTGCGGCTGTTGCAGTTTCACCTGCATATCTTGCTGTTTTTACTCCAGGCTCATTATTTAGAGCCTCTACAAATAATCCAGAGTCATCTGAGATAACAGGGACATTATGTTTTTCAAAA
>JAOOBM010000012.1:0-22549 GCA_028404505.1 Acidimicrobiaceae bacterium
TCAACAGACGTTTCAGGATAGAATTGATTTCGCCAGGACTGCCAGAATAGGTTATGACTATACAGGTTCAAGATTAAATAAATTTAACGACAATGTTCATCTTGAAAAAATTGCTAACAGTGAGATGGATATTTATAAATTTACTCCTAACAATTCTCAGGAGGATACTTTTGGGATTTATTTTCATGGTGGTGGATATTACAACGGAAGCATTACTGCATACAAAAATATTGTTTCTCAATTTACTCATGAGCTTCAGATTCCAATGTATTACTTTGAATACTCATTAACTCCAGAATTTTTATTTCCTGCAGCACACGAAGATGCAAAAAAAGCTGTTGAAATCATAAGTAGACTCGAAACCAGTAAACAAACAATATGGATGGGAGACTCAGCAGGAGGTGGACTAGCTACCGGTATATTGGTTGATAAAACATTTGATATAAGCCCTGATAAATTAATTCTAATGTCACCCTGGTTAGATTTATCAGATGAGAATAAAGATAGAAAATATCTTAAAAACAAAGATATCTTATTGGCAATAGATGGTGTTAAAAATATTGGCGAATATTATGCTGGAGAATATGGAGTTACAAATCCGATTTTGTCTCCAGTTTTTGCAGAGATTGAAACATTTCCAAATACTCTTATCCAAGTTTGTTCAGATGAACTTCTATACAATGACGCAATTGAGTTTTGTAAAAAGTTAGAAAAAAATAATATTCCTTTTGAGTTGCAAACATGGGAAAATTTATGGCATGGATGGCAATTTTTTCCAATTCAAGAATCCCAAGAGGCTAGAGAGAAGATTGTTTCATTTGTAAAGGATAATTCTTATTCTTCACCTAAATGATGAAATGCAAATCCATATGGAAGCTCTAGTCTATTATTTTTCATAAAAGTTTCATCCTTTAAAATATTTAATGTATTGTCATCACGAGTTATTTTTCCATCATTTAAAACAATACTTCTTTTACAGATTTCTAATGCCATAGGTAAGTCATGGGTCACAAGAATTTTTGAAACTTCTAGATTATTGAGTATTTCAATTAACTCCCTACGAGATGATGGATCAAGATTTGATCCTGGCTCATCAAGAACTAATAATTTTGGTTTTGATGCTAAAACGCTTGCAATAGCAACTTTACGTTTTTGTCCATAACTTAAGTGGTGTGGTGGTCTATCTAAAAAATCACTCATATTAACTTGTTTTAGTGCATCGATTGCAAGCTCTTCAGATTCTGTATCATTGTATCCAAAATTTTTTGGTCCAAACATAACATCTTCTATTACTGTTGGCATAAATAATTGATCATCAGGATCTTGAAAAACCACACCTACAGTCTTTCTAATATCTGCGATATTTTCATCCGTGTATTCAAAATTACTTACTTTTATTTCTTTATCTAAATTTCCTAAAATCCCATTTAAGTGAAGAATTAATGTAGTTTTTCCTGCACCATTGGGCCCTAAAATTGCCAATGACTCTTTTTTGTCCAGATCAAAGCTTATATTTTTTAACGCTTCATGTCCGTCTGGATATGAATAACTTAAATTTTTAACTTCTAAATATTTAGTCATAGTATCTTATCCAACAATAAAGTTACGATTGATAAAAATACACAAAAGTTAAATTTGTTAGAAACTTCGTAATTTCGAGATTTGAAATCTATATTTCCATTGAACCCTCTTGATATCATGGATAAATAAACTCTTTCACCTCTTTCATATCCTCGAATTAATAGAGCTCCAGATGCAAATGCAATAGGTATTAATGTTTTTAAACCTTTTTCAACATAGCCTCTTGATGCCATTGAAATTTTAACTCGTTTGAACTCATCAATGAATACATCAATATATCGTATTGTAAAGGACATAATCGCAATAATGATATTTGGAATTTTTAATTTTTGGAGACCATAAATTATTTCCATGCTTGAAGTTACTCCTGTAAGAATTATTCCAACGGTCAGACCTAAAGTTGCTTTGAATAAAATTGTAAACATATCATTTACACCTGTTTGATAGACATTAAATGAAAAAATTTCAAATATTTTGTCATTATTTTCACTACTAAGGAATGGAAGGAATAATGCAAATAAAACAAAAGGTATATCTAAAGTTAATCTCTTTAAATAAGTTTTAGCTGGAATTTTTGTCAGCGATAAAATATAAAAAACTAAAAATATATGTAAAAAAATTTGAAATAAATCTCTCACATCAGAGAACGCAATAGACAAAACAATTAAAAAGCAACCTAACACTTTTTGTTGAGGTTTTATATTCTTTAATTCAGAATTTTCATGAATTGATAAATGATGCTCATGACTTGTAGGGTACATGACAGTATTTTAATGCAAAACATTTGCAATAAAAATAATTATTTACATTTCTTACATAGCCCTGTGTATACAAAATGATTGTCAATTAATTTAAAATTTGCTTCATTTGCAATAATTTTCTCAACAGAGTCAATGATATCACTAGGAATATCCTCAATTTTATTACAACTATTACAAACTATGTGACCACTTCTTTCTTGTCTTTTGAGATAATAAATTCCTGAGCCGTGCTGCTGGTGTTGATGTTCTACAAGATCTAACGACTCAAGAATTTCTAGTGTTCTATATACGGTCGCTAAATCAATATCTTGTACTCTTTTTAAAGCAAGATGATATAATTCATCTGCTGTAAAGTGTTCGTGACCTGATTCCTCCAGAATTTTACAAATCGTACTTCTTGACTCAGTAATACGATTACCATTGTTTTTAAGTTTATTAATCAGATCCATAATTAAAGTATAATTTGTGAAAACGTTGTGAATATATGAAAAAAATTCTTTTAAAGTTTATCAATAGGTACAGCCTAATTTATTTACCTTTAGGGTGGATATTTGGCTTAGTAATATTTTTTATTGCATTTGAACCATCCTTTGTGCTTTACATATTAAGTTTTTTTGTGATAGGTTCTTTTTTTGGATTATATTTATTTAATTCAAAGCGAGGTTTAGTTGTTGATAATCATAATTTCTCAAACTTTGAATATACAATCATTGAATTTTACTCTGACTACTGACTGGGGTGTACTGCTTCAAAATTCATAGTTAATGAATTCAAAAAAAAGCATGAAGATATACCAATTGTGTCAGTAAATGCTTCAAAAAAAAATTATCTTGAGACCATTGAAAAATATAATCTCAAATATACTCCAACATATGTCCTTGTAGATAAACAAGGAGAGAAAATTTATAAAAGGGTTGGTACTTTTAATGTTGAGAAGTTTGACTCTTTAGTTAGCTAAGAAACTTTGTCACCTAAATCCGCTTCTGGATTTGGTTGAAGCAGTAAAACATCCCCATTGTCATTTATCGATCCAAGAATTAAACATTGACTAATTATCGGACCAATTTGTTTGTCACCTAGATTGATTACTCCAATACATCTAACTCCAACCAGTTCATCTAACTGATAATTCGTAATTTGAGCACTTGTTTTTTTTATACCTATATCATTTCCAAAATCTATTTTTAAAATATATGCAGGTTTTTTTGCCTCCTCAAAAACTTCAGCTGATAAAATTTGACCAACTCTTATGTCTAGGTTTGCAAAATTTTCAACATTACTATCCATATAAAAAGTATCTTATAACATAATTAACCTATGTCAAAAATTTTGCTTTTATCGGCTGGAACAAGACCAGAATCAAAAAATAATAAAGCAGCAGGTATCGTTTATAGCTACCTAAGTGAATTAGAGATATCTTGTAATCTATATGATGATTTTTATGAAAATGTTCCTTTTCTCCGAGATTACAATGATGAACAACCTGAATATGTCATAAAAGTAAGAGATGATTTAATTGAAACTTCTAAAATAATAATATTTAGTCCTGTTTTCAATGGAGGTTATGTCTCCCATTTGAAAAATCTACTCGATTGGCTTTCAATAAGTTTCGATAACTATTCTTACAATGAATTGTTTAAAGATAAGGATGTTGCAATTATTAGTTCAGTTGACGGTAAGGGAAACAATGCAAAGAATGCATTTGATTTACTAGGCGCTCAACTTAGCAATTATGGATTAAACGTATACGAAAATTTTTATTTATTTAATGAAGAAGATGAAGTAGATGATTTACTAACTAATGATTCCAGAAGTAAAGACTTCTTCAGTTACATAGAATCATTTCTTCGTAGTTAAAACCTTATTTATTTTTTCAAAAAATAGATTTGTTAATTCATCAACTTCATACTTATGTATATCGTCAATAGGTTTCAAAACATCCAAATGTATATCACCAGATAAAAACCAAACCTTACCTTTTATCATTAATTTATGGGCATTGTGTGTAACAACTGGCAGAACAGATAAATTGAATTTTTTAGCAATATGTGCAGCTCCTTTTTTAAATTCCAAAAGATTTTTTTGATTACTTCTTTTACCTTCCGGAAATATCATTATTGAATTTCCATCATCTATAACACTTTGTATCGAATTATTAATTTTATCAAGATCTAATGATGAACTACCTCTATCAATTCTTGGAAGACCCAGAATTTTTAATACTCTACTAAAGAAAGGAATACGGAAAAGTTCAGTTTTAGTTAGGAATCTTACAGATATTGGTAACCCATAAATGTGGGTAAATATATCAAGAGTTGATGGATGATTAGAAACTACAACGTAACTTTTATTGATATCAATATTATCTAAACCAGAAACAGTTAAATTAATCCCAACCATTCTTAATCCCAGCCATCCAAAAAATTTGTAATATTTTGTTGCTAATAACTTTCCATTTGGAATAAAGACCGTAAGTATTATAAGAATTATTAAAAAGCTAAATAAAATTAGAAATAATGGAAACATAAAAAATGTTTTCAATTTTGTTCCAAAACTTACGGGATTCATAAGCTCAGTTTATAATATTGAAATTTAGAAATGAATTTATATTACTTTTTTCTCAAATCAAAAAACGGAATAAAATACTGAACGACTCTTCCAACTGAAAATACAATAATTATTGAGGCAATTCCTATTTTTCCGCCCAGTAAAAAACCACATGAAAAAGCAACAGCTTCAATTATTGTTCTTGCAGTACCTATTTTTAGACCTTTTTGCTCTAAGCCAACCATTACACCATCTCTTGGCCCAGCGCCAAGGTCCCCACCGACATATATAGCTGTTCCTAATCCAATGAGCGTAATACCAAAAAAAAGTGTTAAATATTGGATAAATACTTGATTTGGGAAATTTATTAAATTTATTACAAAATCTGCAGTTAAGCCTATCCAAAAAGCATCGAAGACTGTAGCAATTCCTGGCTTTTGTTTTAATGGAATCCACAACAAAAGTGTTATCAGAGAAGTTAGGATTCCAGCTTGGCCATAAGTTACACCGATAGTTTTCGAGATACCATCATGGAAAACTCCCCAAGGACCAAGGCCTAAATTAGCTGTATAGTTAAAAGCAACACCTACACCAATAAGAGTAATCCCTAAGATTGCTTGTAAATATTTTCTTGCTACCAACGACATAATTTAATCTAACATTTTGTAGAAGTTAAAATGAAAGTATATGATTCGGAAAACAAAATTTTTAACCTTAGCAATTTTACTTACATTCTGTTCACAACAAGCAGAGACAGTGAATCAAGAAAATCAAACGTCTGAAGAAGTAACTACCACACAATTAGAAAATGAAGAGAGCAATAATACCTCCAGCACAATAGAAGTTGAACAAATTGAAAAATTTAGTGATAATTTATATACAATAAACCAAGAAAAAAGTTCAGCTAGCTATCTTGCACCAAAAGACTTTTTAAACTCAAATTTAGAGATCGTTAGGGGCACTACCAATGAAATTGTTGGCGGGTTCGAATTGACTTTAGATGATTGTGATCAAGCTGATTCATGTTTATTTATTTCAAATTTACTCATTTCAGTTGATTTATCCACTTTAAAAAGTGGTAACTCTATAAGAGATGGTGCAATTAAAAATCAATGGTTAGAGTCAAAATTATTTCCAAGTGCAATATATAAAATTGATGAACTGGTTTTACCTAACAATAATTTCGATTCAAAAATAGATGAAACAGTTGTTGGTGTTTTAACAATTAGAAATATTGAAGTTAATATACCGTTTTCGATTACAGCATATATGCAAGACGATAATATTTTTATTTCAGGAATAACTGAAGTTGATACGACCTGGTTTGGTTTCGACGCCCCAACTAAATTCAATGCATGGGAAGTATTAAACCCAATTGGAATCGAAATAGACTTTGTCGCCGAAAAATCCTCTGGGTAAGCTTGAAATTTGATAAATTAATTGAACCATACCCGTCTTTTTTGGAAGATTATGCATCTGTTGCAATTCTGATAATCGACGATAAGGAGATCCTGTTTATAAAAAGATCGGAAAATTTGCCGACTCATAAAGGTCATATTGCTTTTCCTGGTGGTAAAAAAGAGAATTCAGATAAAAATATTGTTGAAACAGCTTTGAGAGAGGCAGAAGAAGAACTTTTTATTGAACAGTCATCAATTAAACCACTTGGAAGTTTAAATCATGTTGATACTGTAGAGTATGCTTTTAAAGTATTTCCAATAATTTGTGAAACCTCTGACAGACCAGATAGATTTAATGAGAACGAAGTTCAAGACATTTATTTTCTTAAAATTGAAGACTTAGAGAATTCTGATAATTGGATCTATCGAGGAAATTATGAAAATGATTGGATATTTAATTTTCAAGATCAAATCCTATGGGGTGCAACAGCTTACATGACAAGGGCGTTACTTGGAGTTAATTTAGGATAAGTTATTTGCCTCATCTTTTACAGCTAAGTATAAAGACACAAAAATTAAGAGCAGCGTAGGGTAAAAAACATTATTTACGATCTCATCTAAAAATATATAACCAAGAGTAATTCCAGTGATTGGTACGACATAATCTACCATTGTTGTAAAAGTTGCTGATAGTCTTTTTATTGTGTAGAAAAAGAGTGAATAATTGAATATATCTATGAATACGAGACCCATAAGTCTGAGGTTTGCTGATGAATTAAGTGGTTCAATTTCTCCACCAAGAGCAAAAAATAAAACTATTGAAATCAGGCTTCCACATAGCCATTGAGTAAAAAGATATGTTTTAGCTGGAATATATTGAGAGTCTTTTTTATTTGTTATGTTACTAAGTGCTAATCCTTGAACGCCTACTAAAGCCAAGAATCCTCCTGTAAGTAAATCACCCTCACCTGACAAACCAGTAGCACCAGACATGAATAAGACTATTAATCCAACAAGTCCTATCAGAACTGAAATAATTTTTAATCTTGTTATTTTTTCTTCTTTAAAAAGTAATAGGACCCAGAACACCGTAAACAATGGAATTGTAGAAATGAATATACTTTGTAAGCCAGAAGATATATTCTTTAATGCATAAATAAAAGTCCAACCAGGAATAAAAATAGCAAGTGTTCCGGTTAAACTACCTTTCAAAAAAAAATTTAAATTAATCTCTCTTAAAAATTCTTTTCCACAATATATTCCTAGTAGAACAGTTACGATTGTAATTCTTGCAGTGACAATAAAAATTTCACTTACATTGTCAATGAGTAAACTTCTATTTAGTAACCCATGAAACCCAAATAAGAAACCAATTAGAACTATATTTCTTAGACCTGCATAAGGTGACATTGTGTACTTGGATTTTATAAAATTACTCCATTTCGATTTAGTTTATTAGAATAGCAGATATGAAAACTGTTTTTTCAGGAATTCAACCCACTGGTAAAGTGCATTTAGGAAACTTATTAGGAGCTATAAATAATTGGGTTCATTTATCAAATGAGGAAAATAAAAACTATTTTTGTGTTGTCGATCTTCATTCTTTAACTACACATCCAGACCCTTCATTAATGCAAAAAAATATTAATGAAACTATAAAAGTTCTTATTTCTTCAGGAATTAATCAAAAAAATTCTAACATTTATATACAAAGTAATGTTCCTGAGCATGTACAACTTTCTTGGATCCTGTCAAACTTTTGCCAAATTGGAGAGCTACAGCGAATGACGCAATTTAAAGAAAAATCAGATCAATTGGGTAGCCACGCTGGAATACTTACATATCCTGTGTTGATGGCTGCTGATATTTTAATCCACAAAGCTAATGAAGTACCTGTTGGAGACGATCAAACTCAGCATTTAGAACTAACTCGAAACATTGTTGAAAGATTTAATAATTCTTACGGTGAAATTTTTCCGTTACCTGAAAGAACAACTGGCAAAGTAGGAGCTCGATTGATGTCTTTACGCCACCCGGATAACAAAATGTCAAAAAGCAAAGATGATTTAAATGGAACAATATATTTTGATGATTCAAAAGATGAGATTATTAAGAAGTTCAAGTCTTCAGTTACTGACTCTGAAAATGAAATAAAATTTGATAACGAAACCAAAAAAGGTATTAGCAACTTAATTGATATTTATTCAACACTACATGAACTTACTCATGCAGATGTTGAAAATAAATTTAAAAATTCGTCTTATGGTGAATTTAAGATTGAGGTTGGAGAAAGCGTAGTAAGTTATTTAGAGCCAATTAAAGAAAGATATGACTCATTAAGTGAAGGAGATGTTGCCTCTTTGATTAAAGATAATTTTGATGATGTTAAAAATTCTGCAAAAAAAACAATGGATGAAGTAAGCGCAGTTGTTGGAGTTTAGTTCCTAGGGTATGAATAAATTAAAACCACTTCCTGAAGAATGGTCAGGCTTACTTAATAATGAACAAAAAGAAGCGATTGAAAATATTAATGGTCCCTTACTCATTATTGCTGGGGCAGGTTCAGGTAAAACAAGAGTCTTAACTTACAGATATGCACATTTAATAAAAACATATGGGATAAATTTTGAAAATGTGTTGGCTATTACATTTACAAACAAAGCTGCAAATGAAATGAAAGATAGAATAAGTGATTTACTAAATCTTGAGTTGTCTCCGAAATGGATATCTACGTTTCATAGTCTTTGTGTCAAAATGTTAAGAATACATGGCCACCTGATTGGCTTTAATAATAATTTTACTATTTATGACCAAAGCGACTCTACAAAATTAGTTCGTAATTGTATGCGAGATTCAGATATTGACACAAAACAATATTCTCCAAAAAGAATACAAGCACACATCTCATCTTTAAAAAATCAAAGGATCTTACCTGGAGAAGCTGTTGAATTTGCACAATCGTTTTTTGATGTAAAAGTCGCAGAGATTTATTCATCGTATCAGAAAAAACTTATGCTAGCTAACTCAATGGATTTTGATGACTTACTAATAAAAGCAGTAGAACTTCTTGAGACTAGTGACAAGTCACTAAATTACTGGTCTTCAAAATTTCAATACATAATGATTGACGAGTATCAAGATACTAATATGGTGCAATATCGTCTTGTTGAACTGCTTGCATCGAAACACAAGAATATCTGTGTTGTTGGGGATTCTGATCAAAGCATATATGCATTTAGGGGCGCGGATATTAGAAATATTGAAGAGTTTGAAAGTGACTTTAAGAACGCAAAAGTTATATCTTTAGAAAAAAATTATAGGTCTTCTCAAAAAATTTTAGATATTGCAAATGCGGTAATTTCAAACAATCCAAGAAAAAAAGATAAAAAATTATGGACTGATAATGACGAAGGATTAGATGTAAATTTAGTTGAATTTAACTCTGAAAGAGATGAATCAAAATGGATAGCTGAACAAATAAATAAACTTTTAGAGGATAAAGCATTTACTGAAATTGCTATTTTTTATAGAACAAATAATCAATCAAGACTCTTTGAAGAAGAGTTAAGAAAATTAAGTTTAAGTTATAAGGTTGTTGGTAATGTGAGATTTTACGACAGGAAGGAGATTAAAGATATACTTGCATATTTAAATTACTTAATAAATCCTGAGGATACAGTCTCATTTGAGAGAATATTAAATGTTCCCAAAAGAGGAATTGGGGAGTCAACACTTCAGAAGTTAAGAGATTACGCAAACAAAAATGAGATTTCTTTATCAAAATCTATAGAAAATCTTGATGAAATCAATAATTTATCTGACAGGGTAAAAAAAACAAATAAATAATTTCAAAGAGATAATTAATGACTTGAAATCCTTTGCATTGCAGGGCCCTTCAGAAACAATTTCAAAAACTTTAGAATTAACAGGCTACAAAGATGAATTAGTTAAAGAAGGAACTTTAGACTCTCAAATGAGATTAGAAAATCTTGATGAATTACTTACTTCAGCATTTGAATTTGAGAATTTATATGAAGAAGACATAGAAGATCCATTTACAGTTCTAAGAGACTATTTAGAATCAATTGCACTTTTCACAGATTCAGACGATGTAGACAAAGAAGATAGAATTCTGCTTATGACACTACATAATGCTAAAGGATTGGAGTTCCCGGTAGTATTCATGACTGGAATGGAGGAAAACATATTTCCTAGTCAAAGATCTGAAACTGATTTTGAAATACAAGAAGAAAGAAGACTTTGTTATGTTGGAATGACGAGGGCTGAAAAAAAGCTTTATTTAACATATTCAAATACCAGAACTATGTGGGGAGGAACAAACTATTATCTTCCAAGCAGATTCATCGATGAAGCTAAACCCTATTTGAAAGAAATTAAAATTCATCAAGAATCAACCGATAACAAAAGTAATTCTGTAGGTTCTCTCGGAAAGAAAGTGATACACGAAAAATATGGTTCGGGAATTGTTGAAGAAGTGAATGGTAATGAGATCACAGTTAACTTTGGTGGAGAGCATGGAATCAAACATTTAGATATTGAATGGGCCCCAATAATATTTGAATGATATCTTTAATATTTGAACTTGGTAATATATTCTTTTGGGGGAGTAATGGATTTATTTGAATATCAAGGAAAATCTTTATATCAAAAATTTAATATAAATCATCCCAATTCAAAACTAATTAAAAACCTAAATGATTTAAATGACCCAATTAATCTTAATTTTCCCGTTGTTGTTAAAGCCCAGGTACAAGTTGGGGGAAGAGGAAAAGCGGGGGGTATCAAGGTAGCTAAAGACATTAACGAGTTAACACAATATTCTGAAGAAATATTAGGTATGGATATAAAAGGCCACAAGGTAGAAATTCTTCTCTTAGAGGAAGCATCAAATATTTTAGAGGAATACTATATCTCGTTTACTTTAGACAGGTCAGAAAAAAAATATCTAATTATGTTGAGTGCAAAAGGAGGTATGGACATTGAACAAGTTGCAGAGGAAAATCCAGATGACTTAGTTAAGTTTCATGTAAGTCCATCAGAAAAATTAACGTCATCAACTATTTCTGAATTAATTAACAAAGCTAATTTGAATAAAGATCATGAAGAAAGTCTTTCTGAAATAATAGAAAACTTGTATTTGATGTTCACAGAAGGAGATTGTGATCTTGTAGAGGTCAATCCTCTTGCAATAACAGACAATGGCGTAATGGCACTTGACTCAAAAGTATCATTAGATATGAATGCAAAATATAAACATCCATATTTTGATGATTTTGAACAAGAAATACCAATTCCTGAATCCGAGAAAAATGCGAAAGAAAAAGGTTTAAATTTTATAAAACTTGATGGATCTGTTGGAATTATTGGAAACGGTGCAGGTTTAGTAATGTCTACACTTGATGTTGTTGCTGAAAATGGAGGTAAAGCAGCCAACTTTCTTGATATTGGTGGCGGAGCAAAAGCTGAGACTGTAAGTTCTGCTCTTGAAGTTTTAGAGGCTGATCAAAATGTAAAGTCAGTATTGATAAATATATTTGGTGGAATAACAAGGTGTGATTTAGTTGCTGAAGGAATAATCGAGGCAACTAAAGGAAAAGAACTTGTATGGCCAATTATCATTAGGCTAGACGGAACGAATTCTTTAGAAGGACTAGAGATATTAAGAGCAAACCCTAATGAAAAAATATTCATAGAAGAGTCAATGGATTCAGCTGCAAAATTGGCAGTTCAGAAAGGTCTTTAAATGTCAATTCTCATAGATGAAAATACAAAAGTTGTAGTACAAGGTCTGACCGGTAGAGAAGGCCAATTTCATGCTCTGAGAAATAGAGATTATGGAACCAAAATTGTAGCTGGAACAAGACCAGGAAAAGGTGGGGAAAATGTTGAGGGCATTCCTATATTTGATGATGTTGAAAAAGCTGTCAGTGAAACAAATGCTAATGTTGCTCTCACCTTTGTCCCACCTGCATTTGCAAAAGATGCAGTGTTAGAAGCTGCATTTGGTGGATGTGAATTAATAGTATGTATAACTGAAGGAATACCAGCAAAAGATGAAGCTGAAATGTATGACATTCTGAAAAAAGAAACAAAAGCCTCTCTTTTAGGTCCAAATTGTCCAGGTTTAATATCACCGGGTAAGGCAAATGTTGGAATTATGCCTCACGAAATTACATTGGCGGGAAATATAGGAGTAGTTTCAAGGTCAGGAACTTTGACTTATCAAGCTGTTCATGAGTTAACAAATCTTAATATTGGACAATCAACGTGTATAGGTATTGGTGGAGATCCAGTACCTGGAATGTCATTCATAGATGTAATTGAGAAATTTCAAGCAGATAGTGAAACAGAAGGTATCGTTATGATTGGAGAGATTGGTGGTACAGCTGAAGAAGAAGCAGCAGATTTTATTAAACAAAATGTCACAAAACCTGTTGTGTCATATATAGCTGGAGTAACGGCACCTCCTGGTAAAAAAATGGGCCATGCTGGAGCAATTGTTTCAGGAAACAAAGGCACCGCAGAAGCAAAGATTCAAGCTTTAACTGATGCTGGTGCAATAGTTGTAAAGACGCCAACTGAAATAGGAAAAGTAATGAGAGATGTTATAAATGGCTGAAAATTTAAAAAGAACAGATCTAATTAATGCTATTGAGGAAACAAGAAAATCTTTTGATACTGACAATCCTACTGTGCCTTTCATTGAGGGGGATGGAATTGGTATCGATATTTGGCCAGCTGCAAAAAAAGTTTTTGATGCTGCAGTCGAAAAAACTTACAAAAATGATAGAAAGATTAATTGGATAGAAGTTTTAGCAGGACAAAAAGCTTATGACACAACTTCTGAGTGGCTTCCAGATAAAACTTTAGAAACATTTAATGAATATGGTGTGGGTATAAAAGGTCCATTAACTACACCTGTAGGTGAAGGAATTAGATCTATCAATGTTGCAATAAGACAAGAACTCGATTTATATGTTTGCTTGAGGCCTATCAAATATTTCAAAGGCATTCAAACTCCTACAAAAAACCCACAAGATGTAGATATCACTTTATTTAGAGAAAATACCGAAGATGTCTATGCAGGAAAAGAACTAGAAAATTCCTCAGAGGATGTTGAAAAACTTAATAATTTTTTAAAACAGGAATTTGGATGGGATATAAGAATAGACAGCGGGATTGGAATAAAACCAATATCTCAGACTGCTTCTGAAAGGCTGATAAGAGCAGCACTTAATTATGCCGTAGAAAATGATAAAAAAAATGTTGCTTTAGTGCATAAAGGAAACATTATGAAGTTTACTGAAGGTGCATTTAGAAAATGGGGTTACGACCTTGTAAAGTCAGAGTTTTCAGATGTTGCGGTTTCATGGGAGGATTGTGGTGGTGATCCTGGAGATAAAATATTAGTACAAGATGTAATTGCAGATGCATTTTTACAGCAAATCCTAATTAAACCACAAATGTTTGATGTAATTGCTACAACTAATCTCAATGGAGATTATGCTTCTGACGCCTTAGCAGCTCAAATAGGAGGCATTGGTATCAGTCCTGGAGGAAACATAAACTATGAAAATGGAAAAGCAGTTTTTGAAGCAACACATGGTACTGCTCCTAAATATGCTGGTCAAGATAAAACAAATCCAGGCTCATTAATTTTGTCAGGAGTAATGATGTTTCGATATATGGGTTGGAATAGTGCTGCTGATCTAATTGTTAAGTCAATGGAGAAAACAATTCTAGAAGGAAAAGTAACTTATGATCTGGCTCGAGGAAGAAGCGTCATAAAGATTCTCTCTTCATCAGAATTTGCAAATGCTTTAATCAGTAATATGAAAACTTCAAAAAAGGAGAAGTAGTAAATGAATAAGGTTACAGTTGTCGGAGCTGGAAAGTATGGATCGATGACAGCGTTAAGAATAGCTGAGTACGATATTGTAAAAGAAGTTGTAATGACAGATATAGTTGAAGGCCTTCCTCAAGGACTTGCCCTTGATATCAATCAGTCGCGATTTGTTGAACAATTTAACACAAAACTAATAGGAACTAATGATTATAAGGACACAGAAGGAAGTGACGTAGTCGTTATTACTGCTGGTTTACCACGGAAGCCAGGAATGTCTCGAATGGATTTGTTAGAGGTAAATGCAAAAATTGTTGAAGGTGTGACTCAGGAAATATTAAAGTATTCTGACAATCCTTCAATCGTAGTTGTTACGAATCCTCTTGATCAAATGACTACTCTTGCTGCAGATGTTTCTGGTTTGCCAAAAAATAAAGTCATGGGACAAGCAGGAATTTTAGACTCATCGAGGTTCGCATACTTTATCGCTGAAAAGCTTTCTGTTGATACCTCTGATGTATACGCACTAACCTTAGGAAGCCACGGAGAAACAATGGTCCCTGTTCCATCACTTTGTACGGTGAAAGGAGAGCCTCTTACAGATATTTTGAGTGAATCTGATATAAATGAGCTGGTTGAGAAAACTTCTAATGGAGGTGCTGAAATTGTTGGATTGCTAAAAACTGGGAGTGCATATTTTGCTCCCGCTTCTTCAGCTGCAGTCATGGTTAAATCAATAGTAAACAATTCAGATGAAATATTTCCTGTTTGTGCTTGGCTTGAAGGTCAATACGGTATTGATGATGTATACCTAGGGGTACCTGCAAAACTAGGTAAAGATGGTGTCACAGAAGTAATAGAATTTGAAATTACCGAACATGAAAAAAATGCACTAATTGATGCATCAAACGCTGTAAAAGCTAAGGTTGAAGAGCTCAATAACATAAAAAATCAATAAAATCAGTCTTTTTGAAAAAAAACCCAATATTTATTGTATTTTTGAGATATTTTTAATAAAAAAACTATAATTGCCTTAAGAATATTAAAGAAAGGCAAAACAGCTATGAATAAAGACCAATTGGCAAGCGTAGTGGCATCAGAAGTAGGATTGTCACAATCAGACGCAAAAGCAGCTGTTGACGCAGTTTTTGATGGCATAACAAACGGTATGAAGAATGGCGATAAAGTAAGTATTGCTGGATTTGGACAGTTTGAGTCAAGATACAGGGCTGCTAGACAGGGTAGAAATCCAGCAACTGGAGAAACAATCCAGATTGCTGCAAAAAATGCACCAGCTTTTAAAGCTGCAAAAGGATTAAAAGATAGTTTGAACTAATTCTTGATTTTAATCATTTGAAAAGACGGCCTAGCCGTCTTTTCTTTTTACTGTAATAACTTAAGATCGCCAGAAATCTTAATTTTCTCTTCAAACATTAAATCTTCTGGGTGTTTTTCATTATTTTTTAATTCGTTAAATGTTTGAATAGACATTTTTATTATCAATCCATAATTATTGTGAGAAAGATCTTTTGTAATTTCTCCAGTATCTAAATTTATAAAAGTGTTTTCATCTTTTTCATCTATCAATTGAAGATAAATATTGTTTAACGATTTTTTTTCAGAAAGTTTTAAGTTCTTTATAACTTCTTCAATATCACTATTTAGGTCAGTCATTAACTATTTAGGAGTGTCTCTCGCTTGATGTCCTCAATTGCTTTTGTAACTTGTATGCCTCGTGGACACGCTGATGTACAGTTGAATGCTGTTCTACATCTAAATGCACCATTGACATCTTTCAAAATTTCAAGCCTTTGCTTTGTGCCTTCATCTCTAGAATCAAAAACAAATCTGTGTGCATTTACAATTGCTGCTGGCCCAACATATGTTTCTGCAGTCCAAAATACAGGACAGCTAGTTGTACACGCTGCACACAAAATACATTTTGTAGTATCTTCAAACTTATCTCTATCTTCTGGAGACTGTAATCTTTCTCTATCTCCAGGATCTTTTTCATTAATTAGATAAGGCATCACCTTTTTATAACTATCAAAAAATGGCTCCATATCAACAATCAAATCTTTGACAACAGGGAGGCCACGTATCGGTTCAATTTTTATAGGATTTCCAACTTCTTTAACTAATACCTGGCAAGCAAGCATATTTTCACCGTTGATAACCATTGCATCAGAACCACATACTCCGTGAGCACAAGATCTTCTAAATGAAAGCGAACCATCTTCAAACCATTTAATTTTGTGTAATAAATCCAGAATTCTTTCTTCAGGTTCAGCATCTACTACATAGTTTTCCCAGTGCCCTTTTCTATCTGATTCTGGATCATACCTTAGAATTTTTAAACTAATATCCATTAGTATTTACGTTCCATTGGTTCATATTTTCCTAATTCTACATCTTTATACTTAAGATTTGCTGTGTTATCTTTTTTAAACGCAAAGGAATGTTTCATAAAGTTTGTATCATCACGATCAGGAAAATCTTGTCTTGAGTGAGCCCCTCTTGATTCATTGCGAGCAAGTGCGCTTGCTACAGTAGCCTCAGACATATCTAATAGGTAATCTAACTCAATAGCCTCGACAAGCTCTGAATTATGAACTTTACTCTTATCAAAAATTGTTACATTTTCGTATCTGTCTCTTAATTCTTCCAATATCTCTGTTTGTTTTTCTAAAGTCTCTTTAGTTCTAAATATTTTTGCATTCTCTTCCATAGACTCTTGTAGGTCTTTTCTAATATTTGCTACAGAAAATTCATCAGTATGTTCTTTATCAATGAGATTTTGTATCTTTTTCGAAAGATCATCAGAGGCACTGTCACTAATGCTGTTTGGTTTTGTTTGAGTTACATAATCAACCATGCTTTGACCTGCTCTTTTACCAAAAACAACTATATCCAGCAGTGAATTAGTACCTAATCTATTTGCACCATGAACACTTACACATGCTGCTTCTCCAGCAGCATAAACTCCAGGTAGAACTGTTCCTTTTTCATCACTAAGTACACGTGAATAAACATCTGTTGGAATGCCTCCCATAGCGTAGTGTGCTGTAGGTTGAACAGGTATAGGTTCTTCAATCGGCTCAATTTTCACATATGTTCTAACAAAATCAGTTATATCAGGTAGTTTTTTCTTTATTGTTTCTGCACCAAGGTGAGTCAAATCTAGATAAACGTAATCGCTATCTGGACCCGCACCATTACCTTCACTTATTTCAGTAGCTATAGCTCTTGAAACCATATCCCTAGGTGCTAAATCTTTAATTGACGGAGCATATCTTTCCATAAATCTTTCTCCATCTTTATTTCTTAGAATTCCACCCTCACCTCTCGCTGCTTCTGAAAGCAAAATACCTAATCTATATATTCCAGTTGGATGAAATTGATAAAACTCCATATCTTCTAAAGGTATACCTTTTTGATATAGAATCCCTGGCCCATCACCAGTTAATGAGTGAGCATTGGAGCTAACTTTGAATATTTTACCAAAACCACCAGTTGCAAATGTAACTGCTCTGGTTTCAAAAATATGTATATCGCCTGTTGCTAATTCATAAGCAATAACACCCTGGCAGATACCATCCTCAATCTTGATATCTAGAACTTGAAATTCATCAAAGAAAGTAACTCCCATGGATACACATTTTTGATAAAGCGTCTGAAGAATCATGTGACCAGTTCTATCCGCTGCATAGCAAGCTCTAAAAGCAGGAGACTCTCCTTCTTTTACAGTGTGACCACCAAACCTTCTTTGTGCAATTTTTCCATTATCTAATCGACTAAATGGTAATCCCCAGTGTTCTAATTCAATTACGGCATCAATTGCCTCTTTACACAAAATATCTACTGCAGGTTGGTCTGCAAGGTAATCTGAGCCTTTGACGGTGTCAAAAGCATGCCAGTTCCAGTTATCTTCTTCAACATTTGCTAGAGCGGCACTCATCCCACCTTGAGCTGCACCTGTGTGAGATCTTGTAGGATAAAGTTTTGTTATGACAGCAAGCTTCATGTGTGGCGCTGCTTCTATTGCAGCCCTAAGGCCTGCTCCACCAGCACCAACGATTACTCCATCAAATGAATGTTTAACTATTTTCATACTTGTCTTACAAATGCAACAATTGCATATGTTCCTATTATAAAGAAAATTAAAGATGTACTGTAAAGAGCACTGTGTGCAAGTTTTCGAATTGTTTTATCAGCTAGATTGTCATGAATAACTACTCTTAATCCATTTGTTCCATGTAAAAGGCTTAATGTTAATAAAAGCCAATCAAATGCTCTCCAGTAAGGAGTTTCCCACCTTGCCGCCACAAAATCATAATCTAAGTTCAACGTGTCGTTAAAGACATGCATGATGAACATATGCCAAACAGCAAGAAATACAAGTACAAGTCCGCTTACTCTCATAAAAAACCACGCTTGGAGCTCAAAACTAGATCCACCAACAGGTGGTTGACGTCTTCCCCAATCAGTTCTTGTTGTCTGCATTATTTTGTCTTCCAATCTGGTATCGGTCTAATCATACAATCTACTATGGTTGTACCCTCTGAGCTTTTTTCAAGACATAAGTCAAAGTATGAAGTAGTCATTTTGTAGGTAGTTGGTACAAAAATTACCAAAAATACAAACAATGATGCAAAATTTAGTTGTTTTTGATAATCAGAACCTTTAGCCCATAAATCTACTGCAATTATTCGTAATCCATTTATAGCATGACCAAGTACTGCAGCCATTAGTCCAATTTCGGCAACTCTAAAATAAAAGTTTTTGTAAATTGCTTCAGCACCTTCATAAATTTCTGGTCCAAGAAGAATCAATGCTGTTGATATTATGTGTAAGAGAAGATATCCGAAAAGACCAACACCAGTAACTCTATGAAATATATAGAGCCACATTCCAGTCTTCCCTTTATAAATCGAACCTGTAGAAACAATTCGTTGATATGCCATTAATTAATTATCCTACAAAAGGTATATTACTGTTAATTAATTAGAAGATTAGCCCCTTGACATAACGATATTACAATAATAAATTACACATATGTGATTTAGTTTTCAATAGTTAAAGGGGTGATGTGGAAAATTCAATAATTGAGGAACTCATAGGTGGAATGCCTTCCTGGACGGAAGAAGCAAATTGTAAAGGAGCTGACGCAGATATATTTTTTCCTGAAAGAGGTGCCTCAACTAGAAAAGCTAAATCAATTTGCAGAGCTTGTTCTGTACAAGAAGACTGTTTGGAGTTTGCTATTGAAAACTCAGAAAAATTTGGAATCTGGGGCGGACTTTCTGAAAGAGAAAGAAGAAGAATCAAACGTCAGAGAATTCATGACACAGACATTAGGGACGTTGGTTAAGAAATACTAAATTTTTCTTTATAAGCTTCGAAGTCTCTTTCAACTCCAATTTCATCACTTTTAATTATCTCAGTTATTACATTTTCTTCGTTAGTGATGTAGGTATACCTTAAAGAGATTCCAACTCCATCATGAAAACATCCAAATTGTTTCGATACTTCCCCGTGAGGCCAAAAGTCTGCCAAGATTGGGAATTCAATATTGTAGTGGTTTGCCCAAGCTCTGTTAGTTGGCCCTGCAGCAACTGTAATCATTACTGTATCGGTATCGGCAGATTTAAATGCATCAATATTGTCTCTAAGTTCACATATTTCTCCATCACATACAGAACTGAACGGAAATGGCATGAAGACAAACATAGTTTTTTTTCCAAGAAAATCTTCTGACTTGAAAGACTCTTTGTCATAATTTACTAATGAAAAATCTGGAATTTTATCACCTATGTTTAAACTCATTTATTTTCTCCTTTTGCTTTTTACTTTAACAGTAATGATTATATAGGAGGTAAAGATGTACGGGCTGCCCATGAAATAGGATCATGCAATTCATCTAAAGTTGGAATCAATTCTGTCGAACTAAGAATATCGTCCAATGTAAATGTAGCTTGTGAGTCATTTAGATAATTTAAGAAATCATCAGAGTAAAAATCTAATTCAGAAATTTTTGTTTCGATGTCTTTAGTTGGACTTTCATAATTTGAAAATGACAAATCCATTAATAGATCAAAAATACTGTTGTCCTGTAAAAGATTTAGCTCTTTTGATTTTTGTTTTATAACTGATCTGTAAAAACTAAGAGGAGCCGCAATACTCTCGAATATTTGATTTGGATCTAATCCCTCAACTCCTGAAATATTTGAAATCATTTCTTGAGGATTGTTTATAGTTTCTGGACCCATATCTAAATTTAAATCTTTAAGTTTGTTCATCATGTCCTCAGAACTTTTTGAAATTGTATTCATTATATTCTCAAAGGGCTGAGAATATTTTCCTAAGCATAACGCGACATATTCAACAGTGAAGTATGCAAGGCTTAGATCGTTTTCGTTTGCTTCAAAATTTGTAATTTTAGAAATAAAAGTTTTGTGGTTTATTGCAAGTGTATTTGATTTTGGAAGAATGATACCAAATTGGCTTAATCCCCATGAAAATTTACCTAACAGTCCAGCTAGATTGCCAAATTGCATTCCCAAAAGAGATGATTTCATGTTATTTCCACCGATTCCGCCAAGCATTGATAATTCAGGAGATTCTATATTTTCAAAATCAAAGTGTTTTATAGAATCAATGAACCATAGTCCATAATCTTTCGGTGTCATCAATCTTATTTCTTTCGGAGCAGTTTCGTAGCTTAAAAAATCATCAGATTTAAGCTCAATTACTCTGAAAATTTGCTCAAAATTTAAATCTTTATTTGACAGTTCCAATGTCAAAATCTCCTCATCCTTTGTTATATGATTATTGATTTGTTTTGCTAGCTCCCAATTGACACCGGATTCTTCATTGTTGAAAAGATTAAAAAATTGGGAGAAAATATCTTCAGACATTAAACATCAGATGGTCTTAAATCGAGGGTGAAATCCAAAATTATTGTATTTGCACCTCTTAGTATTTCAACAGTTATACGATCGCCTGCTCTTTTACTTCTTAAAATAGTTATTAATTGGTCAAGTGTTGTGATATTTATATCATTAATTTTCTTGATAACATCGCCTGGTAATGCACCAGCTTTTCCTATTGCATAGATATCATTTGCAGGTCCGTAAAGCTCTTCGATTACAACACCTGCAAATATTCTTGCTCCATCATCTGCAACTTCAAAGTATTGTGCTCCAAGAATTCCTAAAAATGCGTGTAAAACTTTTCCATCATCAAGAATGTCTTCGACAATTCCCAGAGCGAGATTTATTGGGACAGCAAATCCCAAACCCTCTGCTCCAACATCTGCTGTTGCAATTGCAGTAGTAATTCCAATCAGTTCTCCTTTTTGATTTAGTAGTGCCCCTCCACTCGACCCTCTTGTGATTGGTGCGTCTGTTTGAATAAGACCAAATAAAGTAACTGCATCATTCATACTCTCACTGCCAACATCGAGTCGCCTATCAAGTGCCGATATAACACCTGTAGTTACTGTAGGAGCTGCTCCAAGTGTTAAGGGATGACCTATTGCTACAGCTAAATCACCAACAAGGATTGCTTCGCTATTACCAAAATTTATTGGTGAGAGATTTTCGTTCTCAATTTTAACAACACCAATATCAGTCAACCTGTCAGAACCAATAATTGTTGCTTCATACATTCGTCCATCTTCAAAAATAACTCTTACATCAGTTGTTCCTTCTATCACATGATGGTTTGTGATGATTAATCCTTTTTCATCTATAACTACTCCTGAACCACCACCAACATCTTTAAATTCAATTACATTTTTCATGACAACCAACGTTTCTTACGTTTATAGTGTTTTACATCCTTGAAAGATTTTCTATCCGTTCCTTCAGCATTCAAGCCGAGATAAAATTCTTGAACGTCTTGATCTTGTAACAATTTTGAACTTGGATTGTCCATCACAATATTTCCTGTTTCCATAATGTACCCATGAGAGGATATCTTTAATGCCATATTTGCATTTTGTTCTACTAACAAAACAGTTACACCTTGACTGTTTATTTCCAAAATTAGCTCAGATATTTGTTGAACTAACTTAGGAGCCAAACCAAGGCTCGGTTCATCCAGCAAGAGATACTTTGGATTTGACATTAAAGCTCTGCCAATAGCTAGCATTTGTTGTTCTCCACCAGACATGTATCCTGCAATATTTTTATCTCTGTCTTTTAAAACAGGAAATAAATTAAAAACCCTATCTATATTCTCATCAATGGATTCATTTGCAGTAAAGCCACCAAGTCTTAAATTTTCTCTCACAGTTAATTCTGAAAATATACGCCTTCCTTCTAGTACTTGTGCAATACCTAACTGAACAATTTTTGATGGCTGTGCATTTGTGATTTCTTCATCCTCAATGA
>JAOOBM010000013.1:0-21672 GCA_028404505.1 Acidimicrobiaceae bacterium
AATAGACGATCGATTTGAAGAATTAAATAACTATGTACAACTTATATTAAAAAAGTCATTTAACTAGCTATCCATTTATCAAACAAAGAATTCACAGAAATTGAAATTTCGGACTCGTTTGTTTTGATTCTCTTGAATTCCTTATCAATATCAAAATTTTCAAGTTCTTTTTTAGTTTTTTCACCTACGTACCATTTTTCAAATAAATTTTCGTTTATCTCAGGATGAAATTGAATTCCAAAAGTTTTCTTTATTGAATATATTTGAGGGAATGATGTTTTAGCAATTAATTTCGCATTTGAAGGTAGTTTGAATGTATCTCTATGCCATGTAAAGACTTCAATATTTTTGAAATCTTCAAAAATAAAGTTTGTATCCAAGAACTCTAATTTTTTAAATCCAAATTCAATATTGTCTGAAAGATATGCTTTTCCATCAAGTGCGTCTGCAATTAGTTGAGCTCCCAAACAAATACCTAAAACTTTATAGTTATCATTTACAGCTTTTGAAATCCACTTCTTTTCTTCTTCCAAATAGGGATAATCAGAAGTATCGTAAGCTCCCATATGACCACCTAAGAGGATATAACTATACTCTGGTGTGAGATCGCTCCAATTAACCTCCCAAGCATTTAATAAAATTATGTTTCTTTTTTCAAGATGTCCTAAAGTAACTTCAGGGTCGTTTATTATTCCAATAACTTGAGACTTATTCATAAATATGTGCGCGGAAGAGGACTCGAACCTCCACGGGTTTTACCCCACAGGATCCTTAATCCTGCGCGTCTACCAGTTCCGCCACCCGCGCTTGTGTCAATCTAAAAACCAAAATAAAGATAACGTTGTAACAGCAAACAAGAATGCTACAAATGCTGTTATTCTGCTTAAATTTCGCTCTGCAAGAGTTTGGCCAATATTTCCAGACGCACCAGGTCCACCAAGCATATCAGATAACCCACCGCCTTTTCCACTATTTAATAAGACCAAAGCAATGAGTGCTATCGATACGACAATATGAACTGCTATTAGTACTGCTGTTACTGTATCCATAAATTAACCCTTTGTTATTCTAGATTGTTGTTCAACTTCTTTTTGTAATTTTTTAATTTGTTCTTGTTCACCAAGATAACCAATTTTAGATACTTTATCATCTTGAACATTAAATGCCAATGGTATTCCAGTTGGAATATTTATATTAACAATATCTTTATCTGAAATATCTTCAACTATCTTCAAAATAGCTCTAATACTATTACCGTGTGCAACGACTAAAACATTGTTATTTTTTGCTTTGTTAATGATTGTTTCCATTGTTTTTTCAACTCTTGATACAACATCCTCTAATGATTCTCCTAGTGGTAATTCAATATCAATATCCTTATACAAATCGTCATTATTTGGATCAAATTCTGAATTCTCACTTGCTAGTGGTGGCTGTATATTAAAACTTCTTCTCCATTGAAGGACCTTATCTTCTCCAAATTTTTTTGCAGTTTCTAATTTATCTAAGCCTTGTAAAGATCCATAATGACGCTCATTAAGCCTCCAATCTCTAATCAATTGAAAATTGTTATTTAATTTATTTTCATATTTACTCAACAAAATATCAGCAGTATCTATAGATCTTTTGAGAAACGACGTAAAGCAAATATCTGGGATAAATTTTTCATTAATTAATAAATCACCGGCATTTGACGCTTCTTTTACCCCATTTTCAGATAGGCCTACATCAACCCATCCAGTAAATTTGTTCTCTAAATTCCAAACACTTTGCCCATGTCTTACAAAAATTAAATTCATAATTCAATTGATTCAATTATTTTTACAAATTGTTCTACATCAAGTGATGCTCCACCTACCAAGGCACCATTAATAATATTAGAGTTTAAAATTTCCTCTGAATTATTAGGTGAGACACTACCTCCGTATACGAATTTTATTTTTTCTTCATTATAAAAAGGCTTGGACTCGGTAAATTTTTTAACTTCAGAAACTACTTCAATAATATCTTGTAATGATGCCGTCTCCCCTGTTCCAATTGCCCATATTGGTTCATAAGCAAAAACTATCTCATCAACCTTATCTTTTCTAAGCCCTTTTGTAGCACTATCAACTTGTTTAATTATGTAATCCAAATACTTACCACTGTTTCTTTGTTCAATACTTTCACCAAAACAAATTATTGGAGTGATCTTCTTGGTTACTAAATTATGGACCTTTAGATTAATTGACTCGTCTGTTTCTTTAAAATGCTGTCTTCTTTCAGAATGACCAACAATACAATAAGAAACTTTTAATTTTATTAACTGTTCGGATGAAACTTCACCAGTATATGCGCCCTCAACAAACTCCGAAACGTTTTGAGATGATAAAAATAAATTTAATTTATCTGCTTCAATTATTGTTTGAATAGACCTAAGTGAAGTAAATGAAGGTGCAACAACAATATCAATTTTCTTGTCTACATCGTTGTTTAGTGAATAATTTAATTTTTGAAAAAGCTGTATAGCCTCTAAATGATCTAAATTCAGCTTCCAGTTTCCAATAATTATTTTTTTCATTATTAAATTATAAGTGGTTTATAAATGTTAACTCCCGGTAATTTTTTACCTTCTAAAAACTCTAGGGATGCTCCACCACCAGTAGAAATATGATTAAACTTTTTTTTGTCAGAAAACTTGTTGATAGCACTTACAGAGTCTCCTCCTCCAACAGAGGAATATGCTTGAGACATTGATATAACTTTTGTAATTTCTCTCGTACCAGTACTGTATTCATCAATTTCAAAAATACCCATCGGCCCATTCCAAAAAATATATTTTGAAGCATTTAATATACTTGAAAATTCAGACAACGTTTCATTTCCAATATCTACTCCAATATGGTTTTCTTGGAAATCTTCAACTTTTATATTTGATCGAATATTACTTTCAATGGATTCAGTAACTCCAAAATCAGTAGGTAATACTATTTTGTCTCCGTACTCTGAATCCATTAAAAATTTAGCTTTTGCAACAAACGATTCTTCAAAAATCGAATTGCCAATTTCATAACCTAGTGCTTTTAGAAATGTGAAACACATTCCTCCACCGATCATTAATTTTTCTACTTTTGGAAGTAAATTCTCAATTAAAGATAACTTATCTGATATTTTTGCACCTCCTAGTAAAACCGAATATCCAGATTTATTTGTATTTAATATTTTGTTTAATTCCTCTAATTCTTCACTTACCAGTGGTCCTTGATAAGAGTTAAGAAAATTCCCAAAGCTTACAACTGATGCATGCTCTCTATGAGCTGCCCCAAATGCGTCAAAAATATATGTTTGAAAAGGCTTTGTTACATTCGCAGCGAAATCTAAACTATTATTTATTTCGCCTTCATCAAATCGCAGGTTCTCGAGAAGAAATATTTTTGATTTTTGATTTTTTATTGCCTCCTCAACTTTTGAACCGTAAATTGTATCAATAAACATTACTTTTTCGTTATCTAGTAACTCTGACATTGCATCAGCTATTTTAATAAGTGAGAAATTTGGGTCACTATTATTCGGCCTACCAAGATGACTTGTAAAAGTAATTGTTCTTGAGGATTCATAAATACTATTAATAATGTTGATTGATTTAGAAATTCTAAATTTATCAGTAATTTCATTATTTATCATTGGTACATTTAAATCTGACCTAATTAAAACGTCTCCTAAATCAGTATGATTATTTAGCTTGTTCATTGTTTGAAGATGATAATGTAATCTAAATTAAACAATTATGATTCTTTCATATCTCTATGAATAATCACTGCGTCCTTACCATCACTTTTTAACCATTTGCCAATTTCTTCAGTCATAACAACACTTCTATGCTTTCCACCTGTACAGCCTATTGCAATACCTACATATGACTTTCCTTCAGATGTAAAACGAGGTAGAAGGAAATCAATCATATCTTTAGTTTTATCAAGAAATGTCTGAGCATCTTCAAAAGAGAGAACATAATTTCTAACCATAGGTGCTTGTCCGGTTGAATCTCTTAACTCGTCTCTCCAGTGTGGATTAGGAAGAAATCTAACGTCTAATACCAAATCTGCGTCCCTTGGAGATCCATTTTTAAATCCAAATGATGTAACAGAAATTTTTAGATCTTGACTACTGGCGGTGCCTTGAAATCCTTCAATAATTCTTTTTCTTAAATCATGGACATTCATATCAGATGTATCAATAACCAAGTCAGCCAATTCTCTTATAGGCTTCAGTAATTCTCTTTCATTTTTAACAGATTGTTCTAATGAGTCTTTTGCCATTGGATGAGGACGTCTATTTTCTTCATATCTCTCTATAAGCGTGTCGTTGTCAGCATCCAAGAATATTACTCTGGTTAACACACCTGACTGACTTAGCCTATCAAGACTTTTTGTTAGCTCACTTTGTGATGAGCTCTCCTTAGCATCTACAGTTAAAACTAATTGCTTGTTAGTTTCAGCAACATCATTGGACTCAACAACTGATTGAATTAAATTAGTTGGTAAATTTTCAATCACGTAATAACCAAGATCTTCGAAAACATTAGCACTTGCAGAGCGACCAGCTCCCGACATTCCAACTAGTAATAATACTTCAGGGCGTTTTGATACCATATTTAATCTAATGATATTCTAATTGCCATCTGTTTACATGGAATAATTTATTATTGTTTGGTATAAATTAATCTAAAAATCACCATTGAAATATGAATATACTTTCCTTGCTATACTGTCTGAAACTACTTCTCTCAGCTCCTCATATGTGGCTTTTGAGAGCCTAGAAACGTCCTTAAACCTTTTTAATAAGATATCTGATGATTTAACGCCAACGCCATTAATACTCAATAATGTTTGATCATCAAAATTTTTTATTCTTAGTCTTCTATTTTCGGTAATTGCAAATCTATGTGCTTCATCTCTTATATTTTGTAATAAAAACATTGATTCAGAACTTTTATCAAGAATAAATGGGTCTTTACGATTAGGTTTAAAAATCTCCTCGAACTTTTTAGCTAAACCAATTACTTCAATATCTAACTCAAAATGATCAATTACACTTTTTACAGATGATAATTGGCCTTTACCACCATCAATTAGAATTAAGTCGGGTTTACGTTTGAAACTTTTATCTTTTTCATCAGGTTTTATTAATCTTTTTAATCTTCTGAACAAAACTTCTTCCATGGATTTAAAATCATCCTGACCAGTAAATGATTTTATATGGAATTTGCGATACATAGAAGGTTTACAAATTCCATCATCCATTACAACCATTGATCCAGCTCTGTATTCGGCACCTAAATTTGAGATGTCGAAAGCTTCAATGCGAAAAGGAATCTGTTTAAGGTCTAGATTATTTCTTAACTGCTCTAAAGATTGAGATCTGAACTCAAGATCTGTTCTTCTTCTAAAATTTACAACTCTTCTAATTTCTTTTGCATCTAAAATTGCAGTTTCAAGTAGATCTTTTTTCCATCCCTTGACAGGTGTTTTTAACACGATACTTTTATCCCATTTGTCTGATAAACTTTTCTGTACTGTTTCCACAAAAGGAAAATTATGACTCACCAATATTTCATCCGATGGTTGGTTTTCTGAGAAAATTGAAAGAATAATTTGTGGTAGATATTCTTCGTACTGCTCTGTATCAATTGGTTCAAGTGTCTTTTTAACCTCTCCAATTATTCTCCCATTTCTAATCAACAGACATGAAATCACAACGTCAAAATTGCTTATATCAATACCCACTACATCGACAGATTTTTTATCAGCAACCATAAGTGTTTGTGTAGTTCTTGCGTTTTCAAGATGCGAAATTATATTTTTTGCTTGTTGTGCTTTTTCATATTCTTGATTTTTAGAGAAAGTCATCATTTCATTTACTTTTTCATCAATATACTGATCTGACTTACCAGAATAAAAATTTTCTAATTTACCTGTTAATTCTTTATAATCTGTTTCACTTATAGCGCCAATACATGGTCCTGCACATTTTTTGATGTCATAGAGCAAGCAAGCTTTTTCTAGTTTTTGGTGTCTTTCAAAGACATTTTTAGAACAAGTCCTTACAGGAAATATATTTATTAAGTGATCTAGTGAACGCCTAGCTGAGCCGATAAAAGGGAACGGTCCAAAGTTTTTATTTCTTTGACTTATTCGTCTTGATATATATGCCCTAGGCCATTCTTCATTGGATAATGTTACGTATGGATAGGATTTGTCATCTTTGAACTGTACATTGTACTTTGGTTTATATTCTTGAATAAAAGAATACTCGGCAAGTAATGCATCTGCCTCATTTTTAGATACAACAAAACTTAAGTCTTTTGATTCAGCTACAAGTCTTTTTATTTTCCAAGAAGATTTTTCTCTAAAGTATGATGGAACTCTTTTTCTTAGATTTTTTGCTTTTCCAACATATAAAGGTTCTTCATACTCATCTTTGAAAATATAAATACCTGGACTTGTCGGAATTTCTTTGATATCTATTTTTTGCATTATAAGACTGACTTTAAATGGTGCCCTGTCAGAGAGGTTTTATCAGTAGCGATACTTTCAGGTGTACCCTCTGAGACAATTTTTCCACCATTTTCTCCTCCCTCAGGACCTAAGTCAATTACCCAATCAGAGTTTTTAATTACATCTAGATTGTGTTCAATGACTAATACTGTATTGCCTTTGTCAACAAGCATATGTAAAACTTCTAAAAGCTTTTGAACATCAGCAAAATGTAATCCTGTTGTAGGCTCATCTAAGATATACATGGTTCTTCCTGTTGATCTCTTACTTAATTCTTTTGCAAGCTTTACTCTCTGTGCTTCACCACCAGACAAAGTCGTAGCTGATTGTCCTAATGTAATATATGACAATCCAACATCATCTAATGTTTTAATAATTCTTGAAATTTGGGGCTGGTTTTCAAAGATTTTCAGTGAATTTTCAACAGTTGAATTTAATATATCAGCAATAGTATTGCCTTTCCAACGAATATTTAAAGTCTCATTATTATATCTTGAACCGTTACAATCTTCACACATTACATAGACATCAGGTAGAAAATACATCTCAACTTTTATTGTCCCGTCTCCCTTACATAGCTCGCACCTTCCACCAGGAACATTAAACGAGAACCTACCAGGTTTATATCCTCTAATCTTGGCTTCTTCAGTTTGTGAATATAAAGAACGTATCATGTCAAATACTCCTGAATAAGTAGCAGGATTTGATCTTGGTGTACGACCAATTGGAGATTGATCTATTTCAATTAACTTGTCAATATAATTTAAGCCACTAATGCTTTTATGAATACCTGGAGGATTCCAGTTTTTACGATTAAATTCGTTTTGAATTGCTTTTGATAGAATTTCTGAGACAAGAGTGGATTTTCCGCTTCCAGATACACCTGTAACCGAAATAAATTTTCCTAATGGAAATTCAGCTGTTAAATTCTTTAGGTTATTTTCTTTTGCTCCTCGTACAACAATTTTTTCATTGTTACCTTTTCTTCTATTTTTGGGATATGGAACAATCTGTTTTCCTGATAAGTATTGACCAGTAATAGATTTTTTATTTTTGGATATTGATTCACAGTCACCTGTGGCAACTATGTTTCCACCTTCTTCACCTGCTCCCCAACCGATATCAATAATAAAATCTGAACTTCTCATTGTTTCTTCATCATGTTCAACAACAAGCACTGTGTTTCCTAAATTCTTTAACCTAAGTAAAGTTTCTATTAATTTTTTGTTATCAGACTGGTGGAGGCCGATGGAAGGCTCATCCAAAACATAGAGCACACCCGTCAAACCGGATCCTATTTGAGTGGCTAATCTAATTCTTTGTGCTTCACCACCAGATAAAGTAGCCGCACCTCTATTTAACTGTAAATAACTCAGCCCAACTTCATTAAGGAAAAGTAATCTTTCATTTATTTCCCTTAGTATTGTCTCAGCTATTTCTTTTTCGTTTCCTGTAAGTTTGAGATTTTGAATTATTTCGCTCGCTTTTTGAATTGATAATTTATTAAACTCTCCAAGTGTTAGTGATTTTACTTTTACATTTCTTGACCGAGAATTTAATCTTTCACCTTCACAATCGCTACATGGCAATTCTCTCATAAATTGCATATAATATTCTCTTCTATGGTCTGAATCCGTTTCTTCGTATATTTTTTTAAACAATGGGATTACTCCTGGAAAAGCTCTTTCCCATGTTCTGGAATTTCCAAATCTGTTTGTGTATCTTATTGGAGTTTTGATACCATCTGATCCAAACAGGAGTATATATTTATCATTGTCAGATAAATCTTTGTATGGAATATTTCTAGGTATATTGAAATATTCGCAAACACCATATATTTGAGCACGAAAATATTTTCTCTTTGACATTTCAGGAAAAACATTATCGTCAATTGCTTGCTCGGAATCCTTAATAAGCAAGTTTTCATCTATTTCATAGTTAATACCAATTCCATTGCATGACTCACAAGCACCAAATGGTGAGTTGAATGAAAAATCTCTGGGTTCAAGTTTTCCATAAGAAGTTCCGCATTCTTTACAGCCAAGATTTTGACTAAAATTTTTAATTTCTTCATCGATTTTTACATCTATCAAACCATTTGTTAAATTTATTGCTGCTTCCACAGATTGTGGTAATCTTCTTCCACCTGTTTTTTTTATTTTTACTCTATCAACAACAACTGAGATGTTGTGATTAAAATATCGATCTAGTCGTTTTGCTTCATCTAATCTTATAAGTTCCCCATCAACATAAGCTCTACTGAATCCTTGTTTTAGAAGATCTTTAAACAATGTTTCAAATTCACCTTTTCGTGATTTTACAACTGGTGCAAGTATCTCTACATTTATATCTTCTCCAATCTCTAAAATTTGATTTACAATAAAATCAGTAGATTGTTTCTCGATTTTTGATCCACAATTAGGACAATAACTAATCCCTATTCTTGCCCACAAAAGCCTTAAATAGTCATGGATTTCAGTCACAGTTCCAACTGTTGATCTAGGACTTCTTGAAGACGTTTTTTGGTCAATTGCTATTGCTGGAGATAATCCTTCAATCTGTTCGACATTTGGTTTTTCCATTTGGCCAAGAAATTGACGAGCATATGCAGATAAACTTTCAACATATCTTCTTTGGCCCTCTGCATATATTGTGTCAAAAGCTAATGAAGATTTTCCAGAGCCTGATAAACCCGTTATTACTACCAATTGATTTTTAGGTATATCAACGCTGATATCTTTTAGATTATGCTCTTTTGCACCTTTAACTTTTAAGTACTCATTTTTCATTAACTAGGAAGCTCCATAATTTCTTTTTTTATTTCTTTTAATTCGTCTCTTAATCTAGCAGCGACCTCAAATTCTAATAAATCTGCAGCTACTTTCATTTCTTTTTCTATGTCTTTTGAAATTTTGTATAAATCTTCTCTCGATGCATTTTTTAGATTTATATTTGATCTAAATGATATATCTTCTTTGGAAGGTCTATTTCTCTCAACTATTTCTAAAATATCAGTGATTTCTTTTTTTACCGTAGTGGGATTGATATTGTATTTCTCATTATGTTGTTTTTGGATTTCTCTTCGTCTTTTTGTCTCATTAACAGATTTAGTTATAGAGTCTGTAACTTTATCAGCGTACATAATCACATATCCATCTTTGTTTCTTGCAGCTCTTCCTACTGTTTGTATAAGACTGGTCTCAGATCTTAAAAAGCCTTCTTTATCAGCATCCATAATGGCAACCAATTGAACTTCTGGTAAATCTAATCCCTCTCTAAGTAAATTAATACCAACTAAAACATCAAATTCACCTTTTCTTAAATCCCTTAGGATTTCAATTCTTTCTAAAGTATCTATGTCCGAATGAAGATATCTTGTTTTAATTCCCATTTTTAAAAAATAGTCACTTAGTGCCTCACTCATTTTTTTAGTAAGAGTCGTGACTAATACTCTATTGCCATTATCAATTACTGATTTTATCTCACTTAACAAATCTTCAATTTGATTTTTGGTTGGTCTTACAAAAATATTTGGATCTAATAAACCTGTGGGCCTAATAATTTGCTCAATAAAAATATCAGAATTTTCGTTTTCCCATTTTCCAGGAGTAGCTGAAACTAAAACAGTTGAGCTTACTTTATTTTTCCACTCATCAAATTTTAATGGTCGATTGTCCAATGCAGCTGGCAATCGAAATCCATAATCTACAAGTGTTGATTTTCTTGATTTATCACCTTCATATTGGCCTCTAATCTGAGGTATTGCAATATGACTTTCATCAACAACCATTAAAAAATCTTTTGGGAAAAAATCGATCAATGTATATGGTGCTTCACCAGGTTTTCTTCCATCAAAATATCTTGAATAATTTTCAATTCCAGAACATACACCTAATTCAGTTAACATTTCTAAATCAAACATTGTTCTTTGTTTTATACGCTGTGCTTCTAATAACTTGTTTTCACTTTCAAATTTTGCAATTTGCTTAGATAAATCATTTTCAATTTCTTTTAATGCACTTTTTCTTTCATCATCAGATGTCACGTAATGAGATGCTGGGAATATTGCTAACTCACTTAATTTTTCAAGTATTTCACCAGTTACTGGATCAATACGTGATATTTTCTCAATTTCATCACCGTAAAATTCAACTCTAAATATTGTTTCCTCATAGACGGGAAATATATCTAAAGTATCACCTTTTAATCTAAATGTTCCTCTTGTTAGAACAAGGTCATTTCTAATATATTGTTGTTTTATAAGCTGACTTATCAAATCATCTAAATCAAATTCATTACCTTGGATTATTGGGATTATTTTATTTTTATATTCTTTAGGAGAACCAAGTCCATAAATACAAGAAACAGAGGAAACTACTATAACATCATTTCTCAAAAGTAAAGCACTTGTTGCAGCGTGTCTTAACCTGTCTATTTCCTCATTTATGTTTGCATCTTTTTCAATAAATGTATCAGTTCGAGGTACATATGCTTCTGGTTGGTAATAGTCATAGTATGAAACAAAGTACTCAACTCTGTTTTCAGGAAAAAATTGTTTAAACTCATTTGCTAGTTGTGCAGCCAAAGCTTTGTTTGGTGCCAAAACAAGAGTGGGTTTCTGAATTTCCTCTATAAGCCATGCAATAGTTGCAGATTTTCCAGAACCTGTAATCCCCATTAATGTTTGAAAGTCAATATTATTGTCTATACCATTTTTTAGTTTTTTGATTGCAGCAGGTTGATCTCCTTTGGGTGTAAATTCTGAAATGACTTTAAATTTTTTCATAATAACTTTAAAATTTCATGATTTAATTTATTTTCTAAGTCTTCGATTTTATTATTTTCAATAAGCGTGCCAATGGAGTACCACCACTCATCATTAGGTTGGTTATTTATTCGATTTGTAATATCTTCTTCATCCATTCCTCTATCAAGCAATCTCTTTATGCGTACCTCTTTGGGACTCCAAATCACAATACATTTAAATAAGTCTGTAACACTTTTTGGTGCTGATACTTCGATAAATGTGAATCCCTCATTTTTTTCTAAAATAGATAGTAATTTTTCTTGTACTTTTGGATGTAAAAAGCTCTCAAGTATTTTTAATTGATCTTTGTTTTTAAAAACAATGTTTGCCAGCCTTGTTCTGTCTAAAGTATTTTCGTTTATACAATCAGGAAAAGTTGAATCTAAAAATTTAAATCCTTCATCGCTTTCTAGGATTTCATTTGATATAACATCAAGATCAACCGTAAGATAACCTAGTTTTTTAATTATTTTTAAAGCCTCTGATTTACCAGAACCAATAGGTCCAGTAATAACTATTCCATTTTTAAACATATATATAAGATTAAGGAAAATTAGAATTTAACTTTAATTGTTAATTACTTCCAATTCCTCTTTCTTTAAGTTCCTGCAATATATTTTCAAGGGATTCATCAACGCCTTCAACGGTTTGTCTTTCTGCAGGTTTATCATCTGATTGTGATGAGTGAGTTTTTGGTTTGTTTTTTTCTTCTTCTTTAACTTCCCAATCAGGATCGGCTTGTTTAATTGATAGATTCACTCTTCTCTTTGGTATATCAAGTTCCATAATTTTAATTTTTACACCTTGTCCAATGGCTAACGCAAGTTCTGGAGATTCAATTTTATCTACAGAAATCTCTGATACATGGACCAGTCCTTCAACACCTTTGCCTATTGTTACAAATGCACCAAAAGGTACAACTTTTGTAACTTCTCCATCTACAACATCTCCTTCATTAAAATTTAATTCAAAATCTAACCATGGATCTTCGGTAACCTGTTTAATAGATAATGATATCCTTTCCTTATCATTATCAATTTCTAAAACTTTAACTGTTACGGCATCACCAACTTTTACTATTTCATTTGGGTTTTCAACATGTCTCCATGACAACTCTGAAACATGGACAAGTCCATCCATTCCACCAATATCTACAAATGCGCCGAAATTTACAATAGATGATATCTTGCCATCTTTTACATCGCCAACTTGTAAGTCACCTAAAAATCCTTGTCTCTCTTCAGAAAGTTCTTCTTCTAAATGTGCTTTTCTTGAAAGAACTATGTTATTTCTTTGTTTATCTAATTCTAATATTTTCGCTTCAACCTCTTCACCGACATATGAACTAAGCTCCTTGACTCTTCTTACATCTATCAATGATGCAGGTAGAAATCCTCTTACACCAATATCAACAATTAGACCTCCTTTGACGGATTCAATAACTGTTCCTTTTACTGACTTATTTTGATCTGAAATTGTCTGAATGTCTCCCCAGGCTTTTTCATATATTGCTCTTTTTACAGATAAAATTAGTCTTCCTTCATCGTCTTCTTTTTCAAGAACAAGAGCTTGTACTTTATCACCAACATTAAATACTTCGTTAGGATTTATTGATTTTCTTACTGATAATTCTCTGGATGGAATTACACCTTCGGACTTATAACCAACATCAACCATGACTTCATTTCTGTCAATCCTGACCACGGTCCCTTCAATAACATCACCATTTTTAAAAGATACAAGTGTTTGTTCTAATAATGCTGGAAAATCATCTGGGCTGATGTCTTCAGGAAGGGTTACGTCATTGATTGGCTTTACTGCCTCATTTTGGCTATCTGACATATGTTTTGTTAATTCCAATCATAGTATTGCGTTTCTTAGGATAACATATTTGTGTAATTTGTAAGTAATTAATTTAAATTTGATAAGTTTACATTTTCTTTTATATCAACAAAAAGTGGAACTTTTAATTTAGAAGCACCCTCCATCTCCTTTTTAACTATCTTTGATACTTTATTGGCAGATTCTTTGGGTGTCTGAATAATAATCTCATCATGTATTTGTAAAAGAAGATCGGTTGATTTTATTTTTTGAATTTCTTTATTAAGCTTTATCATTGCAATTTTCATAATGTCTGAAGCTGTTCCTTGTATAGGTGCATTCATAGCAATTCTTTTTCCCATTGCTTTTAACTGAAAGTTAGATGATGCTAATTCTTTAATATATCTTTTTCTACCATATAGCGTTTCGGTAAAGGTGTTTGTGGTTGCGTCATCGACTATTTTGTCAAGAAAACCTTTTATCTTTGGAAATTGTGAAAAGTATGCTTCTATTAGCTCCTCAGCTTCTTTTTTTGAAATATTTAAGCTTTTAGAGAGACCAAACGATTCCATTCCATAAATTAAACCAAAATTAACTTCCTTAGCCTTTCTTCTCATATCTTTTGTTACAGATTCAATATTTGTTTGAAAAATTTTTGAAGCAGTCTCTGAGTGAATATCAGATTCTCTATTTTGTAACATATCAATCATTGATTTATCGTTACTTAAATGAGCGAGAACTCTCAACTCTATTTGTGAATAATCAGCAATAACAAAAACATGCTTAGAATCTGCGATAAAAAATTCTCTTATTCTTTGACCCATGTCTGTTTTATTTGGAATATTTTGTAAATTTGGTTTTTCTGAAGAAAGACGGCCTGTTGTTGTTCCAAATAAATTGTAACTGGTATGTACTCTATTCTTAACAACTTCATTTTTTAAGCCTTCGATGTATGTAGAGCGTAACTTTTCATACTCTCTATATTTTAAAATTAGTTTTGGAAGCTCATGAGATTTTGAGAGCTCTTCTAGGACTGATGCATCAGTCGATGGTGCTCCTTTTGGAGTTTTTTTAAGAACAGGATATTTCATGTCTTCGTAAAGAATTTCAGATAGTTGTTTTGGAGAATTTAAATTAAAGTCTTTTTTTGTGATTGACTTTATAACGTTTTTATAATTTTCTAATTCATGATTTATCTCCTCTGAAAGTATCTCAATTTTGTTTAATGATATTCTTACACCCTTCTTATTCATTGAATCTAAAATTTTTAACATTGGATAATCTAGATCTTCATAGATTAGATTTAGTTTTTTATCTTTTCTAAATTTACTAATTTCTTTGTCAATAAATTCAATATTTTTTTGGAAAAATTGAAGATATTCATAAACTTCTGACTTCTTAGTTAGACCTGATGTTCTATTGATATGCTTACAAATACTTAAAAGATTATCAGGCCTTATGCTTGGATCTTTTAGAAATAAAATGCAATCATATGCCTCTGCCTCTTCAAAATTAATTTTTTCATCTATTATTTCCAAAATACTTTGGGAGTTTAAGAATACTAATTTCTTTAGATCTGAAATTTTGCCAATATATTTTCCAAAACTATCTTTTTGTATGAAATATATCTCTTCTTCAAAATTTAGTAAGTATGCTTTACCTTCTATGTTTTTATTTTCAGGTATATCTTCTTTTGAATCATTTTCATTCTCTACCTCGATATTTTCATCTTGAGATATTGTGTATTTATTAAGTTCTAGATTTAAGACTTTTTCTTGAGCTTCAAGTAATACCTGATCAGATAAATATGCAGTTTCGCTAGTTTTTACTGTTGGCAATTCCAGATCTAAATCAGTTTTTATAGTTGCTAACTCCTTACTTATAAATAAAATTTCTTTATTTTCTTCAAATGAGTTTTTCAACTTAGGAGTTAACTCTTCAAGGTTTTTATATATTCTGTCAATATTCTCATACTGTTGGAGAAGTGAAATTGCTGTTTTTTCTCCCACCCCTGCAAGCCCAGGTATGTTATCAGAAGGGTCACCTTTTAAAGCTAAATACTCTATGTATTGTGATGGCTTAATGCCAAACTTATTATTAAAAAATGATTCATCTACTTTATCAGTATCCGTAATCCCTCTTTTTGTATATAAAATACTTGTTTTTTTTGTTATTAATTGAAAAGTATCTCTATCTCCAGTCACTATCAATACATTTTCATTATTTTGATTAAAAAGGTTGGATAAAGAACCTAAAACATCATCAGCCTCATGTCCTTCAACTGAAACTTGTGGAATATTAAATGATTCAATGAGTTCATGTAATAAAGGAATTTGAACGTTAAAGTTGTCAGGTGCTGGAGACCTATTTGCTTTATACTCTTTATATATGTCATTCCTAAATGTTTTTCCTGGTAGATCCCACGTAATTATTATTTGTTTAGGATCATAATCATTTACGACTTTATTAATCATGGATAAAAAACCATGTATAACGTTTGTAGGCGTTCCAGTTGAAGTCATTAAGGTCTCTGGTAGTGCATAAAAAGCTCTAAACGCAACACTGAAACCATCTATGAGAACTATCACTTCACCATTTTAAACTTAAAAAATAAATTCTCTTATTTTATATATATCAAATATAATCTTTAGATAGGCCCGGATGGCGGAATTGGCAGACGCGCTGGACTCAAAATCCAGTATCTTCGGATGTGGGGGTTCGACTCCCCCTCCGGGTACATTTTAAAAACTAAAATATTTAATGGACAATAATGTAGTGTGAAGAAAATTCCTTTAATAAGTGTGATAGTTTTTATAATCCTAAGTATTTCATTTATAATTTATCAAAATTTTTCAAGTGATTCATTTGGAAGTGAATTTGTTGAACAAATTAGAATTGCAGATGCTGAAGATACTCTAGATAACATTCCTGAAAATACTTTAATAAATATAGGAAAAAATATATGCATATCTTCTGTGGATTGGACTGATGTAGAGACTTCAGAAAATCTTATTAGGAATGAATTAATTAACAACGAGATCATTGTCGATGAAAAAAATAGAATCATTCCAATTCTAAGGTTTCAATCAATTTATGAACTATGTCCAGAGAATATCCCTTATCTTGAACAAATTTTCATAATTAATGAGTAAGAAAATTTTAAAGAGGCTTCCACAATGTTTCTTCGGCCTGTTTCTATGTGGAATAGGTCTTGCGTTTACGATAGAGGCTAAGTTAGGACTTAACCCATGGGATGTATTCCATGATGGTTTTAGTCAGTTAATAAATGTAAGAATTGGCTTTGCCGGTGTAATTACTGGATTCATTGTTTTATTAGGTTGGATTCCACTGAAACAAAAGCCATTTCTTGGCACGATTCTAAACATTTTAACTATTGGAAATGTACTTGACTTAACAATGTATTTCATACCAACGCCTCAAGAAATTTGGATAAGACATATATACCTATATTTTGGAACCGTGCTATTTGCTATGGGTGTTGGAATATACATAGGTTCAGGATTAGGTCCTGGTCCAAGAGATGGAATTATGACAGGCATTGCAAAGCGAGGCCCAAGTGTTCGAGCAACAAGAATCGGAATTGATTTCACAGCATTCTTAACTGGAGTTTTACTTGGCGGTTCGTATGGATACGGAACAATATTTATGGTTATAGTTGTTGGACCAATAGTTCAATTCTCTCTAAAACGATATGATAAAGGTGCTATCTTTTCTTTATAGATATATTTGTTTTTAAGTTAATTTCACCTTTTTCCTTCTTAATTAATTTTTTTTCAAAATAAATTAATCTGGAGATTGATGAGACAATTTCAAATTTATTTGTATTTGATAAAACAATATCATTCACTGAAATCCATTCCTTGCTTACTAAATTAAGAACAAATTTATTTGTATTTAAAATATCACTCTTATTTTTAAATTTTTGTTTACATTTTTTAGAGCAGAGAAAATATTTATCAGATCTATTAATGTGTAAAATTCTTCCACAATAATCACAACGGTCCATTTTCAAATTTTTATTATTTCTTGAATACCTGATTCATTTGTAACAAGCATTCTTCTAGACTTTCCTCTAAATTTTATTCTTGATGCTTGTTCTTGTCCAAGAAAGCATCCTTTCTCAAAATCAACAAAGAAATCTAACCATTTTGTTTCATTGGGCAGTAGGCCAGTATTTAATATTTCTTTAGTGGGTAGTTCGTTATTTAATTCAAAATCACTCCAAGAGACTGACTCTTCTTTCGTTTCAATTGTTTTAAATGTTGCTTTATCAAGATCAACTTGTAAAGTAATTTTGCTGTCTTCAATTTCAAAATTACAGTCAATTCTTATGGCATATTTTCTCAAACTATCCAATATAAAATTCAATTCTCTCTTGTCTTGATATACAAATACTTCTTTGTTTTTTTCTTCTATTAAAAACCAATGATTAATTTTTCCATCGGGTCCGAGTAAAAATGAGGGCTTGATGCTATCTACTTCGATATTATTTGAAATTATAGAGTCAAGGAATGTTACATTATCACTACCAGTAATTTTTAAAACCTTTTCAGTTTGAATATTTGAAATCATAATTAAATATTACTTAGACGCTCTAAGTTGAGACGAATGAATATGTCTTGAAAGAAAGAAGCAAGTATGTACATTCTATCAGAAAAAATAAGTGCACCTATTGCAACCAATGTTGTTCCTGATATATAAGAAGAGTATCTTTTGAAAAAAGTAAATATTTTTGATTTCAAATTTACCTTTGTTGAAAATATTGGTAACAAAATAAATGGAATCGCTAATCCAAAAGAGTAAAAGATTAATAGTGATATCCCTTGGTTAATTGTGTTACTACTTGAAGAAAGTGTTAGAAGTGCTCCTAACACAGGGCCAATGCATGGTGTAAATCCAAAAGCAAACGTTAGACCAAGAACAAAATTTTTCATTCTATTAAAGTTTTTAATATCTATGTAATTCGAACTATAAAAATACTTATTGTTTAAAGATGGAATCATTAACATTAGGCCAAAAAATATGATTATTAAACCACTTACCCTAGACAAAGATTCAGAGTTTCTGCTAAAAAAAGATCCTATATTTGTTGCTATAGCTGCAAGTGAGATGAAAACTAAAGAAAATCCTAATGTAAATTGTACTGATCCAAATAAGCGAGTTTTAATGTCATCTTCTGATTCTGAAAATATAGCCAGATAACCAGGCACAAGGGGAAGAACACAAGGAGAAACAAATGATAAAAACCCAAATATAAACGCAATAAAAAAATTGACTTCCATTTATTTCATATCTTTTCTTCCATACTTGCTACATATTGGACATAATTCTTTTTTATGTGAAATCGCAGGGCAATATTCTCTTCCAAAAAAAATAATTTGTAAATGCAGTTTATTCCATGAATTTTCTGGAAATAATCTTTTTAAATCCTTTTCAGTTTGCTCAACACTTCTCCTTGTAGAAAGCCCCCATCTCCAAGCAAGTCTATGAATATGAGTATCAACTGGAAATGTTTGGACTCCAAAAGCTTGGCCCATCACAACAGATGCACTTTTATGACCGATCCCTGGAAGAGATTCTAAATCATCAAAGTTGTCTGGTACTTTTCCATTATATTTTTTTACTAAGATTTTTGATAGATTTGATATCGCTTTTGACTTCTGTGGTGAAAGTCCACAGGGTTTGACAATTTTCCTAATCGTCCTGACATCTATTTTGGACATGTCTTTTGGATTGTCTGCTATCTTAAACAGTTCAGGAGTAACTTCATTTACTTTTTTATCAGTACATCTTGCTGATAACAAAACTGCAATTAATAACGTATAAGCATCTTTGTGATTTAATGGTTTTTGAGGTTTTGGATAAAGTTCATCTAAAATTTTATGAATTTTTTTTACCTTATCTTGTTTTTTCATATCATTATTTTATACAAGATATTAATGTTCACTTATTCGGATGATTTTAAATAATAAAAATATTGCAATTGTAGCTTTGGTTACATCCGCTTTATTATTTGGATCAACATTTGCTGTTGTAAAAGATTTAATAACTTCAATTAGTCCTGTAAATATAGTTTTCTTGAGATACGTTATTGCAGCAATGTTATTTTTAATCATTGGTGGAATTCCTGAAAAAACGTACATATTTCCTGGCTTGCTTATGGGTGTATTCTTATGGATTGGCTATATAACACAAACAATTGGTCTTGAAACAACTTCAACGATTAATTCTGGAGTTGTGACAGGGTTTTATATTGTCTTAACTCCTATTTTTTCAAAATTTGTAAATAACAAACTTATCCAGAGAAAAAATTTAATTGGATCAGTATCAGGTTTTTTTGGAATTTTATTAATTGCTTTAAACGATTTAGATCAATTATTTGGTAATTTATTTACATTAATTTGTGCAACTGGATATGCCTTACATATAGTTATGGTTGAAAGATATATTAAAAATATGAGCATTTCAAAATTGATGTTCATACAATCATTATCAGGAGCGATTTTTTGCTTACCCTTTTTAAACTTTACAAACTTAGGCTTAGCTAGCGATTTTATATTTCCAATCTTGTTTTTAGGATTTGTTGTTAATTTTTGTGCGTTTTATCTTCAACTATTTGGACAGAAAAGTATAAATGCATCTACAGCATCTTTATTATTTGGATTAGAAGGAGTTTTTGCCTTACTAATAGGTGTTTTTTTTGTTGGAGAAGTTTTAAATTTAATTAATTGGCTAGGGGTAATCGTTATATTAATTTCAATATTTTATGTAATTAAAGAATAGTTTGTTCCTTATTTATACTGTTCAAATATTTCATTATTGCTCTTAAAACAGCGACTAAAAAGAAAAAAGTAATAATTAAAATAACAAGAATTCTTGGTCCTTCTAGAAATGGGATTTCACAGGTAATTAGATCACTACAAAGACCAAACCCATCACCACCATTTGCAAGATTGAAAATAATTAGAAGTGGATATGCGAGAATGACAACTAACGATACTAAAATTAGAAAAACTACTACTCTTAATAAAAACATAGTTAAGTTATTTTAATATATTATTTGAAATGAAAGTAAAATTAATAAGTTATTCAAAGCCAACAGATTCAATTAGTGATGAAGGTATAGATAATGCACAGGAGCTTGTTGCTTTTTGTGCAAGAGTTTCAAATCCATCAAACCAGTTAAACACTGAAACAAGTGAAAAATTAATCAATTATTTAATTAAAAATGCACATTGGTCACCACTAGAAATGGTAAGTGCTTGTCTTGAGATTGAAACAACAAGGGACATAGCTAGACAAATTCTTCGTCATAGATCATTCAGCTTTCAAGAATTTAGTCAAAGATATGCAAATCCAGTTGAGGATTTAGAGTTTGTTATTAGAGAGGCAAGATTACAGGATCCGAAAAACAGGCAGAACTCTGTAGAGACAGAAGATGAGAAAATAATTAATGAATGGGAAAAATTGCAAAAAAGTTTAATTGAAAATGCTAAAGAAGTTTACAATTGGGCAATTGAAAATGGAATAGCAAAAGAACAAGCAAGATCAGTTTTACCTGAAGGGAATACAGTTAGTAGGATTTATATGAATGGTACTTTGAGGAGTTGGATTCATTATATTCAACTTAGAGAAGCTAATGGTACACAAAAAGAACATATGGAAATTGCAAAAGCGTGTGCTGAGGTTATAAATAAGATATTTCCAATGGGTAAAGATTTAACTTAATTATCTAATCTATATTTAAATATCAAATATTCATCAGTCACTTCAAACTCTGAATCTGAAATAATCATATAATCTTGATAATCCAACTCAGCCTGTTTCATAAACTGCATTCTCTCATCCCCACCGATTGGAGGCATTGGTCTGTCTTTAACAGCATTTGCTCTGTCTTTAAACCTATTTATAAATTCTTCAACATTAAAGGACATAATAAAATTTTAACTATTTAGTAAGTAATGTATTAATTTCATTCTTAAGTTGTTGGGTTTTTTTTATCTTGATCGATTTTAATTCGAGTAACTTAACTCCATCACTTGAGTTAACTTCGAGTTCAACTTTTGAATTACCAGGATATTTTTGTAGTAATTCCTTCAATAATAAGAGATTCTGTTTATCGAGTATCTCTTCTTCAACTGAAATTCTCATTGGAGTGGTATCCATGTCATTTAACATTTTTGTTGGTTCGATAAGTACTAGATCTCGTGCTCTAATAATATTTTCTGATCCACCAACATAACTTCCAGAGACTTTAAGGTAATTTTCTCCATCAATTTCATTGTTAAACTTATCAACTAGCTTATTAAATAACAGAACTCCTACTGTTCCGGTTATGTCTTGAACATCAAATTGAATCCATGGATTTCCTCTTCTTGAAACCCTTTTTTGAACATTGGAGAATAGACCAGATATAGTAACATTTACCTCCTCATCCTCACCAAACTCTAGTAAATCAGTTATTGAATGTGTAGATTCAGATCGTAA
>JAOOBM010000014.1:0-13464 GCA_028404505.1 Acidimicrobiaceae bacterium
ACATGTATCAGAACGTTCGTAAACTGTCTTTGTTTCCTCCTTTGACGATAAATTTACGCTCTTTATCGGAGTTAATGTCGTACTAATTGGTTTTAAATATGCTTTAACTATAATTTCTTCTCCGTTAGTCATACCACCTTCAAAACCTCCAAGATTATTGGATTCTTTTTTGATAGATCCATCTTGTAAAACATATTGATCTTGAACATCTGTTCCAAAGTTTTTTGAAGCTTCTATTCCATTACCTATTTCAACAGCTTTTACACTTTGTATTGACATAAATATTCTGGCAAGATTCGCATCTAGCTTTCTATCCCAATGTACAAAACTTCCTAATGTAGGAGGTACTCCTGATGCTATTGTTGTGATTGATCCACCAAGTGTATCTTTCCTTTTTCTTGCTTCAAGTATCTCATTCTCCATATCTTTCCCAGCTTTTTCATCGGGACAAGATACTGGTGAGTCGGTAACTTTTGATTGTAGATCTTGTAAATCAATTATTTTTTCTTGCGCATAATCAACTTTTCCAATTCCAGAAACATATCCACAAATATTGATTTCAAAACTTTCTAAAATTTGAGCCGCTATTGCTCCTAGAGCACATCTCATAGCTGTTTCCCTTGCGCTTGATCTTTCGAGTACTAATCTGATGTCTGAACTATTATATTTCGCAGTTCCTATCAAGTCAGCATGTCCGGGCCTTGGTACTACATAAGGTTCAATATCTTTATCTTTCCAATTTTTCCAATCATTATTTTTTATTTTTAATGTGATTGGCCCGCCAGTAGTTAAATTGTTTATTATTCCCGAGGTTATCTCAACTTCATCACTCTCAATATTCATTCTTCCACCTGAACCTTGGCTTTTTTGTCTTCTTTTAAGAAAACTATCAATATAGTCTTTAGTTACGTTAAATCCGGCAGGTAGGCCTTCAATGATACCTGTTAACTCAGGCCCATGGCTTTCACCGGCAGTTAAGAATCTAATCATTTTGACTTTCTAGTAATTTGTATAACTCATCATATATATCTAAAACTTGTAAGTTAAGATTTGTCCAAATGTTAAAAGACAATACTGCTTGGCAAATAAGCATCCCTATACCATCGTAGGACTCAAATTCTGAAATAAATTTTTCAAAAAAAGAATTTTTATAACCATATCCAATATTTAAAAATAATTCTAGATTTGTAAATTGATTTGTATCTAAATCAAGTGATTCCGAAGATAAATGAGACATCCCAACTGGTGTAGTATTAATCACTAAATCAATTTCAGGAGCAAGTTCTTTTGCATTTACATATGAAATTGTCTCATCAGTTTGATTTCTACTTACAACATGAGTTTTTGTTTTATGAGTTGATAAAGCATATTTAATTGCTTTGGAACTTCCACCACTTCCCAAAATTAATATATTTTTTTTGTTCAAATCATATCCAATTTTTTTCAAAAATAGTGTAAAACCTTCAAAGTCAGTATTGAAAAGTTCAATTTTATCGTCTGTTCTTTTTACAGTGTTCGTAGATCCTATTTTTTGGACATGTTCATCAATAGTAAAATCTATATCTAAATTTAGTATTTTTTCTTTGTGTGGAATAGTTATATTGAATCCATTAAGATCAGCAATTAATGTATCAACCGATTCTGTTGTTAAATTCTCAATTTTAAATGGCTGATATTTACTATCCAGATTGTTCATATTAAACAAATAGTTCTGAATAATTGGAGAATAAGTTTTTTCGAGTGGCCATCCAATAATTCCATAATTACTCATTTATTTCACCTCCTAATAGCTTTATATCTTCAAAAAAAGAAGGATAAGAATCATTTATACACTCAAAATTATCTGGAATTATTTTTTTATTTAGTCCTATGTTTGCAACTATCGCCGTCATAGCGATTCTATGATCATCAAGTGTTTCAATTTTTCCTTTTTTTAATTTTTGGATACCTTGAATCTCAAATCCATCATCAAGCAACTTAATTTCACCACCTAAATTAAGAATAAAATTTTTCATCGCATCTAATCTATTTGATTCTTTAACTTTTAGCTCTTCCGCGCCAACTACTTTTGTCAATCCTTTGGCTTGTGAGGCAAGTAAAGTAAAAATTGGAATTTCGTCTATTAAATCCGGAATTTCGTCTTTACTAACTGTTGTTCCATTAAGTATTGACTTATTTATTTTTATATCACCTATTACTTCATTGTTTTCTTCTCTAATATTTAAGATCTCAATTTTTGCTTCCATTCTTTTTAAGACTTTTATAAATCCCAGTCTTCTTTCATTAATTAGCATGTTGGAAAGAATGATTTCTTTACCTCTTAATAAACCGAGAGCAATTAAAAAAGCACCTGATGATATATCACCAGGAATAGTAATGGTCAATGGCTCTAACTTAGTTGTTGGTGGGACAGTTAATGTATTTCCAAGCCTCAATATATCCACACCCATAGCTACAAGCATTCTCTCAGTATGGTCTCTAGTAGGAACGGTTTCTTCAATAAGGGTTGGTTCATTATGATATAGAGAAGCAAGTATTAATGCGCTTTTGACTTGGGCACTTGGTACTTTGGTATTTTGATAACTGAATGAGTATTCTTTTGGGTTAAAATTTATTGGTAAAAAATTATTTTTTATTTTCATATCAGCTCCATGATCAACCAACAAATTAGCAATTCTATTCATTGGTCTTTTATTTAATTGAGTGCTGCCAATTAATGTTGAAGAAAATTTTTGTTTAGATAATAATCCAATAAGCAATCTAGCAGTTGTTCCAGAATTTTTGGCATTAAGATCATTTTTTGGTTTTTTTAATCCATTTATTCCCTGACCAGTTATTGAAACTTTATCCTGGATTTTTACATCAGCCCCCATTTGTTCAACGATTTCTAAAGAGGCTTTTGTATCTTCGCTAATTAATAAATTCTTAATTACAGATGTACCCTCAGCTAAAGCAGAAAACAAAATTGCTCTATGGGATATAGATTTATCTCCTATCACTTGAACTGTTCCGGATAACCCTCGATTAATTAATTTCAACTTAATGGTCTCTCTCCAAACTTTTCTGATAAAGCTCTTCTCCACTCAACTGACGAGGTAAGGTATTCTATTAATTGATTTTTCTCCTGAAGTGACATTAATGAGGATATTTCATCAATTAGTGAAATAAGAAATTTATTTATATTTTCAGAGTTTGTGTTGTACATGTCTATTATCATTTCTGGATTTGTTCTTGTAAGCCTTGTTGCTCCATCGAATCCACCAGCTGCTAAACCCATAATTTCATCTATTTCATAATCTTTTTTAGCTATTCCAACCAATGCTGAGCTTATCAAATGTGGCAAATGACTGGTAATAGATAATATTTCATCATGTTTTTTTCGATCTATCCACACTTCTTTGCAGTTCAATATGTTCACTAAATCTCTGGCAATTTTTTTTGAATTGTCATTCATAGATTCTGTTTCACAGAGTAAAAATGTTGCATCATCGTACATTTCAGGTGTAGGTTCCCAGATTCTATTATCAGCTAAACCACACAAAGGATGGCCACCTACAGAAGGTATTTTAGAGCTATCCATAAGATTGCAAATTGATTCTTTAGTACCACCAATATCAATTAATAATTTTGAATCATCAATGCCATTACCCTCTGATAGAAATGAAACTATATTATTTATTGGCATAGATAGAACTGTCACATCATAACTTTCCTCTTTAGATTTTGTATCAATACCAAATTTTTCAGCCCTATTTTCAGCTTCCTTATCAACGTCCTGACCAAAAACATCTATACCTTTACTTTTTAAATTGATTCCAAGATTCGCACCCATCAATCCAAGGCCAATTATTTTTACTTTGTTAATCATGTTTTTAATGACCTACCAACTACTTCAGCCATTGAACTTACTTTTTTCCCTAAGTCAGTAAGTTCTGGTGGAGTTAAAGCTTGTGGCCCATCACATAATGCTTCATCTGGCCTTGGATGTATCTCGATAAGAAGACCGTCTGCTCCCGCAGCAATAGCTGCTAAAGCAATTGGAGCAACTAAATTATTTGCCCCAGTCCCATGGCTTGGATCAGCAATAACTGGTAAATGTGTATTCATTTTCAAATAAGGAATAGCATTTATATCAAAAGTATTTCTTGTGGCTGTCTCAAAGGTTCTGATACCTCTCTCACATAAAATAACATTTTCATTACCTCTCGTAAGGATATATTCGGAAGCTAAAAGTAGCTCTTCAAGGGTTGCGCTCATTCCTCTTTTTAATAAAACTGGGAGTTTTGATTCTCCAACAGCTTCCAAGAGTTTAAAGTTTTGCATATTTCTTGCTCCGATTTGAAGTACATCAACATATTTTTCCATCATTTCAAGATGCTGAACGTCCATAATTTCACTGAATAATGGTAAATTATGTAAATCTGCAGCTTCTTTAAGCAACACTAGACCTTCTTCACCAAGACCTTGAAAACTGTATGGAGAGGTTCTTGGTTTGAACGCACCGCCTCTTAATCCATTTCCTCCAGCTTGAACAACAGCTTCAGCTGTTTCTAACGTTTGTTCTTGATATTCTGCGCTATCTGGCCCAGCTATAAATGCAAGTTCTTTACCTCCCACAACTAAATCTTTGATTTTTACTTCTGTGTTTGACTCTTTATAGGTTTTGCTTGCAAGCTTGTAAGATCTTCCGATTGGAATAACCTGATGAACGTTATCTAACAATCGCATAACTCCACGATTATCTTCAATTACCTTCCCATGGACAGCAACTACAGTCCTTTCAACTCCATAAAGAACTTTTGGCTCATGACCTTGTTCAATTGCCTTTGCCTTTACCTTTTCAATGTCTTCCTCAGAAGCAGCTTGCTTCATTACTACGATCAATTTGTTCCTCCTAAAAAAAAATCGGGCTTTTGCCCGATTTGACATAACGTTACTTTAGGGCAGCTTATATGTGCGCTCTAAAGTAAAAGTATGTGTTAATTTTCATTGTGGTAATAATACCATGTATTACAGATTTGCAAATAGTTTTTATCTATCTGGTCTTAAATTCTTAGCTTCACCTAAATAGGTATGAGTTACTTCAATTTCATCCTTGTAAGTTACTAAAACTCTTATACAACCTTCAAGGTCATTAACTACGTTTGGTGCCTTTGTATCAATCGCAGATAATTGATGGTAACCAAGTTCTCTGAGAGCCTTTGCTGGGAAAGCGGCATCAAGATCATTAGTAACAGTAAAAATTACAGAAACAATTTTTGAAATATCAAGGTTGTTATTTTCTACAATCGTATTAAATAATTCTTTTGTAGATTTTAATATATCGTTTTCTGTGTTTTCTACAGTAGCAATTGCTCCTCTTATTCCATTCATGACAATTAATGATAAAAAAAAAGAGTGGACATTGTCCACTCTTTTTTTTAAAAAATGTATGTTTTACATCATACCTTCCATGCCACCCATTCCTCCAGGAGGCATTGGAGCTTCTGGCTCTGGTTCTTCCGCTATCAAGGCTTCAGTTGTTAATACAAGAGAAGCAATAGATGAAGCATTTTCAACAGTTGATCTCGTAACTTTTGCTGGATCAATAACACCATCTTTAACAAGATCTACCATTTCACCATTAGAGGCATTTAATCCTACATTTCCTTTTTCTGCTTTTACTTTTTCAACCATTACTCCACCTTCAAAACCTGCATTTTCTGCAATTTGTCTTAATGGTGCTTCTAATGCTTTTTTGACGATGTTTCTACCAATTACTTCACCCTCGGATCCTCCAGAAATTTTATCTACAGTATCTTGGGCTCTGATTAGAGTAACACCACCACCAGCAACGATTCCCTCTTCAACAGCTGCTCTTGTTGCTGCTAGGGCATCTTCAATTCTCATTTTCTTTTCTTTCAATTCGACTTCTGTAGCTGCGCCAACTTTTACTTGGGCAACTCCACCTGAGAGTTTTGCTAATCTTTCTTGAAGTTTTTCTTTATCCCAGTCAGAATCTGACTCATCAATCTCGGATTGAATTTGTTTTACTCTTCCTTCAACATCAGCTTTTTTGCCTTTGCCATTAACAATTGTGGTATTGTCTTTTTTGACAATTACTTTTTCAGCTTGGCCTAACATATCAACAGTTGTGTTTTCAGTTTTCAACCCTAACTCTTCAGAAATTACTTCTCCTCCTGTAAGGATTGCTATATCTTGGAGCATAGCTTTTCTTCTTTCGCCAAATCCTGGAGCTTTTACAGCTACGGATGTAAAAGTACCTCGTATTTTATTAACAACAAGTGTCGCTAATGCTTCCCCTTCAACATCTTCTGCAAGAATGATCAATGGCTTTCCTGAATTCATTACTTTTTCAAGCACAGGTAATAAATCATTAACAGCAGTGATTTTTGAATTAACAATAAGAATATATGGATCTTCTAAAATCGCTTCTTGTCTATCAGGATCAGTTACAAAATAAGGTGATATAAATCCCTTATCAAATTGCATACCGTCAGTAAATTCAAGTTCCATTCCAAAAGTTTGGCCTTCTTCAACAGTGATTACACCGTCTTTACCAACTTTCTCCATTGCTTCAGCAATTGTTTCTCCAATTTCTGAGTCTGCAGCAGAAATAGATGCAACCTGAGCAATTTCATCTTTACCACCAATAGATTTTGAGAAACCAGCTATAAACTCTGTTACGGCTTGTGCAGCTTCAAGCATTCCTCTTTTTACTTCCATTGGATTGACACCGGCAGAAACAGTTTTCATCCCCTCATTAACCATTGACTGAGCTAAAACAGTTGCAGTGGTTGTACCATCACCAGCGACATCATTTGTTTTTGATGCTACCTCTTTTGCTAGTTGAGCACCCATGTTTTCGTAGGGGTCTTCTAAATCAACTTCTTTTGCAATGGTGACACCATCGTTTGTAATTGTTGGTGCTCCCCATTTTTTTTCTAAAACTACATTTCTACCTTTAGGTCCAAGTGTTACTTTGACAACATCTGCTAATTTATTAACACCATCTTCAAGACCTTTCCTTGCTTTTTCGTTAAATACTAGAGTTTTCTTTGCCATTATTTCCTCCTATTATTTTCCGACTACTGCGAGTATATCTCTACTTGATAAAATCAAATACTCTTCGCCGTCAACTTTAATTTCTGTTCCACCATATTTTGAATAAACAACTTTGTCACCCTTTTTAACATCAGGTTTAATTTTTTCTCCATTGTCATTAGTTTCTCCAGGTCCTACAGCAACAACCTCTCCTTCTTGGGGTTTCTCCTTCGCCGTATCAGGTATATAAATTCCCGATGGAGTTTTCATATCTTCTTCAGACAGTGGCTTTACAACAACTCTATCTCCCAGTGGTTGAAGATTCATGTTTAATTCCTTTCTAAAATTTTCTACGTTTTGAATTTAATATAGTTATGTTTATAAAGGTATTTATTTTCTTAAATTGTTAGGAAATTATTGAAGATAACCTTATATCGTCAATATTCATTTTATTTGTAATAAGCTCATTTTTAGCAGCAACGCAAATCATTGCTGCATTATCAGTTGATAATCTTGGTGATGGTAAATAAAGGTTTTTATTATTATTTTCAGAAAAAAATACAATTTTTTCACGTAACCTGGAATTTGCCATGACTCCACCTCCGCCTGATATATTGTTAACACCGGTTTCTTTAATCGCTTTGACAAAAATGTCCATTAAGGAATCGACTATTGCCTCTTGGTATGATGCAGCAAAATCTTTTTTTAATAGTTGATCCTCTTCTGAAAGTTTCTGTAGAAAATAAACTGCTGCTGTCTTCAATCCAGAAAAAGAATAGTCAAATTTGTTTGAGGTTTTAGGTCGAGGAAGATCTACTTTTTTTGGATCACCACCCTCTGATATTTTTTGTATTGCTGGACCCCCAGGAAAACCAAATCCACAAAATCTTGATAATTTGTCAAAAGCTTCACCTGCAGCATCATCAATGGTTGAACCCAAGAGATTATATTTACCCCACTCTTCAACTAAAACAATTTGTGTATGTCCTCCAGAGACAAGTAATGATAAAAATGGAGGCTCCATGTTTGGATGCTCAATAAGAGGTGCGCTTAAATGTCCGACCATATGATCTACTGCATAAAATGGCTTTTCAAGAGCCCATGCCACTGATTTTGCAAAATTGTAGCCTACAACAAGACTACCTGCCAGACCAGGACCATCAGTACTGGCAACAATATCAATTTCACTTAAATCTATACCACATTCATTGATAGAGGAATGAAAAAGATTTCTTATCATTTCAGCGTGTGCTCTAGATGCTACTTCAGGTACTACTCCACCAAATTTCTCATGAATTTCAACTTGTGATGAAATTTTGTTAATTAAGAGGTTGTCACCTTTCATTAAAGCAATCGCTGTCTCATCACAACTTGTTTCAAAACCTAAAATGATTTTTTCACTCTGCATATGCTTTTTCCTTTATAAAAATATCTGCATCTTCAGTGACATAATATTTTTTTCTTTTACCAAAATGTTTAAAGTTGTATTTTTTATACAAACTCTGAGCAGATTTATTAGATTCACGAACTTCCAAGATAATTTTTTCATATTTTGAAACTTCAAAATAACTTATTAATTCGTCCATAAGTTCGGTTGCTACACCTTTTTTTCTGTATTCTTCCAATACACCAATTCCTAGAATCTCAATATCGTGATGTATAAATTGGATACCCAAATAACCTATAATTTCATCTTCATTTTGGTAAATCCAATATTTAAAACTTTTATCATTAATTTTTTGCTCAATAATACTGGCATCCCATGACATAGAAAATAAATTCTGCTCTAAGTTAGACAACTTAAGTGCTGTCTCAGAAGAACAAGATTCTAAACTTTTAATCATAAAACTTCACATTCCCACTCAAAGTATCTTTAGATAATGTCACGTCAGGTTCTCTCATATATTCAAGATTTATTTCATTGAAGTTGGGATAGTCTTTTATTTTTTCACCAACGTTATAAATATTTTCAGCTGTTACAAATCTTGGCTCAGCTAATTTAGTATTACTATCAGTAAGAATTTTTTTATTTTCTATAAGATCCCAATTACCTACTAATAATTTTTTATCGACATCATCAGAAAGTTTAATTTCTAAGTTTTCAACTGAAATTACTTGAGGATCTGACTCTCGTGTTACTCCACCAGGAACAGGCATATATTCGCAATAAGCAAACTCATTTCGTTTGATATCAATCAACGAACATATTTTTCTATGACTTGTATGTGCTGCAAACGCAAGAGCGTCAAGACCATTTACTGGAATTATAGGTATGCCTAAAACTGCACCAAGTCCTTGGGAAACTGATAGACCGATTCTTAGTCCAGTGTAATATCCCGGTCCAACATCGAGATAAAGTGCATTAAGATCATTTCTACTGGCCTTTGTTTTATCAAATAATTCATTTATTTGATTTAGCAATATTCCAGTTGAGCCTTTATTAGTTTTTGAAACAAAACTAGCAAGTAATTTCTCCTCAAATATTGCCGCAGAAACATATTCACCTGATGTAGAAATTGCTAATTTATACAATTTAAAACCTTATCTTTCTTGTTGAATCATCAATTATATCAATATCAATAATTGTCCAATTGCTTAGGTTTGTATTAGGAAGTTGGTTTGACCATTCAACAAAAAATAAAGTTTTTTCTTCAAACAAAGGAAGATCTAGGTCAATAAATTCTTGGAATGATGAAAGTCTATAAAGATCAACATGGTAAATACTTAAATCTTCTTTGAGATAATTTTTTACAATATTAAATGTGGGAGAAGTTACATTATCTTCGATACCAAGGTGATAAATTATCTTTTTAATTATTGAAGTTTTACCAGCTCCCAAACTTCCGTTGAATCCAATTACTGAAGGAATTGATAATTTTGTTACAAAATCTTTTGCGAATTCATCTAAATCTGATTCTTTAATCTCGATCTCATTCAATTTCAACCCTTTCAAGTCTTTCATTTATATTTGTAAGGATCTCCCATTCAATAGTCTTATTCCATTTTGCAATATCGAAAACTGTAATTTTAAGTTCATTGTTCTCAGAATTTCCCAAAAGAACAACTTCATCATTAATATTTGCCTCCACATCTGTGATGTCATATAAAATTTGATCCATAGTTACTCTTCCTATCAAATTGCAATATGTATTGTTAACTATGACTTTTCCATCAGGAAATGTACTCCATGGATATCCATCGCCATATCCAACAGGCGATACACCAACAGTTGTATCTCTTTCTAAAGTTAGTGCTTTTCCATAAGAAACGGCTTCACCCTTTTTTCTATAGTGAATGTTTGATATTCTTGTTTTTATTGCCATCGTAGGTTTCAGATCTTGAACAACTTCTGCGGGTGTTATATTGCACCCATATACTGCGAGACCAACTCTTGACAGGTTAAACGTAGGATCAAAATTATAAAATGACGATCCAGAATTATCAGCATGTAATAATAAATTATCTGTATCTACATCCTTGATTGTTTGTTTGAACAATTCGATAGATTCTTCTGTAGGCTCAATCTCTTCGTCTGCTAAAGGAAAATGGGTGCATATACCAGCAAGATTTATTGTTTTAGAGCTTGTTATTTTTTCATAAAGGTTTTTAAAATCTTCTGGTTCACAACCAACTCTGTGCATACCAGTATCGATTTTTATATGGGTATTGAATGCTTTACCGGATTTTGCTAGACCATCAATAAAAAAATCATTATAAACTGTTAAGTCGATATTATATTTCTCTATATTGTCTATCTCACCAAGTGATGGCTCGGTAAGTAACAATACCCTTAGTTCATCAGATTGAGCTCGAACTTTTTTTGCTTCACTAATAGCTGCTACTGCGAACCATTTGATTCCAGCTTCCATAGCTGTTTTGACAGTCCATTCAATACCGTGACCATAACCATTTGCTTTGACAACCAAGCAAAGTTCTTTGTCTGATAGTTGTTTTAATACTTCTATATTGTGTAAATAATTTGTCTTATTTACATATACGTAACCTCTATCCATATTATTTATTCTACAGTAACTGACTTTGCAAGGTTTCTTGGTTGATCAATCGATTGGCCATTCTTGTTAGCTACGTGATAAGCAATAAATTGTAGAGGTATAATCGAGATCACAGTAGTTAGTATTTCATTACTATCTGGTAGAGTGACATAATCATCTGATATATTTTCAAGTTTTTCTGACTCACTATCTCCAATAGCAATTACATATGCTCCCCTAGCAATAACCTCTTGTACATTACTGGTTGTTTTATCAAGTAGATGATTTTGACTGGCAGTAACTATTACAGGGGTTCCTTTTTCTATTAAAGCTAGCGTACCGTGTTTAAGCTCTCCTGCTGCTAATGCCTCAGCATGCAGATAGGAAATTTCTTTTAATTTTAAAGCACCTTCAGCTGCCAAAGCATAATCCAATCCTCGACCAATAAAATAGATATCATTCTTTTTATAGATTTTTTCAGATATTTCTTTTATTTGCCCTTCACAAGCCATGGTCTTGTCTATTAGCTTTGGGAGTTCTGCAATTTCATCAAATGAAACATCTAACTTATTTTCAGCGTCCCAGTGTTTTGCTATAAGAAGCTGAGAAACAAGCATACCTAAATAAGCTTTGGTAGAAGCTACGCCTATTTCTGGACCCACATGTAAATAAAATACACTATCAGCCATTCTTGCTAATGAACTACCAACCACATTTACTAAAGCAAGAACATGTGAACCATTTTTCTTTAATAATTCTGTAGCAGCAATAGTGTCCATAGTTTCTCCGGACTGGGAAATTACAATACCTAAATCATTTTTTCCAACGATTGGTTCTCTATATCTGAACTCTGAAGCAAGCTCAACACTTACCGGAACTCCAAGAACTTTCTCAAATAGGTCTTTCCCAAACAAACCAGCATGATAGGCTGTTCCGCATGCAACAATCCAAATTTTTTCAAATTTTGAAGCCTCATTTAACTTAATTGGTATTTCATCTGAGGATGCTTCAAGCCTTCCAGATAAAGTTCTTTCGATCACTTCAGATTGTTCAAGTATTTCTTTATACATAAAATGGTCATACCCTGACTTCTCTGCTTCTGATACCTCCCAATCGATTTCTTGAATTTCTCTCTGGATTTCATTTAATTCAGAATCGAACAACTTATATTTACCATTTTTAATTTCTACAAAATCACCATTTTCAAGAAATATCATTTTCTTTGTATGTTCTAAGATTGCTGCTGAATCAGATGCCAGAAAAACCTCATTATCACCAACTCCAAGGACTAGAGGACTCATTAATCTTCCTGCAACAATAGTGCCCTCTTCTTTTGTTGTAGTTACAACAAGGGCATATGTTCCCTCAAGTGTTTTTGCTACATTCACCACTGTTTTTAAAAGATTTCCATTCCATTTTCTGCTTAACTCTACAGCTACGACTTCCGTGTCAGTGTCTGAATTAAATTTAAATCCATCGTTTGTAAGATCTTTCTTGATTTCTGCATAATTCTCAATAATGCCATTGTGAATGATTGCAAATTCATCATTGTTGTCTGAATGTGGGTGTGCATTCACATCATTCGGTACTCCATGAGTTGCCCATCTTGTATGACCAATCCCTATATTTCCTAAAATTTGCTTATTTTCTAAATGTTCTTTTAAGACATCGAGTTTACCCTCTTTTTTTTCAATCGTTATTTTGCTTCCATCAGAAATTGCTATTCCTGCTGAATCATATCCTCGATATTCCAAACGAGAGAGACCATTGATTAAGATTGGTAAGGGTTCTTTAGGGCCTGAATACCCTACAATTCCACACATTATATCTCCATTCCAACGAGCAGGTTAAAATAAAGACTGCATTAAATTGTCTCTGTTCAGAAATTTCTCTCTGTTTTTAAACAATTTATATCGACTGCAGAGCCGAGTATGCATCCGCCGAATTTTTCGATAACATACTTCCTCGTCACCTCGTTAAAGGCCAGGCGCTATATTGCTCGTTATAAAGAGTATATCGATAAGTATGGTTAATTTAGGTATTTATTAATTTTTGTAATAAGCTCATTTGAAAACTCTTCCATAGCTTCATTACTTTTAGCCTCTACAAGCACACGCAATAATGGCTCTGTCCCTGAATTACGTATTAAATATCTTCCATCTAAGTCTTTTTTTATTGACATGTCCAAAGCTATTTGGTTGATGTATTCTAATTCTTCGTCATTTAATTTATTTTCTAATTCTAGGTTTATCAGTTTTTGTGGGTATTCATAAAGATTCTCTTCCTTAAAATCACTTAAAGCTACACCAAAGTGTTGCATAGCTTTCAAAACATAGATTAATGTAACTAGACCGTCACCAACTGGTAATTGGTCAGAAATAATGATGTGACCAGATTGTTCTCCCCCTAAAGCTGCGTCATATTTTTT
>JAOOBM010000015.1:0-9707 GCA_028404505.1 Acidimicrobiaceae bacterium
GAAACCATTGAAATAATTCAAACTTTAATGGTTTGAATTTATCAAAAAAAATATAACCAAACAAAAAAAATGATGTTGCTACCGAGAGCATCGCAGCATTTAAAGTTATAAAATTTGTAAGTAATTCATTTAAAAATTTACCAATAACTTTTAAAAATAATGACGTAAGAAAAGGAATGAGAACTACGCCCAAGATTAAAATACCCAAAACTACCCCTTAGAGGAACTTAACATATCAACTGACGCAGATTCTTGCTTTTTAAATATAGAAACAATAATTGCGAGACCCACCACTACCTCTGCAGCAGCAACAACAAGAACAAAAAAAACTGCGATTTGTCCATCGACAGATCCAAGATGCTTCGACGCTGTAATAAAAGTTAAATTAACAGCATTTAGCATGAGCTCAATACACATAAACATTATCAATGCATTTTTTCTTACCATCATTCCTAAAAAACCTATAGAAAAAAGGATTGCTGAAAGTGTTAGATACCAATCAGATGTTACTTCAATCATTGTCACTACTTTGTTTAAATTCGTAGGCTAACGCTATAGCTGCAGTTGTAGCGACAATTAATAAAATAGATATTACTTCAAAGGGAAATACCCAAGAAGTGAATAATGCTGAGGCGAGTATTGCAGGTGTTCCCTCAAGTGAAATTTCTGATTGTGGAAATAATAAATTCCAATTCAATCCATTTTGTAAGCCAATAAAGACGACTATTGAAACTAACAAAATTAACGTGCCAGAAATTAATAACTTTTGTCCTTTAATTTGTTCTTTAGTTTGTTCGGGTTTATCAACACCAATCATCATGATTACAAAAAGAAACAACGTCATGACAGCACCAGCATAAACTAACATTTGGACCATCGCTACGAAAGTTGCATTAAGAGTTATGTATAAGATTGCGAGTGAAGTTAATGTTAATACCAATCCCATTGCATTATGGACTGGGTTTTTTGCAAATACTACAATTAATGCTCCTAAAATTAACAATGATGCAGGTATCGCAAAAAGTAGTAATTCTATCAATCTATTCTTCCTCTAAAAATTGACCTTTTTCCGGATCTCTTTTTCCAACTCCTAATGACCCTGTCCAGCTTACTGTATTTTGATAATTGGGATTACCATTTGATGAGGTTGCTCTCATCCATCCATCTGAAGTTTTTAATTCATTAAAATTAGTTAATAATGTCTGTTTTTCGTGAGTGTTGGGCACGCCATCATCACCGACTAGTAAAACATCTTTATCAAATACTGCTTCATCACGAGATCCAACACTCATTTCAAACAACGAAGTCATTGTGATAGCTTCTGTTGGACATGCTTCAACACATAATGCACAATAAATACATCTAAGCATATTAATTTCATAAATGAACCCATATCTCTCACCTGGACTAATTGGTTGTTCTTCGGGGTTATCCTCTCCTCTTACGTATATGCATTGTGCAGGACATACACCAGCACATAACTCACAACCAATACATTTTTCCATTCCATCTTCATATTTATTAAGCACATGTCTTCCATGGAATCTTTGTGGTTTTTTTCTAAACTCTTTTGGGTATTTATCAGTTACAGATTTTTTAAATAATTCTTTAAAGGTAACCTTTAAACCTTTTATTAAATCATATCCTGCGCTCATTATCCTATTAACTCCAAGGTAATCCAAAATCTCTAATGCCAAGAACAATTGCAGAAAGCATTAGCCATATGAGTGAGATAGGAATAAGTCTTTTCCATCCTAACTCCATTAGTTGGTCATATCTTAATCTAGGCAATGTTACCCTGATCCAAAAATAAACAAATAATAACCCAAAAGTTTTTAAACCTAACCATATGGTTGGCATAAGTGCAGATAAAAATTGGGGTAAAACTCCCTCAAAAGTTGGACCCAACCATCCACCTAAGAAGAACGTAGCTGTGATTGCACACATATTAAACATATTTATATATTCAGCTAAAAAAAACATAGCAAATCTAAATCCTGAATACTCAGTATGAAAACCTCCAACCAATTCTTGTTCTGCTTCCACAAGATCAAATGGAGCTCTATTTACTTCTGCAATTGAGGCTACAAAGAAAATTCCAAATGCTAAAAATTGTGGAAAAATATTCCAGTTTGGTATGAAGCTTACAATTGAATCAACTATTGGAATTGTACTTGATAAATTTCCAGCTTGACTTTCAACAATCTTTGTCATTGACATTGATCCTGAATACAAAATTACAGGTACAAGAGAAAGTCCCATTGCAGCTTCGTAAGATATCATTTGAGCAGATGCTCTTACCCCTCCAAGTAAGGGATACTTTGATCCAGAAGACCATCCAGCTAAAACAACGCTATATACTGCCAATGAGCTTATCGCTAGAAAGAATAAAACACCTACATTTATATCGGCACCAACCATGTTTATAAATTGAGTTTCACCACCAATGGTCAATTCAAAACCAGGACCTAAAGGAATAATCATAAAAATTAAAAAAGATGGAACTAGTGCAATAATTGGAGCTAATAAATACATGGCTTTATCAGCTTTCATTGGTAAAATTTGTTCCTTTAACAGAAGCTTTATGGCGTCGGCTAGAGTTTGTAAAATTCCAAAAGGACCAGCTCTATCAGGACCCACTCTTGATTGCATTCCTGCTACAACTTTTCTTTCAAGCCAAATAAGAATAATTGTATTTGTAAGCAAAAGACCCAAAACTAAGAGTGGTTTAATTAGTGCAAGAATTATCTCAGCTGACATTTAATTGCTCCCTACTTTTAGCTACCTCGAGCTCAACCTTTTTCTCCGGATTTAGATTTTGAAAACCTCTCCTATTTATTGGTACAACTAAAAGATTGTCTGGAAGGTTGTCGTTAATATTCACATTCACCTGAACAGAGATTTCACCCTGTATCAGCGTTACAACGTCAGAATAAAGCATATAAGATCCAAAGTAGGTAGCCGAATTCATTTCAATAAATCTTTCCGAGCTCAACATAGATATTGAAGGAGAATTTATTTGTGTTGAGGAGTCCCCATAAAGTCTGTGAACAAATAATATCTCAAGATTTATCGAATCAACATTTTCGATATTAATGTTGATTGTCTTTGAGTTAAGAACTCCATTTAGATTAGATGGTTTGTTTAGGTTATCAAAGGATGGAATATTGTCTTCATCTAAATAATCCTTACACAATAAAGCATTCAATTGAGTTTCAGAATCATATACTTGTTCTAAATTAATTTTTTTTGATAATGTCAGTAAATATTCCCATTCATTCAGTGAGGATCCTGGGGGAGGTAAAATTTTATTTTGCATAAGAGTTCTCATTTCAAGGTTTGTAAATGTTCCTTCTTTTTCCCCAAGTGAAGTTGTTGGAAGAATAATATCCGATAATTCAGTTGTTTCATTTTTAAATAAATCCATAGATACAACAAAATCAGCATTAACAAGGGAATCTTTTATTTTTTGACTATAAATAGAGTTATTTACTGGATTAGCACCAATTGTAAATACAATATTTCTTTTACTTAAATCAAATTCATTTACAAACTCATTTAGACCTTTAACAAGATTTAAATTTTGTAATGCACCAAATGTATTACCTTTTGAAAAACAATTGAGTATTTTTAAATTGGAATTTGCTTCTAAATATTCAATCAATTCTGAAATTGGATTTGTATTTTGCAATGGAGAAGCTTTACCCACGATTGCTATGACCTCTTTACCATCTAAATGTCTAGAGAAATTTGGTATATCAGATATGTTTACTTTGAATTCAAAATTATTTGATACTATATCTCCACCAAAATACTCTTCTGCAATATCTTTAATAGCGGTATTTGTGTGACCAAATATTAATAATTTCTTTCCATTTCTTACAGCTTGCTTAATTCTTAAATACAGGGTTGGAAGGTTGTCTTTAATGTCTTGAGCCCATAAGACTATTGTGTCAGCTGAATCTAAATCTTTAATCTCTGCAAGTGAATGATCCCCATTAAAAAAACCAGTATATAAATAATCATCACTTAAATAAATATCAATGTTGCCAAATGTATTTTCAACTTTTTTAAGGTTTTCAGCAAAATTATTCAATGCAAAATACTCTTCGTTGGTACTGTTGTGACCAACAATAAAGCTTATGTTTGGGTCGCCACCTTTCAATATTTCATTACTTATTAAATCCATAGCTTCATTTATGTTTTGTTTTTTGCTTGAATTTTTAACAATTAAAGGTTCTTCAATCCTTTTTTCTGAGTGTAAATATTCAAAGTTATACCTACCTTTGTCTGAAAGCCATCCTTGGTTTGTAAACTCATTGTCCTCACCTAAAATCCTAAGCATCTTATTTTGTGATACATTTAATTCAATTGAACACCCAACCGAAGAACAATTTGAAGTTGATGATACTTTTTTTAAGTCCCATGGACGTGCTTTAAATCTATACGATGTTGATGTAAGAGCACCCACTGGACAAATTTGTACTGTGTTACCTGAGAAATACGATCTAAATGGCTCATCAGGAAAAGTATTTACTTGTGTCTTATTTCCTCTTTGAATAAATTCAATTAGAGGATCTCCTGATATTTCATCAGAAAATCTAGTGCAACGAGCACATAAAATACACCTCTCTCTGTCAAGCAAAATTATTTCAGAAATTGGAATAGGTTTCTCAAAATGTCTTTTATCTTCAACAAATCTTGATTCTCCCGGTCCATATGCCATTGTTTGGTCTTGTAATGGACATTCTCCAGCTTTATCACAAACTGGACAGTCTAATGGATGGTTGATTAGTAAAAACTCTAAAACTCCTTCTTGAGCTTTTTTTACAACTTCAGATTCAGTTTCAACAACTAGATCTTCCGAGACTTTGGTTGTACATGATGGGACAAGGGCTTTACCTCTTGGAGTTTCTATCTCCACTAAGCACATACGACACATTCCAACAGGATCCATACGTTTATGCCAGCAAAACCTTGGTATATGAATACCTGAGTCTTCACAAGCCTCAATAATTAGTTGGTCAGGTTTTGAATTTATTTCAGAACCATTGACATTTATTTTTATTTGATCTGTCATTGTGTGATTGGAATTTTTGTAGGAATCATATTTGTTATTTCATCTGAAAAATTATTTAGCAACGAAGTTATTGGAGATACAGCTGATGGACCAAGTGGACATATTGTTGTCATTTTTGGTGGCCAATCTAGCCCAGGTGAAATGTTGTCACAAATATCAATCAACAAACTAATGTCAGAAAGCCTGCCTCTACCACTAGCAATTCTTTCTAAAATCATTTCTAGCCATGTTGTCCCTTCTCGACATGGAGTACACTGACCACATGATTCATGAGCAAAAAAACTTACGATACTTTTTGCTGCATAAACTAAATTTGTATCTTCATCCATTACAACTACTGCACCCGAACCCAGCATTGAACCGGCGTTTGCTACATCATCAATTGTCATTTTTATATCTAACTGATCTCCAGTGAACCATGGTGCTGAAGCTCCCCCGGGAATATAGGCTTTTACACTTTTATTATTTTTGATTCCGTTTCCGAATGTATCGATAAATTCTCCAAAGCTTTTTCCCATCTCTATTTCAAAATTTCCTGGATTATTTACATGACCTGATAAACTAAATATTCTTGTTCCAGTTGAGCCTTCAACACCAAGTTTTGAATACTCTTTTCCAGAGTTTTGTACTATCCAAGGGACTGAAGATATTGTTTCAACATTATTTACAAGTGTTGGTTTGTTATATAAACCCATTACAGCTGGGAAATAAGGGGGCTTCAATCTTGGCTCACCTCTCTTACCCTCTAAAGAATTCAATAGAGCTGTTTCCTCACCACATATATATGCACCAGCTCCAAGATGTACAACAACATCTAAAGAGAAATTCGTTCCTAAAATATTATTTCCTAAATATCCCTTCTCATAAGCCTGCTTGACTGCATCCTGTACTCTTCTTGCAGGTTTTGCATATTCACCTCTTATGTAGATAAAAGCTTTTTTAATGTTTGATGCAAAGCAAGTGATTATTACACCTTCAATTAATTGGTGTGGATCTCTTTCAAGTAAAATTCTGTCTTTAAATGTACCGGGTTCAGATTCGTCACCATTAATTACAAGATATCTGTCTTCATTTTCTGCTAAAAAACCCCATTTTACTCCTGTTGGAAATCCTGCTCCTCCACGACCTCTAATATTTGAATTTTTTATTTCATTAATAACATCTTCAGGATTATCTTCTTTTAAAACTTTTTTTAGTGCACTATAGCCATTATTTTTCTCATAAGTTTCGATAAGATGACTGTCTTCAGGATATTCACGCATATGCTTTGTCAGTAATAAAGTTTCTTTCATAAGTTTTTTTCCTTTGCAGTTCCTATATTTTGAAATCCTGGAACAGAATAAGATGAACCTGTATTATCTTTAATTGCCCAGTCAAACGATTTTACGCCTCCAAATTTTTCTTGAAGTTCATCGGCTACAACTATTTCTGGTCGTTCTTCTTTAAGCCATTCACACATTTGGAGTGACTTTTCTGGTGTCAATCCTTCAACTGTTTCATAATTAACTTGTACAGCTGGGGCTCCTCCACAGGCTCCGATACATTCAACTTCCTCAAAAGTAAAAACTTTATCATTATCAGTTTCATAATTTTCTAACCCTGTAAAATTTTTGACAGAATCTATCACTCTTCTTGAATCATTTATTTCGCAGGAAATTGATTTACATACACTTAATAAATACTTTCCAGTTTGCTCTTCTTTATACATTGAATAAAAAGATGCAACTGACTTTACCTGTACTTCGGTAATGCCCACAAGATTGCTTATTTGTACAATTGAATCATTAGATATATAACCATCCTTTTCTTGTGCTAAATATAAAAGTGGCCCGAGAGCAGATCTTTTTTCAGGATAGAGTTCAATTATTTCATTAGCTTTATCAATCAATTCTTTCTCCCAACTCATCTGTCTACATCTCCTAAGACTGGATCTAAAGATGCTATTGCAGCGACTGCATCTGCAATTGGGCTATCGGACATTACTACTGGTAAAGCCTGAAGATTGCAAAAGGAAGGCCCTCTAACGTGCATTCTGTAGGGTTTTGATGAACCGTCCGATACTATAAAGCAACCCAATTCTCCTCGAGGTGACTCAACTGTGGTATACACTTGTCCTTCTGGAACTTTAAAACCTTCTGTATATATTTTGAAATGATGAATCAAGGCTTCCATAGACTCATCTAATCTTTTTCTCGGCGGAGGAGTAATTTTTTTATCTTGAATTTTATATGGGCCTTTTGGCATATTTTCCATAGCTTGCTGAACAATCTTTAAACTTTCAAAAATTTCTAAGACTTTGATTCTCCACCTTGCAAAAACATCTCCTTCTTCGAAAACAGGAATGTCAAACTCATACTTATCTATACCTGAATATGGTTGCATTTTTCTTAAGTCCCAAGCATACCCGCTGGCTCTGAGACTTGGTCCAGTAACACCATATGCCAAACATTCTTCAGTAGTCAAAATCCCAACATTTTTTAATCTTCCTTGCCAAATTGGATTATCCAAAAGCATTTCATCATAGTCTTTTAGCTTTTCAGGTATAATCTTTAAAATTTCTTCAACATCTTTTTGCCAATTATCTGGTAGGTCAGCTGCTACACCGCCAGGTCTTATATAGTTATGATTCATTCTTAAACCTGTGGTCTTTTCAAAAAAATCTAGAATTAATTCTCTTTCTCTAAATCCAAAAATCATCATTGATAATGCCCCGATATCCATTCCACCAGTTGCTAATGCAACAAGATGTGATGAAATTCGATTTAATTCTGTCATCAATATTCTTATGGTTGAAGCTCTGTCTGGAACTTCAAGATCTAGTAGGCTTTCAGTAGCTAATGAAAAGACAAGTTCATTGAAAAAAGGTGAGAGATAATCCATTCGAGTTGTGTTTGTAGGTCCTTGAAAGTAATTAAGTTCTTCTCCTGTTTTTTCCATTCCAGTATGAAGATATCCAATTACCGGCTGAACTCTTCTAACTACTTCTCCCTCAAGTTCAACTTGTAATCTTAAGACACCGTGTGTTGATGGATGTTGAGGTCCCATATTTAATATCATTCTTTCATCATCAGAAATATCATCTTGAATAAAATAATCATCAATAACTTCAGATCCCATCTGGATTTTAGTTGTAGGTTCGTCTTCTTGTTCTAACATTTTTTGGGAGCCTTCATCAGTTGATGAAATATTCCACCCACCTTCTTCGGAGTTGGTAGCCCAAAAGTCTACATCTTTTAAAATTTCGTTATTTTCTTCCACAATTAATCAACCTTTGGTGCATTTTTAAACTGAACTGGTATTCTTCCAGTTCCATAATCTTTTCTTAAGGGGTGCCCAACCCAATCATCAGGCATAAGAATTCTTGTTAAGTCTGGGTGGTTTTCAAAATTAATTCCAAACATATCAAACACTTCTCTTTCATAAAAATTTGCACTTGGATATAAACTTGTAATTGAAGGTATTGACAACTCGTCAGTCAATTTAACCTTGATGCAAACTCTTTTGTTTTTTGAAACAGATAAAAAATTAACAACTAGTTCAAATCTAGGTTCTTTTTTTCTAAACCAGTCAACAGCTGTTAAATCCACCATCATTTCAAAACCATTATTTTTTAATTCTTCAACTTTTTGAAAATAATCATCTACTTTTATGTCTAAATTCTCTACCATTATCTATTAATTTCTCTATCCATAATTTTCTGATGAAGTGTTAATATTCCATGCATCAATGACTGTGGTCCAGGTGGGCATCCTGGAACATAGATATCAACTGGAACTATATGATCAACACCTTGAACTAATGCATAATTGTTAAACATACCCCCAGTAGAAGAACAAGCACCCATTGCAATCACCCACTTAGGCTCAGCCATTTGATCATATACCTGTCTAAGAACAGGCGCCATTTTTTGAGATACTCTTCCTGCAACTATCATCAAATCAGCCTGTCTTGGTGAAGCTCTAAAAACCTCCATTCCATATCTGGCTAGGTCATACTTGGCTGAACCAGCAGCCATCATTTCAATAGCACAGCACGCAAGACCAAAAGTTACAGGCCACATAGATTGTGTTCTTGACCAACGAACAGCTTTGTCGATAGTTGTTGTAAATATATTGTCAGGTGAGAACATTATTCATTAACTCCCTCATAATTTGTGACTGGTTCGTGATATCTCTGCCTTCTGGGTACATTCCAGTCAAGAACATTTCTTTTCCAAACATAATATAGAGTCTCAAGTACAAAAAATGTAAATATGAAAATGACTACTATTCCATACCAACCCAACTTATCAAATCGTGTTGCCCACGCCAGAAGAAATATTATTTCAATATCAAAAACTATATATAACATTGCAACCATATAAAATTTAACTGGAAATCGTTGAGAGGGTTCTTCTTCAGGAAAAATACCTGATTCATAGGGAGTTAATTTTTCAGGTGTTGGATTTTTTGGTGATAAAAGATAACTTACTCCAAGTGAGGCAATCGCAAACCCAATACCAATAAATAACATAACCAATATTGGTAACCAATCAATCACATTCCCTCCCTATTTGTGAAATATTTCACAATGTACTCTCCTATTTTAGTACCGATTTTGCTTTTTGCTATAAGGAAAAGGTGGGAGA
>JAOOBM010000016.1:0-9283 GCA_028404505.1 Acidimicrobiaceae bacterium
TTTTATATTTACTAATTTAAGGCTGGCTACAAGAGCAACCCCAGTTATGGATATTTTTGAAGCATTTGACTCAGAAGACCCTCTTGCCAGATTCAGGAGTTTTGTAAGTGAGCGCTTCGCTAGGTTCAGGTTGACTGGTGCAATTGCACTTTCCCTCTTTTTAGGTGCTGGTGCCTCCACACTGTGGGAGCAAGTTTTATTATTTCTAAACCAACAAGGTTTTGGTGTTAGTGATCCTGTATTTAATTATGATGTTTCAAGTTATGTTTATGGATTACCTCTTTACAGACTCTTTGTTTCCTGGGGATTTCAACTTGTCACTCTAACATCACTTGTAATTATTTTGTATTTTATTGCTACAGGAGCTCTTCAATTAAGGCCTGGAAGATTACCAGAAGTTAGTAGCGGAGCAAAAGCACACCTATCTGTTTTACTAGCATTTATTGCTATTTTGAAAGCTGTTGCATATAGGCTTGATGCTTTAGAGCTTCTTTACTCGCCACGTGGAAAAGTTTTTGGCGCTAGTTACACAGATGTTGTAGCTCATTTACCTGCCTTAAATCTTTTGATTCTAATTTCACTTTTTGGAGCAATACTCTTGTTAGTAAATATTAGGAGAAGAGGTTGGCTACTTCCTACAACTGCAATCGGTCTATGGTTAGCAGTATCTATCATTGTTGGGGGAATTGTTCCAGCTGCTATCCAAAGATTTAGAGTTGTTCCTGACGAATTGAATAAAGAGCTACCTTATGTTGAAGATCATATTAACTACACAAGATTGGCATATGGACTTGACTCCATAGAAGAAAGACAGTTCGAAGCTTCACCAAATCTTTCTCAAAATGACATAAATGACAACTCTCAAACAGTTGACAATATTAGATTATGGGATCCAACTGTTTTAGCTGAGACTTACAGCCAGCTACAAGAAATCAGAGCTTATTATGCCCTTGATGAAGTTGACGTAGACAGATATATGATTGATGGTCAATTAACTCAGGTAATGGTATCTGCAAGAGAATTAGACCAAACTAACTTACCTGCTCAGGGTTGGGTTAATCAAAAATTACAGTACACCCATGGTTTTGGAGTTGTGTTCAGTCCGGCAAACAATGTGGCGAGCCAAGGACAACCAGACTTCTATGTTAAGGGTGTTCCAGCAAATACAAGTGTTGCTGAACTTGAAGTAGACCAACCAAGAATATATTTTGGTGAGTCAGCTGACTCTGATGAATATGTTGTTGTAAATTCTCTTCAAGACGAAGTAGATTACCCATTATCAACTGAGGGGCAATCTGTTGCATACACAAATTATTCAGGTGATGGCGGAGTTAGCATAGGTTCTTTCTTTAAAAGACTTGGATTCGCACTACGTTATAGTGAATTAAACCTACTTATATCAAATCAGTTGAGTGATGGTTCAAAACTAATTATGGAAAGGAACATAATCAGTAGGGTTAAAAAAGCTGCTCCTTTCTTATACACTGACAATGATCCTTATTTGGCATTAATTGATGGCAACCTATTTTGGATTATTGATCTTTATACCTTAAGTGATAGATATCCTTATGCTCAACCAGCTGACACAACAAGAATTAATGACAGATCTGGACTACCTATAAACTTTAATTACATTCGAAACTCTGTAAAAGCGGTCGTTAACGCCTATGACGGAACGATGAAATTCTATGTCTTTGATGAGAATGACCCATTGATTAAGTCATACGCTGAAATCTTCCCATCTCTTTTTGATAATAAATCAAATATGTCTGAAGATTTATTGAATCACATAAGATATCCAGAAGATCTCTTTACGATACAATCTGACATGTACAGGGATTATCACATGACTGATCCAAGAGTGTTTTATGCTGACGAGGATCCATGGGTAATTCCTACAGATTCATCCACCACACCAAGACTTGCAACTTTGAGAGGTGAGTTCAGCGAAATTGGTTTCAAACCAATGCTTCCATACTATCTTTTGATGTCATTACCAGGAGAGAGTGATTTAAGTTATCTTATCTTCCAACCATTTAATCCGGAAAATAGACCGAATATGCAGTCCTTCCTTGTTGCGGATGCAGATCCGGAAAACTATGGACAAATAATCGACTTTAAATTACCTAAAGGTGAATTCGTAGATGGACCAACTCAGGTTGCTACAAGAATAAACCAGGATCCAGATATATCTCAAATATTTACATTGTTAGACCAACAAGGTTCAAGTGTTATTAAAGGTAATCTTTTTGTTGTTCCAATCAATCAGTCTGTACTTTATTATCAACCAATATATCTTCAGGGTGAGCAAAACCCATTACCTGAATTTAAATTTGTTGTTGTAGTTTTCCAAGACAGAATAATAATGGCCGAATCACTTACCCTTGCTCTTGAGGGGGTATTTGGTGACCTTGAAATTGATCTCGATTTAGATGTTGATGATACCGAAGAAATAAGTGCGATTGATTTATTAAATAAAGCTAGTGATTTATTTGATCAAGCTCAAAATGCGTTAACTGATGGAAATCTTGGAAAATATCAAGATCTAATTATTCAAGTTGAGGAACTTGTAAACAAAGCTTTAGAGATTCTTAATCAACAATAAAAAAGCTTGAGTTAAATAAATTCTTAATTACTATTGGTATTCAGCGCGGGGTGGAGCAGTCTGGTAGCTCGCTGGGCTCATAACCCAGAGGTCGTAGGTTCAAATCCTACCCCCGCTACCAAATCATCTAATAAATAGATCTATAAGTCGTTTTCTTCCAGTAGATGCAGCGATTAGTTTTAAAGTGAATATACCCATTGCACCTAAAAATCCAAGCGTCCCAAGAACGAGGACAATTCGCCAAATTATTATTGCATCCATGATTTAATTATAAGCAGAAACTGTATTAGTTCTAATTGACATAATCAATAATCATCTCATCCGTTATAGGACCATTAAATGTATTGATTACAACAAAGTCTTTGTTTAGTAATAGAGTTGTTGGGAGTCCACTCCAGAAAAATTGAGTGATGAATGATTCAACTTTTTCTTCCAACAAAATATTTTCATACGTTAAGTTATATTCTTTTATAAATTCAATTGCATTTGTCTCAGAATCATCGACCAATAATCCAACTACAACAAATTCATCCAGTTCATTTAATTTTTGAAGATATCCCACTTCTTCGATACATGGCGTGCACCAAGTCGCCCAGAGGTTTACAACAATATATTCCTCGCTTGTAAGGGCAATATTCGCAGCTAGATTTTCAAAAGCAATAGATAGGTCTAAATTTTCATTGTTAGGTAGCACTTCGACATCAGTATTTTCCTCTTCAAATGTTGTTGAGATTACAAGAACTAGTCCGACTAAGGACAATAGGATAAAATTTCTTTTCAACATAAGTTTAATTTAATAAAGTATTGAACATACAATACATAAGTATGGAATTTGAAAAACTAATTTATCCTGGATTCAATAAGACATTCGAAGAGCTTGAGTGCTTTAAATTAGACAAAAGCAAACAATTAGAGGTTATTGATTATTTCAATATAGATTGGGTTCGTTCAGCTGTTGAAGAGCTTGTAAAAACTGTTGATGAAAAGATAAAAATTGAGTTTATTGAGCCAACCACAGTAGATATTGAATCTGCATCAAAATTAGTGAAAGCAGATCTATCTGTAGAGGATGCAAAAAAAGACTTTAGTAAAGGTAAGAGAATTATTGGTATCTCTTCTGGAAAAGGTGGCGTTGGAAAATCAACTATCTCATCATTACTTGGTATGGCTTTTGCAAAACAAGGAAAAAAAGTTGGAATTCTTGATGCTGATATTTGGGGATATTCAATACCAAAAATGTTAGGAGCAAAATTTCCTCCAATCCCATTCAATAACAGAATTTTCCCATCAAAAATAAATGACCTTAGCGTTATCTCAATGGAGTACTTCGTAAAACAAGATGAGGCAGTAATTTGGAGAGGACCAATGCTTCATAAGGCTATTGAACAATTCCTGTATGAAGTTTTATGGCAGGATATAGATATCTTACTTATCGATATGCCACCCGGAACAGGTGATGTCTCGATATCCCTTTCTCAATTTCTTAACTTTTATGAAACGATTATTGTTACAACACCTCAAAGTAATGCGACAACCGTTGCTGAGAGAGCAGGAATTATGTCGAAGAAAGTGAACTCAAGCATCATTGGTGTTATTGAAAATATGTCTTATTTAGAGAATGGGAATGAAAAACTATATCCGTTTGGTAAAGGCGGGGGAGAAGAACTATCAAAGAACTTAGGTGTCGAATTTATTGGTAGCCTACCGTTATATGATTCTGTATCAAAGTATTCAGAGGATGGAAAACTTCTTGAATTTGGTGCAGACAATGATTTCAAAGTGGTTGAGGAAATGGTCGATGCAATTAATGCCATTGCCCCAAAGAAAAAACCAATTGATCTAAAAATTAATTAGTTATAAAACAGAACATGGAAAGCAATAAACAGTAATAACCAAAATATTGCAGTTTTGAACTGGTTGTAAAATTAATTAAAACTCTTATCGCAAGTAGTCCAGTAAACATAGCAACAATTGTTGGGAGAACAATATCTGTGTTTACTTGAAAGGAATCATTAATAAAGGTCAGGCTCCATGCTCCAAATATTGTAGGAATACCTAGCAAGAGTGAATAATAAATTGCATCAGCTTTTTTTACCCCAAGATAAATAGCTGTCAATAAAGTTACACCAGATCGTGAAACTCCTGGAAGCAATGCAATAGATTGAGCGATCCCAATTACAAATGCTTGGCTGACGGTTATTTCTCTGATGTTTAATGCTTCACTATTATTTATTTTTCCTGAAAAAATTAGGAGTAATGAAAAAATTAAGTATGAAGCTCCTGTGATAAGAATAAGGTTGGGACTCTCATCGATGATATTTTGTATAGGTGTCAGTAAACCAATGAGAACCGCTGGAATAATACCAGCAAGAATAATTTTGAAATAAAAGACAAAAGTATCTAAATCTTCAAATATCTCGAAAATTCTCTTTCGGTAGAAAAATACTATTGAGAATAATGTACCAATGTGCAAGAAGGCAATGTCATTGGTGTTTAGGTCGAGTTCAGAACTTAATGATGAAATAATGACGAGGTGACCACTTGATGATATTGGTAAAAATTCTGTTAGTCCCTGTAAAACACCAGTTAAAATTTCAAGCATCTATTTTATACTAGCTAAATGCCAGTCGTTGCAATCACCACATCTATAAATATTGAATTTCTGATTGTACTCTGACTCAGCCCAGCCTCTTTCTTTTCTTGCCTCGTTTTCAGATTTAAATCTTTTTTTTGAACAACTCTCTATATTCATCTCTACCAATATCTACAATAAATTAAAAATACATCAATGGAATAAAAACTTATTTAAATTTAAGTAAGTAGAATCTAATAATGAGCATTGTTCCCGTTATTGCAAGCTATCTAATAGGTTCGATCAATTTTGCTTATATTGTTGCAAAATTTAAAAATATCAATATTCAAGAGATTGGAAGTGGAAATCCAGGTTCCTCAAACGTTTTGCGAGCACTCGGAAAAAAATATGCAGTAATCGTACTCGTTGGTGATTTATTTAAGGGAATTGCTCCATTTATGATTTTTGGAGGAGAATTAGAGACATTAATCTATGCATCTCTTGCCGTTATAGGCCATTGTTTTCCAATATTTTACGGATTTAAAGGCGGAAAGGGTGTCGCAACGTATTTAGGGACAGTAATAGGATATATTGTCTTTCTTGCACCAGATTTAGGGTTTTTATTTTGGGAAATTGCCCTAATTTTTGGATTTATTGCACTTTATTTTGGAATATTCTACATTTTTAGAATTTCAGCAATATCAAGTCTGATTACCTGCTCAGTTGGTGCACTTTATGTCATTTTTCAATCACCAGAAATTTACATCGTTGGGTTTCAAGTATTTATTCTATTACTGATTTTCTATCAGCATCGAGAAAATCTATCGCGACTATCAAAAGGTGACGAGAATAAATTTTGAAACTTAAGAATAAAAATTAGATTTGTTGTAAAATATTTTAAGAAGAGTTGAGGCAGGGCAATGAGTTCAACATTAATTTTAATAGGGCTACTTTTATCACTATCGATGGCAGTGATACTTCCTGAGATTCAGATTTCCAAAAATGAAAACAGTTTTGCCTATATTATCTCTCCTGAATATGACTCCATGGTGAATAAGCAAAGAAGAGGGTATCTAGTATTAGGACTACTTGCAGTCTCAACTTTCTTTGTATCTATACAGACCATGTCTGTCCCATTATTTATTTTTCATCTTGTTCTTGATTGCGTATTTGGTATTTATGCGTTCCTCTCCTTTCAGGTAAGAAGATCCATGCAGGTACAAAATAATCTAACCATGGGCAATCAAGTAGAAAATACGGTAGAGGAAGAAAGCTACTTCAAAGAAGCTGTATAAAATTTGAAGACACCTGAGCAGATTACCAATAGTCTCGTTAAAGAGTTTGATAAATTAAACGATATTAGAGAACAGTCCCTAAAACTCTCCAGAGAGATCATAAAATCTTGTTCTAAATCAATTAGGAATGTCCACCGTAACAATCTAGACGAGGCAAAACAACATTTAGACGAGGCAAATAAAAACTACCAAGATTTACGCTCTTCTTTGAAAGATATTCCAGAATTACGATTTGCGGGTTATGTAAATGACTCGGAAAGAGAACTGATTGAGGCATTTTTGGTTTTCGAATTCGAGAAAACTAATTCACTTCTCGAATTTGAGGGAATGAATGTCTCTGCCTCAAACTACATACAGGGACTTGGTGATGCAATAGGAGAGTGGAGAAGAAAAGTCTTGGATAGTCTCAGAAAACTAGAGATTGAAAAAGGCGAGAAGTATTTGGCTATTATGGAAGCCTCTATGGAAATATTTAACGAGCTAGATTATCCGGATGCTTTGACTGGAGGTCTTAGAAGGTACGCTGATACCGCTAGAGCAATCATTGAGAGAACAAGATCAGATCTAACAAATGCTATAGTAAGTGAGTCGTTAAGAAAAGAACTTAAAAATAAATAATGGACTATAAATTTATAACTGGAGACAATTTAGAAATTACAAGCCCTGGATGGTCTGAGGGAACTGTACTACAAGATATATATCCAGACTCATCATTTGTAAGTGGAGTAGAGAACCCCCAGAGCATGAAAATGGTCCCTGTGATTAAAGATCAGAAAATATATGCTAAATACATATTTGAGAAAAGATTTGAAGGAGGACCTGGTCTCGTACATGGTGGAATACTTTCAACAGTATTAGATGAAATGATGGGTTATGCAACCGTTACCCATAATCTCTGGTGTGTGACGGCCAATCTTGAAGTGAACTATAGATCACCATGTCCAGTTGAAGAAGAGTTTGAGTTAAGTGCTTGGGTTAAAGAGATTGATGGAAAAAAAGTTTATACCGAATCAATAATATTCTCTGGTGAAGAAATACATGTTGAGTCTTCTGGATTGTTTATAAACTTAGGTCAAGCTCGAGCGCAGACATTTTTTATACCTGACAAGAACTATCCGTAAATTAAATCTTTGACGTTAAAAAGTGGCTTGTTGACTGTATAGTCACCATTGGATTCACTCCAGAACATCGAGGAAACACCGATGAGTCAACAATGTAAACATTATCTAATCCATGAACTTTTCCATCAATATCTGTGACCCCTAGCTTCGGATCTGGATTCATTCTGGCTGTACCCATTTGATGCGCCGAGCCTAAAAGCAACCGATAAGGCTGGTTTTTGATTGATAAGATTTTGCTTACAAATTCTTCTATATCTTCATTTTCATTTCTTTTCCAATGCATTGTCGGAGAAGCAGAAACCATAATTTCCTCTGCGCCAGCAAGATAATAGGACCTTACAAGCTTGGTCAGACCATCCAGGAGATGGTTATTATCAAAATCATTTAATGTATATTTCCAGAGTGGACCATTGTTTATTAAAGAACCACTGCTTGTGTCAGACGTAAGTACTATTGCCCCAGACCAATGGTTGTAACTTTCAATAAAATTATCTGCTGTGGATACAAAATTAGGAAAATATGGAAAAAAGATGCTTGGATGCATTGGCAATCCTTGTAATAAATACCCATAATTGTTGGTTTTAAATAAGAAATCCTCAGAGTGCATACCTTGCATGCTTCCATACCAAGGCTTTTGTTCTTCATTAAATTTTGCAGCAACTCCTGAAACTGGATGGGTTTTTAGGTTCCTACCTAGTTGTGGGTTTTTATAACCACTATTCAACAAGATACTTGGTGTATTTAAAGAACCACCTGCAAGAATAACCTTTTCAACTTCTATTCTTGATGTCTCTCCATTGTTTTCAACTTCAATGTGTGTAGCTTTGTTTTTATCTATAACAATTTTTTGAATGCCTGTATCACTATAAATATCTCCAGTGAAATCATCATTCTCTAACCAAACCTTATAGGAGGAATTTCGACTTTCATACCCACATCCGAAGGCGCAAAAACCACATTCCATGCCATGGTTACTACTGTTGTTTTTTGGTATGACTCTATAACCTATATTATTTTTATCAAATCCCTCTGCTAATTTTTCTTCTTTTAAGGGAATGTTGTTAAATTCAGTACTCACTCCAAGATTATCAATGACGTACTCGATACTCTCTCTAAATGAATCAGAATTAAAATAATTTTGCTGTTTAGTCAGCTCATCCCATTCATTTAACACTTCCGTAGGTGTCTCAAGTGATGTCTGCCAATTGATGCTTGTACCACCACCTATACTTTTTCCTGTAAGAAGTTGGATTCCAAACCCTCTTGTTGCACTGAGTCCATAGTGTTCAAAAAAATTGTGATAACCAAAAGTTTCGTTGTTCGTCTCTTCATTCAAATAACTTGCTTTATCAAATACAGCCACATTATATTTTTTTGATAGAGTATTTGCAGCGACACCTCCACCAGCTCCACTTCCAATCACCGCTACTTCAACTTTTTCTGGAAGTGAATGTAATTTTTTATTTACTGTTGCATTGTTATGCTTTGGATAATTAAGTTTATTGTAAATTACACCCTCTCCATCCAATGATCTTGAGATGCAGTGGCCCATTAATACAAACATATAGACACCTAGTTTTCTTAAAATTAAAATATTTGATCTCTGGAGAAGAGAGAAAAAGCTTTTAATATTCTTATCTTTGATAATTAGTTTTCTAAAGCTAAATGAGAAAATAAATAAAAAAAGCTT
>JAOOBM010000017.1:0-8361 GCA_028404505.1 Acidimicrobiaceae bacterium
CTTCTTGGATAAAAATTGATTGGATCAACTAATCTATTTGCCGGAAACTCCATGGAGGGTTTTATTTGTTGGGTTATCCTTTTATATTTTGGTACTGGTGCAAATGTAGATGCGTAATTTATACCAGATAATACATCTAGTGGATTGTCTAGATAAACTTTAAGCTCTCTTTTTTCATTAATCTCCTTCAAAGTATCCAGTAAAAAAATGATTCTCTTTGTTGATAAATCTAAACTTTTTAACAACTTTATATCGAATATAAACACTACTGGAAGTTCTGAAAGATTATTTAAAGCAGGATCTTCATCACCAAGTGATTCTCCATTAATCCAAACAAAATCAGGTTTTTGGTCAGAAGTTAATACTGTTTTTGGTCCAAAATTTTTTTCTATGTCTAAATCTACCTTTAAATCTTTACTAGAGATACTCATTATTTCTGGCCAATTTTCAATAGGACAATTATTTATCAATTCACATTCTTTACATATTTTTGGTGCTCTTTTATTGACTTGGAATTTTGAAAACCCATATATCTTCCCTGTTTGAGAACCCATTACCCAGTGCCAACCTAACCTATTTGCAAATCTAGATCCATCTACAAGATGCTTGTACATGTAATTTTCACTTTCTAGCCAGTATTGATTTGTTCTAAACATCTGATGTGATGAGTACCACATTCTTGTTTGATTTACCATATAACCTGTTGATTCGAGTTCTTGTTCTACTGTTGAAATACAGTTCATTTTGTCGTTTTCAACTACTTCGTTAGGATCATTTTGGACATAAAAATTTAGAAATTCCTTGTTCTGGCTTCCAACGATGGCATACAGATGCCTAGAAAATTCTTGCCATAAAAGCTCATCTCTAAATTTAGTTTTGTCTTGATATTCAAACGAATCTACGTGTTTCCAAACTTCTTTAAGACTCAAAAGTCCATGTCTTATATATGGTGATAAGTATGAAGATCCCCTTTTTTCAGTTGGATATACATTGTTTCTCTTTTTTGCATAACCATTAATGTCCAAATTGTTAAGGGCTTTATCTGCAAATGACTGTCCACCTTTGAATATAGACTCCTGGTAATCATCACAAGTAATATCTTTAAAGAATGTATTTACTATTTCTTCGTTACTTGATTTTAAATTAATTTCAGGCATCTAAAAATTAATAGTCACCTTGACCAATTTTGACGTTTGAAATGATTTTGATATCCTCTTCTTCCACGATATCGAAATTTATTCTTTGTCCTTGTCTTAAAGTTCTAAATATAGAACCTTTTAGCGAACCGGCTTTTAAATAAACTTCTGATTTATCACTGTCTAGAACTACAATACCGTTTCCTGAATTAGGATCGTACGACTTTACAACCCCCTGAGCCATTAAACTTTTTCGCCTCTTTGTCTAATATCTCTTACAACAGATTCAATACCACGCTTGTCGATGATTTTATTTCCTTTTGTGCTGACTTTTAACTTTATCCATCTTTTTTCGCTAGGTAGCCAATATTTTTTAGTTTGAATATTTGGTTTGAACCATCGTGGGTTTCTTTTGTGAGAAAAGGAAACATGTTTTCCCGATCTCGGCACTCTACCTGTAACTTGACATCTGTTAGCCATATAATTCCCTCTAAAATACAAGTATAACTATAACTTGTCTAATAATTATTAGGTACTTTGATTTTAAATCTTTTTAGGTATTGTTTGATTGTGATGGAGAGAAGTTTAAGTTATTTAAGTGAAATTTCAGTTTCTGAATTGAAAGGCTTCGGTGAAAAAAGAATTAATTCTCTGAAGAAGCATGGAATCAATTCAGTTACAGATCTGATAAGAATCTTTCCGAGAAAACATTACGACCGATCAAAAATTATGAACTTGAGCGAAGTTCCACCAAATATTGAAAAAGAGATAACTATATTTGGCAAAATTACCGATATTTCAGTTTTTACAACAAAGACAAGACTCAGAATTACAACTTTAACTATTAATGACGAAACCGGAATTGCAAGAGCAAAATGGTTTGGTCCTCAATACATAGAAAGTAGATTCAAAAAAGATGATATTGTTGCGGTTGCAGGTGTTCCTGATGTCAAAAAAACAGGAACTGTAGAATTTAAGAATCCAGTTATTGAGTCTTTCTCATCTGAGCAAGACCTTTCAGAAACAGGTTCATTCATATCTTTTTATCCAAAAATTGATGGTGTACCAAACAAAGTATTAAGGAACGGTATTAAACAAGCTTTGGAAAGAATTCCAGAATTAAAGGATATTATCCCAGATAAAGATAGAAACAAATTTTCTCTTTATACAAGATTAGATAGTTATCAGAAAATCCATTTTCCTGAAAGTTTCGAGGAATATAAATTAGCAAAAAAACGACTTGCTTTTGATGAATTCATATATTTACAAAGCTTATTTAGTTACTCAAAAGACATTTATAAAACAGAACAAAAAGCTTATTCAATGAAAATAGACACCACATTATTAAAGAGTTTTGAAACAAAAATCCCATTTTCACTAACCAATTCACAAAAAAGTTGTATTAAGGAAATTTTTGAAGATCTTAGTAGCAACTACCCAATGAAAAGATTGCTTCAAGGCGATGTTGGATCTGGTAAAACTATTGTTGCTGCAGCTGGTGTCTATGCAGCTATTGAAAATGGAAAGCAAGTTGCATTAATGGCTCCAACGGAAGTTTTAGCAGAACAGCATTTAAATTCTTTTGAAAAGTATTTGAATTTTCTTGATATAGAGATGTATATTCTGACATCATCTGTAAAAGATAGAAAAAGCGTCATGAAAGTAATCGAAAACGGTGATCCAGCTTTGATAATTGGTACACACGCATTAATTCAGGAAAACGTAAAATTTAACAATTTAGGATTGGCAATTATTGATGAACAACAACGGTTCGGAGTCGAGCAAAGAAAAAAATTAATGATAAGTGATGGCTTAACACCGCATCAGTTAGTTATGACTGCAACTCCAATTCCAAGAACAACTGCTCTTGCAATATATGGAGATCTTGAGCTCTCAATTATTAATGAAATGCCTCCAGGAAGAAAAAAAATTAATTCAAAAGTTCTTTCTGGAGGAAAACGTGAAAGTAATGAAGTTTTTAATATTGCACGTGAGCATTTGGAAAAAAAATCACAAATTTTTGTTGTTTGCCCATACATTGAAGAAAGTGAAAATAGTGATATTAAAGCTGCTGAAAAAGTATACGAGTTATATAAGTCTGAATTCAACAAATATAATGTCGAATTACTTCATGGAAAAATGAAAGCCGATGAAAAAGAAAATAAAATGCTAAAAATGAAGGATGGTGAAATTGACATCATGGTATCAACAGTTGTCATTGAAGTTGGTATTGACATCACAAACGCAACATTGATGATAATTGAAAGTGCGGAAAGATTTGGTTTAAACCAATTACATCAACTTAGAGGAAGAGTTGGTAGAGGAGATAAACAATCTGAATGTATATTTCATATCACAGAAGGAAAAAGTTTTTCAAAGATAACTAAAGATGGGCAGGAAAGGTTAAATGCAATAGAACAAAACGATGATGGTTTTAAATTATCTGAGTTAGATTTACAAATACGCGGAGAGGGTAAAGTTACTGGTACATCTCAGTCTGGATTATCAGATCTCAAGATTGCTAATTTACGAACTGATTATGAAATACTTGAAACCTCAAAAGAATATTTTTCAAGCATGAAAGATGAGGAAATTAAATCAGAACTTTTTCTAGAAGCTAACTTGTTGTTTCCCAACTTTGGTAAGACAAAAGATTCTACATGAGAATTATTGCTGGAAAATTTAAGGGGTTGAACATTAAAACTATTAATGATCCATCAACACGACCAATGATGAGTAGGGCCCGCGAAGGCATATTCAATTCACTTCAAAATGACTTTAACAATTCTTTGGTACTTGATTTATTTGCAGGTTCTGGATCACTTGGTATTGAAGCGTTAAGCCGAGGTGCAAGCTTTGTTACTTTTATAGATTCATCGGTAGATTGTAAAAAAATTATAGATAAAAATTTATCCGATATTGATCAAAATTTTACCATTCTTGTTTTAAGCGTCCACGATTACATTACTCAATCTGAGAAAAAATTTGATATTATTTTTTATGATCCACCATTCTCTTTGTCAGTTAACGATATAAATTCGGACTTAAACTCTATACAAAATTTAATGGCAAAAAACTCAAAACTTATTATTCATAGACATAAAAGTTCAGAGCAATTTGTTTATCCAGAAGGACTAGAATTATATAAGGAAAAAAAATATGGCCAAAGTAATATAACAATATTGAAAAAATGAAAATTTTAATACCAGGATCATTTGACCCACCAACAAATGGACATATCGACGTCATTAAACGATCATCTAGTGTTTTTGATGAGGTAATTGTTGGAGTAGTCGTAAATCCACAAAAAAAGTCGATGTTTGATGTAAATCAAAGGGAAAATATGTTGATTGAAATTTTAAAAGATTACAAAAATGTGGAAATTAAAAGTTTTGAAGGATTACTGGTGGATTTTGCCAAACAGATGAATGTAAGTGCAATTGTAAAAGGTTTAAGAGCGATGACAGATTTTGATTATGAATTTCAAATGGCTCAAATGAATTTCAATTTGGCAGATTTTGAAACAATATTTATTGCAGCTTCACCAGAATATGGATATGTTTCAAGCTCAATGGTAAAAGAAATATTTTCATATGGTGGCGATGTAAATGCACTAGTTCCATCAATTGTCGTTGAGAGACTAAAAGATGTCTAAAGAGGAAATATCTATTGAAGATGTCGTAACTGGACAAGTAAAAATGGAATATGTTGATCAACTAGAGTTACTTAGAGAAAATTTGTCTTCAAACTCTTTCTTAAACAACAAATCAAATAAAAAGGAACTACTTAAACTTGTTGAAAATTTAATTGATTTAATGCCTGTCGAACTCCGAACTGCAAGATTTATTGTACGAGAGCAAGAACTCTATTTAAAGAAAGCAAAGGACGAAGCTGAGGAAATACTTGCTAATGCTGACAAAGAGTCATCAAGATTAATATCAGAATCCTTTGTTTTACAAGAAGCAGTTGTAGAAGCTAATGCCCTTGTAAAACAAGCTGAGCAAGAAGCAATTTTAAATAGAGCTAATGTTGAAGATAAACTTGACACTAAGCTTCAAGAAATTCAATTAAAATTTGATGAATTGAATGAAATTATTGAACGCGAGAAATCAAACTTAAGACAACCTAGAAAAATTTCTGATCCTGAATAATCTAAATGAATAAGCTTCAAACTCAATTTGATGTAAGTTCACTTTTACTGAGCGATAACAGTATTCATTTTGATGTACATGGTTTGTTTGATGTCAAATATGCTGGAAATGAAACCTTAAAAGACAAAACAATAAATCTAAAATTGGAAATTAGTAGTTTGTATGAAAAATTTTGGATAATTATGGATTTAGATTTTGATTTTAAGTCAGAGTGCTCAAGGTGTCTTGATGTAAATAATATTAATAAGCAAAGTACTTTGAAATTAGATTTTTATAAGAATCAGGAAAATGACTATGAGATTGACTTTAATTTAGAAAAAATTGATTTGTCACCAGTTATTTCTGAAGCGATTTTAAACGAAATGAAAATTCAATATATATGTAAATCAAGCTGTAAAGGCTTATGTTCAGATTGTGGTAAAAACCAAAATTTATTTGAATGCAAACATCCGAAAAAAAATATAAAAGAAAGTCCATTTTCTTCTCTAAGTGAGCTAGATTTGTAAGTTGAAAGGAAATAATCATGGCAGTACCTAAGAAGAAAATGTCAAAATCTAGGACAAGAAGGCGTAAAGCTCAACATAAAGTAGCAAAACCGCATTATATAATTGATCCTGAAACTGGTGTTGCGAAACAATCTCATAGGGTTAATCCTGTTGATGGGACTTATAATGGTCGCCAAGTTAAAGACCCTGAATCAAATTAATTAATCATGAGTACGATTGCTGTTGATGCAATGGGTGGTGACTCTGCTCCTGAAGAAGTTGTAAAAGGAGCTATTCTTGCAAAAAAAGAAGGAGTCGATGTAATTCTTTCAGGTGACGAAAATCTTATTAAAAGCTATCTTGGTAATGAAAAAATACCGGTTATAAATTATCCACAAGTTATATCAATGGATGATGATCCTGCAAAAGCTATAAGATCAAATAAAGATTCCTCAATTATTGGAGCATTAAATTTAGTAAAGGAAAAAAAAGCTGACGCGGTATTTTCTGCAGGCTCAACCGGTGCAACACTTATTGGTGCAATTTCAGTATTAGGAAAAATTAAAGGTGTAACAAGACCTACTATTGCATCTGTATTACCAGGTAAAGAAAAAGAGGTAATATTGGTTGATTCAGGGGCAAACTTAGAAGTAAAGCCAAAAGTTCTATATCAATTTGCAATCATGGGTTCAAAATTATCAGAACTTTTATTTGATATCGAAAATCCAAGAATTGGACTTATCAACAACGGTGAGGAAAGTTCAAAAGGAAGAGAATTAGAAAAAGCTACATTTAAGCTTCTGAAATCATCACAATTAAATTTTATTGGAAATGTTGAAGGTAAAGATTTTGCAAATTCAAAAGTCGATGTTTTTGTTACAGATGGTTTTACAGGGAATGTTGTACTAAAAACTTTGCAGGGAGTTGCAAAATTACAGCAAGATCTTATTTCAAAATCTTTAAAAGAAAATTTATTCAAACCTCTTCTAATACCTGTAAAAAATGCAATATCACCTGTAAAAAGTATGCTTAATCCAAATTCAACGAATGGATCCTATTTACTAGGTGTTAATGGACTTGTAATTATTGGCCATGGTTCTTCAAACTCTGAAGCTATTAAGAACGCATTATTGTTTACAAGTAGAGCTGTAGAAAAGCGATTCATTAATAAATTTACAGAAGTTTCAAGTGAATTATGAATGAAAAGGATTTAAAAAAATTTGAAAAAAAAATTGGATACTCATTTAAAGATATTGAACATTTAAAAATAGCTCTAACTCATAAGTCTTATATTGATGAAGATCCAACTTCACAAACTAATCAAAGATATGAATTCATCGGTGATACCATACTTGATTTCGATTTATCAATATTTCTATTTAACAATTATCCAAACTTAGATGAAGGAAGTCTTACAAAAATAAGATCTGGCGCTGTAGATCAAAATGCTCTTGTTGAACTTGGGAAAAAGATTCAGATAGGTGATTACTTATTGTTAAGCAAAGCAGAAGATAGCACTGGTGGGAGAGATAAAAGTTCAATCATTGAGGATGCTGTTGAAGCGTTAATTGCCGCAATTTATTTTGATGGGGGACTAAAAGAAGTAAATAATTTTGTTTCAAAGTATATATATCCATTGATTGAAAATTTATCAAAAAATCCAGGAGAAAAAGATTACAAAACACGTCTTCAAGAACATTTTGCTAAAAAAGGTAAAAAAGTAAATTATGAAACTTTATCGAAGGGTCCAGATCATAACAAAGAATTTGAAGCTTCTGTTTTTCTTGAAAATAAAGTTATAGGTAAAGGAACTGGAAAATCGAAGAAAAATGCAGAACAAATGGCTGCAAAGAATGCATTTTCTGATATTAAGGAATAAATCTTTTTTTTAATTAAAGCAAAAATATAAATATTTAGTATCCTTAGAGGTAACAACAGGGTTAAATATATGCACTTAAAATCAATAGTTGCGAGTGGATTCAAGTCATTTGCTGAAAAAACTACAATAAATTTATCTGAATACACCAATGTAATTGTGGGTCCTAATGGATCTGGAAAATCAAATATAGTTGACGCTATTTCATGGGTATTAGGTAATCAAAGTCCAGGTTCTCTAAGAACGAACAAAATGGAAGATGTAATTTTTGCAGGTACAGAGAAACTTGGAGAAAAAGGTTTTGCTGAAGTATATTTAGTCTTTGACCTAGGCGATAATAACAATTTCAATTCAAGTGAAGTATCTATTGGAAGAAAATTATACAGAGATGGTACTTCTGAATATTTCATGAATGGTCTAACTTGTAGGCTGCTTGATATTCAAGAATTTTTAAATGATGTGGGTATAGGAAAACAACAGCACATAATTATCTCTCAAGGACAAATTACAGAAATTCTGAATGCTAAGCCTGAAGACCATAGAATTACTATTGAAGAAGCATCTGGGATACTTCCATATAAGTTAAAAAAAGACAAAGCATTAAAAAGAATAGAATCTGGGGAAAAAGAAATTAAAAGAGCAAAAGATGTTCTTCGTGAGATAAAAAAACAGATTGATCCATTAAGAAAACAGGCTGAACAAGCTCAGCTTCA
>JAOOBM010000018.1:0-7668 GCA_028404505.1 Acidimicrobiaceae bacterium
ATTGAGCTAATTGATAACAAGCTTGAAGAGTTTGACATAAAGCTACTTTATTGGAGAAAAGTTCCTACAGACAAAGAAATCCTTGGAACAATGGCAAAAAATTCAAAACCTGGAATTTATCAAGCTGTCATCTGTTCCACAAAAGAATATGAATACAGTTTTGAAAAATATCTTTATCTTTTCAGAAAATCACTAGAAACAGATCTTGAAAAAAATGAATTTCTCAACATTCATATCAATTCGTGTTCGAGTAAAACAGTTGTATATAAAGGTCTCTTTACAGCCACTCAGACAGCAGATTTTTATTGGGATTTAAGAAATCCTTTGTACAAAACAAGGTATGGAGTATTTCATCAAAGATTTTCTACCAATACAAGTTCAACATGGGATAAAGCACAACCTTTTAGAATGCTCGCACACAATGGTGAAATAAACACAATTAGAGCTAATTATTCCTGGATGAAAGCTAGAGAGGTGGATGCCTCTTCAAACATTTGGAAAGATGACATTGAGAAGTTAAAACCATTTATTAATGAAAGCCTTTCAGATTCTGGACAACTTGATAATGCAATAGAGTTACTTGTTCAATCTGGAAGAAAACTCGCTCACGCTCAAGAAATGCTTATTCCTTCAGCATGGGAAAACAACCCGAGATTTTCGAAAGACCAGCAATCATATTATCAATACCATGCATTCTTATCAGAACCATGGGACGGTCCTGCAGCCATTGTTGCTACTGATGGAGACGATATTATTGCAGGGCTGGATAGAAGCGGATTGAGACCACTCAGATGGATGGTTTCAGATAGATATATTTTAGCTGCCTCAGAAGTAGGTATTTGTCCCTCAGTTGAAGCCGGTGCATATAAAACAGCTCAACTTGAGCCTGGACAAACAATTAGATATCGTATCAAGAATGATGAGTTATTAGACGAACAAGAAGTAATAGAAAAACTTGCTGAGAAAAACCCCTATAAAGAATGGGTAAATACTAAACCATTAGTTGCTGATACCGAATTTAGTGATAAACCAGACGAGATTGAGCTAGACCTGCTCTCAGAGTATTTCCAATACACACCAGAAGAGGAAAGATTAATTTTATTACCAATGATCCAAGGTGATATTCCAACAGGTTCAATGGGTAATGATTCTCCACTTGCAGTATTGAGTAAAAATAAACCAAGATTGAGTCGATATTTTCATCAAATGTTTGCTCAGGTAACGAATCCTCCAATTGATCCGATAAGAGAAAGATTTGTAATGTCAACTAAAACTTATCTTGGAAAAAGAGGATCAATATTAAAAGAGACATCTCAACAAGCAAATCTCATAACACTTGAATCACCAATTCTCAGTAAAGGAAGTTATGATCTTTTGGTTTCAAAAGAATTTTCAAAAGACAAATCAAAAGTTTTTGATATCAGCTTTGATAAAACAAAATCTAATCTTGAAGGATTTCTTGATAAATTATGTGAGGACGTTTATAAGGCTGTAATAAACAAAAAGTCTTTAATTATATTAAGTGATAGAGATGTAGTAAAAGGCAACAGTGTCGCCCCATCACTATTAGTGATCGGACGAGTTCATCAACACTTGATTAACAAGGGTGTAAGACTAAAAGCATCACTGATAGTTGTATCTGGTGAGATAAGAGATGCACATGACTTATCGTGTCACATCGCATATGGAGCATCAGCTGTTTGGCCATATTTAGCCCTTGAAAAAGCAAGACTTCTTTCAATTGACAATCCAGATTTAAATTTATCACCTGCACAGGCTCAAGAAAATTATAGAGATGCACTTAACAAAGGCCTGTTAAAGATAATGTCAAAAATGGGTATTTGTACAGTTTCTTCTTATCGAGGGTCTGAAATTTATGAAATTATAGGTCTCGATAAAGAAATGACAAATGATGCTTTCTCAAATTCTTACACTAGAACTGAAGGTTTGGGATATGACAAGATAAATGAAAACTTACTCATTTTTGGAAATGAAGAACCTTTTGATCTTGAGATTGGTGGCTTCTATAAACATAAAAAGGGAAGTGAGCCACATGTAACATCTCCAGTAACAGTCTTGAAATTACAAAAGGCAGTTAGATCTGGCGATAGAGAGGAATGGAACAAATATCTAGAATCGTTAGAAGACAGAGATAATGTTCAAATTCGTGATTTATTTACTCTCCCAGAAAATAATAAAATATTTAGCAATGAAAATGAAGACTCTTCACTAGAAGAAATATATCAAAAATTTACTGTTAGCTCAATGTCTTTAGGAGCACTGTCCGAAGAAGCACATCAAGCACTAGCAATTGCAATGAATCGCTTAGGAGCTAAATCTGGTTCTGGTGAAGGTGGAGAAGACCCTGATAGATATGGAACAGAAAAAAATTCAAAGATCAAACAAATTGCATCAGGAAGATTTGGTGTAACTCCTGATTATTTAGCATCTGCTGAAGAATTTCAAATTAAAATGGCTCAAGGTTCAAAACCAGGAGAGGGAGGACAGTTACCTGGATTTAAAGTAGATTCTCATATTGCAAAATTAAGGCATACTGTTGAGGGTGTGACATTAATTTCACCACCACCTCATCACGACATCTACTCTATTGAGGATTTAGCACAGTTAATCTATGATTTAAAAACATTTAATCCAAACAATCCTGTAAATGTAAAACTTGTCTCTGAGCCAGGTGTAGGTGTTATTGCAGTTGGTGTAGCAAAAGCCGGTGCAGATATTATCACAATTGCTGGTAGCGATGGTGGCACGGGAGCAAGTCCATGGACAAGTATTAAACATGCTGGTTCACCGTGGGAACTTGGTTTAAGTGAAACTCATCAAGCTCTTGTAGAAAATAATATGAGAGATAAAGTATTACTTGAAGTTGATGGTGGTCTCAGATCTCCTAAGGACATTATCATTGCCACATTACTTGGTGCTGATAGATATGGATTTGGAACATTACCCCTATTAGCTTTAGGTTGTAAGATGGTCCGCCAATGTCATGAAAATACTTGTCCAGTTGGTATAGCAACACAGGATGAAAACCTAAGGGCTAAATTTACCGGTGCTCCAGAACAAGTAATGCAATTATTTAAATTTATTGCAGAGGATGTTAGGTCTTATCTTCAAATTTTTAATGTAGATTCACTTGATGATTTAATCGGCCATGCAGACTTACTGGGTCTTAAAGTTATGGATAATAACCTTCCAAAAAGCTTGCACAAGTTACTAAGAAATGCTGTGTCAGATAAAAAACATCCTGGCTTTATACGACACGATGAAGGCCGTCTATCTAGAAGACTCACTTCAGAAATAATGAAAGGCTTGAGAAGTAAACAATCTACAATTATCCAGTATCCAGTATCAAATGAAGATAGAAGTATAGGTGCAAGAGTCTCAGGCGAAGTATCAATCAACAAATTAGGAGAAGTTTTAAAAGAGAATCCAACACATATAAGTTTGTCTGGTGCTGCTGGCCAAAGCTTTGGAGCTTTTATAAGGGATGGAATTAATCTTAAACTTATTGGTAGTGCCAATGATTATGTAGGAAAAGGAATGGGTGGAGGAAGCATAACTATTATTCCACAGGGTACTAAAAACAAGGGTGCTTACCATGCTGCCGGTAATGCAATCCTATATGGAGCTACAGGTGGGCAACTTTATATTTCAGGAAGAGTTGGTCAAAGATTTGGTGTTCGAAACAGTGGAGGAATAGCAGTAGTTGAGGGATGTAGCGCACACGCAGCAGAGTATATGACAGGTGGAACTTTAATCATCTTGGGTAGTGTAGGGTTTAATTTTGGTGCAGGTATGACTGGTGGGAAAGTAATTGTATTAAAAACTCAAAAGAACTTTACACAATATATATCAAAATCTGCACCCGAATCTCGAGAGATGAATGATATTGATCTACTTGAGTTGAGAGCTTTCTTGAATAAACACATTGAACAAACTGGATCTGAATTAGCTAAAGATATTCTTAAGAAAGAAAAAGATTGGTCAAAAATGTTTACTGTTTTTGGAGGGATAGCCAATGTTACCGAAAGCGACATAGACACTGCAAAAGCAAAAATTGAGGCCCTTGATTAATTAACTATTTCTTTATAGCAAATTAAGTTATACCATAAGAATATGAATACAAATTTATCAATGAACAACATTGTCGACTGGACAACAACATCAGATCTAGTTGGAAATGTGAAAGTTGACGAGGTTGGTGTGCTTGATAGAGTGTCTTCTCTTGCTACACGTAGTATAAAAAGGGAATCTAAATTAGATGCTTTAGAAAAAATAGTAAGCATGTGTGACCTAACAACATTAGAGGGTGAAGATACTGAAGGTAAAATTATCCAAATGTCATCAAAAGCTATGTCACCAGATCCAAATGATGACAATGTACCTAGTGCTGCTGCTGTATGTGTATACCCAGCGCTTGTATCGACAGCTAAAAAAATTGTAAAAGATTCAAATGTTAAAGTAGCATCTGTATCTTCATATTTTCCAAGTGGCCAAGCTCCTATAGAATCAAAAATTTCCGATACTCAATTCGCAATTGATGAAGGTGCTGATGAAATTGATATTGTAATCAATAGAAAAGCTTTTTTTGAAGGAGATTACAAAAAAGTTTATGAAGAGATAAAGGCTCTAAAAGATGTTTGTGGAGAAATTCATCTAAAAACAATACTAGAAATTGGCGAACTGAAAACATATGAAAATATTAAGAAAGCAAGTGTAATTGCTTTATGTGCAGGATCTGATTTTATAAAAACTTCAACCGGCAAGATATCTAATGGTTCATCAAGGGAAGCGTGCCTAATAATGGCAAGAACTGTTCGTGAGTTTGAATCCTACGGGTATGGCATGAGAGGGATAAAAGTTGCTGGTGGTATTAGAGACGCTAAAGATGCAATACGATACTTAGTAATTATTAATGAAGAGCTAGGCGATTCTTGGCTTTCCGCAGATTATTTTAGGTTTGGAGCATCAAGCTTGTTAGATGATGTACTTAAACAAATCAAAAAACTAAAAACTAATGCTTATCAATCAAGTTATTATTTTCCAAGAGGGTAATTTATGAATAATTGGGAATACGCAGAATCAATTGAATCAGAAAAAATCGTAAAAATAGAAAAAAAATATGGTCATTTTATAAATGGGGAATTTGTATCACCAAATTCTAAGAAATATCTCGATACAATATCTCCATCAAGTGAAGAAGTTTTATCCTCAATTTCAATTGGTAATGAAAAGGATGTAGATTTCGCGGTAAACGCGGCAAAAGAAGGTCTCAAACAATGGAGTAAAACCTCTCCATCAGAGAGATCAAAGTATTTATTCAAGCTTGCAAGATTAATCCAAGAGAGATCTAGAGAGTTTGCAGTTCTAGAAAGCCTAGATGGTGGAAAGCCTATAAAAGAATCTAGAGATTTTGACCTTCCACAAGTTGCACAAAACTTTTTCTATTATGCAGGCTGGGCTGACAAGATTGATCTTGCATGGGGTAGTGGAATTTCAAAACCTTATGGAGTTGTAGGTCAAATTATTCCTTGGAACTTTCCGCTATTGATGCTTTCATGGAAAGTTGCTCCTGCGCTTGCAACGGGTAATACTGTAGTTTTAAAACCTGCAGAGACTACTCCACTAACCGCTTTATTATTTGCAGAACTATGTGATGAAGTGGGTCTTCCTAAAGGTGTTTTTAATTTAATTACTGGTGATGGAACTACGGGTTCCGAATTAGTAAATCATAAAGATATAAAGAAAATTGCTTTTACTGGTTCCACAAGTGTTGGTAAGTACATACAGAAATCATTAGCTGGAAGAGATGTTGCCCTTACCCTTGAGCTAGGTGGAAAGGCGGCCAATATTGTTTATAACGATGCAGCCTTAGATGAAGCAGTAGAAGGAGTTGTAAATGGAATCTTCTTTAATCAAGGACACGTATGCTGTGCTGGAAGCAGATTATTAGTTCAAGAGGATATACATGATGTATTTATCAATAAACTTGAAAAAAGAATGCAGACTTTAAGAGTGGGCAATCCTCTCGATAAGAATACTGATATAGGTGCAATTAATTCAAAAGATCAGCTTGATAAAATCACGGATCTGGTCAATGAGGGTGTAAGCGATGGTGGAGAGCTCTTTCAAATTGAATGTGAACTCCCTAAGAATGGTTTTTGGTTTAAACCAAGTTTATTTACTGGGGTCCAGGCAAATTATAAAATTGCTACAGAAGAAATATTTGGTCCAGTATTGACTACCTTAACATTTCGAACTCCAGATGAAGCTGTTGAAATAGCAAACAATACAGAGTATGGATTATCTGCAGGGATATGGACTGAAAAAGGATCAAAAATTTTATGGACTGCAGACAGGCTTGATGCTGGTGTTATTTGGGCAAACACATTTAACAAATTTGATCCTGCTTCTCCATTTGGTGGATATAAAGAATCTGGTTTTGGAAGAGAAGGTGGCAGGCATGGTCTCCTTTCTTATTTAAAGGCATCATCATGACAGAAGTAAAGAAAACATATAAACATTACGTAGATGGGAAATTTGTAAGATCTGAGTCAGGTAAAGTGTATGCAATTGATCTTAAAAAAGAAAAATATGAGATCCCTCTTACTTCAAAGAAGGACTTAAGAGACGCTGTTACATCATCTAAAGCTGGATTTGCGAAATGGAATTCATTAACTATGTACAACAAATCACAGATACTTTATAGATTGTCTGAAATGATTGAAGGAAATAAAGAATCATATATTGCTTTATTACAACAACACGGTTTAACAAAGAATGATTCGAAAAATGATGTTGAGGATGCTGTGAATACCATTATTTGGTACGCAGGAATTGTTGATAAATGGGAACAATTGACTGGTAATTTAAATCCAGTCGCAGGAGAGTATTTTAATATATCGCATCAAGAACCAATCGGAGTGACTTTCTCATTAAGTTCTGACGATATATCTTTGAATAGTTTAGTTAAATCCTTTCTGCCAGCAATGTCAGTTGGCTGTTCTGTTATATCTTTTACAAACCAGAATGCAGTTTTGGCTTTAAAACTCTCAGAGGATATCAATAACTCAGATTTCCCATCAGGAAGTCTTAACATTTTAACGGGAAATTTTGAAAATATTGTAGAAGACGTGGGGGCTCATGTTGAAATAAGATTAGCCGCAATTTATTCAAATATTTCAAATGACCTATTAGAAACTTTAGATGTCAAAGGTTCTGATTCAGTAAAGAGAATAGTTAATTTGCCAAGTGATGAGGGCTTGGGATCTATAATTCCATTTGTTGAGACAAAAACAGTATGGCACCCTAAGGGCCAATAAACTGTCACACTCGAGTCTTAATATAAATTCATTACTCATTAACCCTGTTTAAGCTGTCTTGGTTATCAAGGCAGCTTATTCATATAAGTTGTTATTATTACCAGATGACTGAAGAGAATTATGAAGATGTTCTAGCCAACAAGGGAATGCCTGTTCCAAATGTTTGGATTGAGCTTGAGGGTGAATTTGTAGAATTTGATAAAGAAAATGAATCTTTAAAGTGTAAATTTCCAGTCAGAGAAAGATATTTCAATCCACTTCCAACAACTCTTGGTGGAATTATTGATTCTTGGATAGACATCACCATGGGACCACTGAGTGTTTTACT
>JAOOBM010000019.1:0-7088 GCA_028404505.1 Acidimicrobiaceae bacterium
TTTCCAAGTAAGCCGAAAATTTTCCAATAACTTTACCCATCTTTGGGCCTAATTTTGAGAAGTCTGGTTTACATTCATACTGGTACCATTCTTCAACTTTATTGATGTACTCAATATCTTTTATGTTTAGTTCGTCAAGTATTATGTCTTTAACTGCTTCAATATCATTTTTAAGAGATTTACTATTTGAAATAATTGATATTTTCTGTAAAGGTTGTTTATTTGGTAAATTTAATTTCAATCGAATATTTCTAGCAGTTCTGATGATGTTTTTAGCTATTTTAACTTGCCTCTCAAGTTCTAGGTTAATAACATCTATGTTTGCTTCTGGATAATTTTCTAAGTGAATACTTTTATTGTCCTCATTGGTTAAACCCTGATAAATCTCTTCGCATATAAATGGCAACACTGGCGCCATTGTTTTTGAAAACTCAAGAAGAACCTCGTGAAGTGTCTTGAATGCATTTAATTTATCAATATCATTAGTATCTTTTTCTTTCCAAAATCTTTTACGGTTAGTACGAACATACCAATTAGTTAATTCATCAATAAAGTCAATTAATGGAGGTATAACCTCATAAAGGTAATAGTTTTCCATTTTCTCGTTTACTGTCTTTATTAAAGATTGAAGACTTGATACAATCCACTGATCCATAAGGGATCTTTCGTTTACAGGAGAAGCCTTTGCTAATTCTTCATTCGTAATGTTGTCAGCGTTTGCATAATTTGAAAAGAAAGAAAAACTATTCCAAAGGGGGAGTATTACGTTTCTTGTAACTAGCTTTACTCCTTCTTCTGAAAATTTAAGAGGCTCACCCCTAACAACTGGAGAGTTGATTAGATAAGCTCTTAGGCTATCACCACCATATTTGTTGAGTAAGTCTTCAGGGTCAGGATAGTTTTTAAGGCTTTTACTCATTTTTCTTCCATCTTCCGCAAGAATCATTCCAGTTGTAATGCAATTCTTGAATGCGACAGAATCAAATAATGCAACTGCCAAAACAGTTAATGTATAAAACCATCCTCTTGTTTGGTCTAAACCTTCAGCTATAAAATCTGCTGGGAAACCATCCATAAATTCATCAGCATTTTCAAATGGGTAATGTTGTTGACCGTAAGGCATTGAGCCTGATTCAAACCAGCAATCAAGAACTTCAGGAGTTCTAGTATATGTTTTACCGTTGATGTTTATCTTGATTTCATCTAAAAAATGTTTATGAAGATCAGTTACTTCAATACCAGATAATTCTTTAAGCTCTTCAATTGAGCCGACACAAATTATATCTTCAGGGTCATCATCATTTATCCAAATAGGTATACAACTTCCCCAATATCTATTTCTGCTTATTGCCCAATCTCTTGCGTCGGCCAACCAATTTGAAAAGCGTTTTTCACCTATAAAACCAGGAACCCAGTGAGTTTGAGAATTTAGTTCAACCATTCTCTCACTAATTTTTTCAACATTCACAAACCAAGTAGGTATCGCCTTATATATGAGTGGTGTTCCAGTTCTCCAACAGAAAGGATAGGAATGCATTTCTCTTTTTGAAGAAAAAAGTAATCCACGTTCGTCTAATTGTTCAATTATTTTTACATCAGCATCTTTAACATACATATCTTCTAAACCTTTTACAGTTTTATCAAACTTTCCAGCCAATGTTACTGGATCAACAATTACAGAAATGCCAGCATTTTTGAGTGAGTAAAAATCACTTTCTCCATAAGCAGGAGCTTGAGACACCAATCCAGACCCAGATGCAGTGTTTGTGTCATCACTATGAATTAATTTAAATGCCTTCCCTAAATTTTCATTTTCAAATTCTGAATAAGCAGGTACATATTCTGCACCAATTAAATCTTTTCCAATTGAAGTTTCTATCTCTTTAATATCAAATTCATCAAGTTCATGCAGTCTCTCTGTTGCGATCCAGTAAAATTCATTATCAATCTCAACTCTTGAATATTCAATATCTTTACCAACAGCAATAGCTAAGTTGCCCGGTATACACCATGGAGTAGTTGTCCAAACAAGGAAGAAATCATCTTTCAAGACCTTGTTAAAGTCTTTTCTTGCTTTTAGCTTAAAAAATATAGATGGATCTTCCACATCCCGATAGTCCATATTTGCTTCAAAATTTGAAAGTGGAGTCGACGCTGCCCATGAATAAGGTAATACTTTATAATCTTTGTAAATTAAATTTTTATCAAATAATTCTTTGAAAACCCACCAAACACTCTCCATAAAACCAACATCCATTGTTTTATAATCGTTTTCAAAATCAACCCATCTTCCAATTTTACGGGTAATTTTTTCCCAGTTTTCTGTATTCGTTTGTACCTGACTTCTACAAGCCTCATTAAATTTATCAATACCATAATCATCAATATCTTGGGGATCTTCTAATCCAAGTTCTTTTTGTACCTCCATTTCAATTGGTAATCCGTGGACATCCCAACCAAATCTTCTTTCTACAAAGTATCCTCTCATAGTCCAATATCTAGGAACAATATCCTTAATTACACCTGCAAGTAAGTTTCCATAGTGTGGACTTCCTGTTGGAAATGGAGGACCATCATAGAATCTAAATATTTTAGATTCTTTTCTTATATCTAATGATTTTTGAAAAGCATCAATATCGCTCCAATAGTTGGAAATTTTATCTTCATTTTTAGCAAAATCTATATTATTTTCAATTCTTTTGAACATATCCTTAGAATTTTAATGTTTATTTGTGCAAAGACTTTTTATTTTTAAATTATTTAAAATCTCTTTGCTTTAAATTTTTTTTTACTAATATACATTCATTAATAAATAAACAATGACTAGAAAATTATCACAAAATACTGTTAATAAGTTCAAAAAAAGGCTTTTAGCCGAACAAGAACAATTAAAAAGCTTGCTCGAAAGACATCAAGAAGAAAGAGAAAGAATTAGGCTTTCAGAAGCGTCTGCAGAAAGAAGTCCAGATCCTACCTCTGCCGATGGTGGTTCAATGGCTTTTGAATTAGAAAAAGAGCTTACTCTTGACGAAAATACAAAACACTTGTTAAATCAAATAGAGCACGCCTTAGTGTTGATAAAGAAAAAAAAGTATGGAATCTGCGAAAGCTGTTCGAAGCCTATACCAGTGGCAAGACTTGAAGCCCTTCCATACTCTAGCTACTGTAAAGACTGTGCAGCTCTTATCGATTCTTAAATCAAATAAGATACCATTTATTATTTCAATTACCTTAGGAATAGTTGATAATATATTAAAAGCTTTTGTTAGATTCAATGATTATAACAATTTAGTACTAATTGATAATATCCTTGAAATTGACTTAAATTACAACACAGGAATCGCATTTGGAATTTTAAAAGATAGAGCTGAATTTACTTTTGTACTATCTTTCATTGTATTGATATGGTTGATTTTTCAATTTAAAAATAAATTTACAAACAAGATAGAAGAATATGCTTTTATATTTGTACTTGGAGGAGCTTTTGGAAATTTAGGTGAACGATTTATTAACCTACTAAATGGAAATGATGGAAAAGTAACAGATTTTATAGAACTGCTATTTATTCCTTCCTTTAACTTCGCTGACTCATTTATTACGATTGGAATCATACTTTTAATTATCTCGGAGTTAAAAAATTTTAAAAATTGAAACTATTTTTCAGAATGAAGAATTCATTATTTTCAATAAGCCTAATGGTGTACTGACACATCCTGATAATTCGACAAAAAACTTTACTGTTCGTGATCAACTACTTGAAATTGAACCATCAATTAAAGAATGGGGCATTCCAGGTAGGGAAGGGATTGTTCACAGGCTTGATAGGCAAACATCAGGTTTGATTGTTTGCGCGTTAAATCATGAGGTATTTACGCTACTTCAATCATCATTTAAAAATAGAAATATTTATAAAGAGTATGTTTGTTTAGTTGAAGGTAAATTAAGAACTCAATCAGGCAAAATTGAAGTTCCTTTAAGCCGTTCAAGAAAGAACAGAATAAAAAGGGAAGTGAGCAATGAAGGTAAAGTCTCTTCATCAAACTTTGTAGTTATTGATGAAAATAGTACATGTAGCAAATTAAAAATTGAGTTAATAACTGGAAGGAATCATCAAATTAGATCGCAAATGGAATTTATAGGAAATCCAATACTCAACGATGTTTTATATGGAGCAAAAAAGGTGGCTGAGCTCAATGAAAATCAGATTTGTTTACATTCAAAAAAAATAAGATTTGAAGTTAGAAATCAAAATTATGAATTTGAAGTTGATGAACCAAGTTTTTTTAATGATTTCTTAAATGTTTAATTAAGTTAAATCCTTTAAAATACATTTATGGAAAATTCTTTTGTACATCTTCATGCACATACAGAGTATTCAATGCTTGATGGTGCAGCAAAAATTGAACCTTTTTTAAATCGAATTCTTGAGTTAGAACAACCAGGAGCAGCAATTACTGATCATGGCAATTTATATGGTGCTTTGGAGTTTTATAACTCAGCAATTAAAAAAAAACTTAAACCAATAATTGGTTATGAAGCATATGTGATTTCCGATAGTCGATTTGAAAGACCAGATCGTAAAAATAATAAGCGATACCATTTAACTTTGTTAGCAGAAAATACTGAAGGATATTGGAATCTTGTTGAAATGGCAAGTAAAGCGTTCACTGAAGGCTATTACTACAAGCCAAGAATCGACTATGAATTACTAAAAAAATATAGCGAGGGAATAATTGCATTATCTGGTTGCCTTGGTGGTGAAATAGCTCAATTACTTGCACCTGATGGATCCGTTGAGGAAGGAAACCAAGGTCAAACAAGAAGCTTTGATGATGCATTGAAGAAAGCAGAATTTTATCAATCTATTTTTGGAGAGAATAATTTTTTCATAGAACTTCACAAACATGGTATCAAACAACAAGAGGATATAATTCCTGATTTGCTTAAGATTTCAGAAAAACTATCAGCCCCACTTGTAGCAACAAATGATTCTCACTATGTACATTTTGATGATGCATCAGCTCACGATGCGTTACTTTGTGTTCAAACAAATGCAACATTAGATGATGAAAATAGATTTAAATTTGATGGCAGCGGATTTTATATAAAATCCTCAGAAGAAATGCGAGATTTATTTCCAAATGAGAAATTTCCTGATGCGTGTAATAACACATTAAAAATATTAGATAGAGTTGAATATGAATTTGAAAAAGATACATACTATTTACCAGATTTTCCGATAGATGACAGTAGTAAAAATGTTGACGAGTATTTAAAGGAAAAAGTTTATCAAGGAGCTGAAAGTCTTTATGGTGAACTTTCATCTGAACTTGAAGAGAGAATAAATTATGAGCTAGAAGTTATTGAGTCCATGGGATTTGCATCATATTTTTTGATTGTTGGAGATCTTATAAATTATGCAAAATCAAATGGAATTAGAACTGGTGCAGGTAGAGGTTCAGCAGCTGGATCAATTGTGTCGTACTGTTTAGGAATAACTGGAATTGAACCACTAAAGTATGGTTTGTTATTTGAACGCTTTTTAAACAAGGGAAGAAAAGAACTTCCTGATATTGATATGGATTTTGATGAAAGATATAGAAACGATGTCATAGATTATGTTTCAAAAAAATATGGAGACGACAGAGTTGCACATATAATTACATTTGCAACAATTAAAGCAAAGCAAGCAATTAGAGATGCTGCACGTGTTTTAGGTTTACCTTTTTCATCCGGAGACAAAGTAGCCAAGCTTATGCCACCAATGATACTTGGTGTTTCTGCAACACTTGGTGAATGCTTAGATTCAAATGAAACAACTCAAAATGGGTATAGCAAGGAATTTTATTCTGCTTCTTCAGAGCTCAGAAAACAATATAAAGAAAGTGAAGAAGTTAAGAAAATTATAGATATCGCACTGGGCCTTGAAGGACTTCGAAGGCAAGATGGAATCCACGCTGCTGCTGTAGTGATTTCTCCAGATAAAATCACAAACTTTTTACCTATACAGCAAAAAGGAGAGGGAGCAGAACTTGTTACACAATACGAGATGCACACTGTTGAACAACTTGGTTTGTTAAAAATGGATTTTCTAGGTCTTCGAAATTTGTCCATTATTGATAGAGCAATTGAACTAATTGGTGATAAAGATTTAGATATTGACAATATACCTTTGGATGATGAACCCACATTCGATTTATTCTCACAAGGTAAAATGACAGGCGTATTTCAATTAGAAAGCAGAGTTGCACAGTCCATTGCTAGAAGCCTTAAACCAAAAAGATTTGAGGATTTGGTTGCTTTGGTTGCACTTATAAGACCTGGTCCATTAGGTGCAGGAATGCACACTGAGTTTGCAGACAGAGCAACAGGAAGAAAAGAAATAGAATATTTGCATTCAGATTTGAAAGAAATTTTAGAAGAAACCTATGGTGTGATACTTTACCAGGAACAGGTAATGCAAATAGCCCAAAGAATATCTGGTTTTGAACTTGATGAAGCTGATGATCTAAGAAAAGCGATGGGAAAAAAAATTCCAAAAGTTATGGAACAACAAAGAAATAAATTTACTGAAGGTGCACTAAAAAATGGTTACTCTGAACAGTTTTCCGTCGAACTTTTTGATCAGATAGCATATTTTGCTGGATATGGTTTTAACAAAAGTCACTCAGTTCCATATGCTTTACTGGCGTATCAAACTGCATTTTTGAAAGCAAATTATCCTGCAGAGTATCTTTCAGCTTGTTTAACTGCAGTAAAAAGGGATAAAGATAGAACTGCAATCTTTTTATCCGAAGCAAGGGAAATGAATGTAAAAGTAAATACTCCCGATATAAATTTAAGCCTCGAAGATTTTTCTGTAAACAATGGTGAAATTTTATTTGGTTTATCTGCAATTAGAAACGTCGGAGATATTACAGCACAAAAAATAATAATTGAACGCGACGGGTCCAAATTTGAAAGTATCCAAGATTTTTTATCTAGGATCGAATCAAGATCCCTTAATAAACGAGGTGTAGAAGCTTTAGTTCAAGGTGGTGCATTTGATAAGTTTGGTTTTCCAAGAAAAGGTATCTTTGAAAAAATTC
>JAOOBM010000002.1:0-156372 GCA_028404505.1 Acidimicrobiaceae bacterium
GAAGAAATGTAAACATGAAGATTTTAATGTTCAATAATCAAATATATGGACTTACCAAAGGACAGTATTCCCCTACCAGTGAAGAAGGAAAGAAAACAAAATCTTCTCCTTTTGGTTCTGTAGAGCTTCCACTAAACCCAATGAGTTTAGCCTTAGGAGCTGAGGCATCATTTGTTGCAAGGTCAATTGATATGGATAGAGATCTCACAGCAGAGGTACTTCGAGCAGCATCTGAACATGAAGGTTCAGCTTATGTTGAGATTTATCAAAACTGTAATGTGTTTAATGACAAAGCTTTTGAGCAGTTAACTTCGAAGGAAGGAAAAATAGCAAATCGTATAAATCTAAAGCATGGTGAGAAAGTTATCTTTGGAGCAGAAGATGAAAATGCTGTAACAATTCGTGATGGAGAAGCAGTCATTGTCAAAAGATCAGAGATAGATGATAGTGAGATTTATGTTCATGACATTACAAAAGATAACCCTTCAATTGCTTTTTCATTATCAAGATTATCTCATGGGCCTTATGGACCAACACCAGTAGGTATCTTTAGAAAAGTTGAAAGAGATACTTACAATGATGAAGTCAGAGAACAAATTGACTCATCTATTGAACAAAAAGGTGAAGGAGAACTTGATAAGCTAATAAGATCTCTTGGAACCTGGAACGTAAATTAAATTATTCGTCTAGATAATCTATTTGATCGGTTGGCATAATCAAGGCAGTGCTCGCATTCACAATATGTGAAACAATTCTTTTAAGATAACGATAAAGTAACGTTGTTGCGACTGGATATTGGACTTCTTCCTTATTTTCAAGGAGTGCAGTAATCTTATCATCAAGACTTGTTGACAGGGATGATCCAAGTGTTATTAAATCCTGTACTTTTGACTCATCGTCAAGATTCAAACAGGACTGTAAATATACAATAAGTTTTCCTATGTCATTTCTCAATTCAATATAATTATCAAGCTCATCACCTTGGGTAAATGTATTTCCAGTTTCTGCGATTTCAAATAAATTTTTACAATAATCGCCAATTCTCTCAATATCTTTTGACATGGTCATATAGGAGAGAAGAAGGGGAATATCTAGATTTCTTGAGTTGACTGCTGAATGAATAATCATTTCTCTTCTAACATCACGATGTAATTCATTGATTTTTTTATCTGTTGAATATAGGTCATCTCTTACCGAATCTAGGTTTGTATCTCCAAGAAGACAGTTCATTGCAAGATCATAAATTCTCATACTATTTGTAAGCATCTCACTTAATTTTGCGTCAATACTATCTAATGATTCATTACTCATATTTCTCCTTTAATTTGATATTACTACTCCCAGTAATGGAAGTAACAAAAATGTTACCAATACATACAAAATTGCAATATATCTTCTTTTGGCCACCACATTGCTGAAGGTCACGGCCAGATTAACAGGTAAGTTCCTGATTAATTTGACCGGGTAGACAATCATGACACCTATTGTGTTAAAAAATACATGATGCAATGCAATTGTTAATCCAGCAGTGTTATCTACAACAAAGCTTGCTAGAACCGCAGTTATTGTGGTTCCAATATTAGCGCCAAGCGTTATGGGAAATGCATTTTGTATGGATAATATGCCTGAACCAACAATTGGAACAAGTATAGATGTTGTGATACTTGAACTCTGAACTGAGAAAGTAATAAGAATACCTATCAAAATTGCAAATAGTCCACCACCTCTTGCAAGTGCTCTATCTAAGCCCATTTCGATTTGATTCATCATTAATGACTTCATATTTGAAACTACATTTTTCAAGCAAAGAAAAATTAATCCAATTGCTATGACTATCAACAAGACTGCGTAAACTCTATAAGAATTTTCACTCAAATTACCAATGAATGGGATTGAAGTAAGGCCATCTAGAATATTATTGGAACCCCATTTGATTGCTGCCTTAATAGGACTATTTGGTTTGGTGGCTGTGAAACCAGATGCAATTATAAACTCTGTACCGTTTTCGGCCATTCTTGTGATGAACCCAGTTATATGATCTAGTGGAAACAAAATGATTACAACAAATACATTAAAAAAATCATGCATTGTTGATGCTGCAAAAGCCCTCTTAAATTCTCCTTCCCTTCTAACATGGCCAAAAGAAACAAGAGTATTTGTTACAGTTGTTCCTATATTTGCACCCATGACCATAGGAATTGCATACTCTAGGCTGAGGACACCACTACCAACTAATCCGACAATTGTAGATGTCGTAACTGATGAGGATTGAACCAAAACAGTACACAATATTCCAACGAGCAATCCTGCGAATGGATTTGAAACAGATTCAAAAAGTTGATCAGTATATTCTGCACCAAGTGTTTTGATACCCTTTTCAAGAAGTTTTATGGATACAAGAAAGAAGTATAAGAAAAATAATGCGAAACTTAAGTTTTTAACGACTTTTAAATTCATATTCCGTATGAATTATATATGAGTTTAAATAAAATTAAATTCAGATTTACTGTTCGTTTACTTTACGTTTACTTTAGGAAAAATTATTGAGAATGTTGACCCGAAACTGAGTTTGCTTTCTATTTCGATTCTTGCATTATTTCTATCAATAGCATGTTTTACAATTGCTAGACCTAGCCCAGTCCCCCCTAGTTTTCGAGACCTGCCTTTATCTACTCTATAAAACCTTTCAAATATCTTTTCTTGATCGGCTTTTGATATTCCAGACCCAAAATCTTGAAAAGAACAAATTATCTCAGAATCACTCGTCTCTGTTTTAATAAATATATTTTTTTCTACAGGTGAATACTTAAGAGCATTTTTGATTAAGTTTTTAACAGCTATGGAAATATCATCATAATTTGCAAAAATTTCAGCTTTTGACTTTTTATATCCCACTCTCTTTTTATTTTGTTTCGAAAGATATGAAATCTCATTTGAAATCACTTCATGTAAATCTATTATTTCCATTTCAATATCTGAGGATTCCATTGAAGAAAGGTCTAGCAAATCAGAAATCAATTCGTTCATACGATCTGAATCCCTTAGAATTTGCTCCAAAAATGATTTCGCCATTCCATCCTTTAACTTTAAGGACCTTAGTGCGGATTCAGCAGCAAGTCTCACAGAAGCTACAGGAGTTTTTAATTCATGAGAAGCATTTGCTATAAACTCTTCTTTAATCCTTGTAATCTCTAAGAACTCTTCTGTATTATCACTCATCGATAAGTTTGTATCCCATACCTCTAATAGTCATAAGTCTTTTTGGTTTTTTGGGATTTTCCTCTATTCTTTCTCTAATTCTTTGTATATGCACATCAAGTGTTTTGGAATTTCCAGCAAAACTATAACCCCAGACTTGATCAAATAATTCCTCTCTTGAAACTAAGTTACCAGCATTGTCACATAAAAAATAAAGTAATTCAAACTCTCTGGGTCTTAAGTCAATAAGCTCTCCCTTTACTTTTGCTTCATATCTAAGTGGACTCATTTCAATATCCCCAACAATTATTTTGTCATTATCTGCAAAGTTGGTTTTTTGGCTTGCATTTGTAGGAGGTGAAAACTGCGATCTTCTCATGACAGCTTTGACACGACTAATTAATTCTTTAACAGAAAAAGGTTTCGTAATATAATCATCCGCACCTATTTCTAAACCTGTAATTTTATCTACTTCATCATCTCTAGCCGTCACCATTATTATTGGAACATTTGAAGTTTTCCTTATAGATCTGCATATATCTAAACCTGAAATTTCAGGAAGCATAATATCCAGTATCACCAAATCAAAATGTTCTTCTTCAAAAAGATCTAGAGCAATTGGACCTTCATCAACATGAGTTACCCTCATGCCCTCATTTTTAAGATTATAAATTATTCCTTCAGCAATACTTTTTTCATCTTCTACAAGTAATATTTTCTTTGCCATTAGAACTCTTTAAATTCTCCAGTGACTAGAAATGAGGCTAATTCGCAAATATCCACAGCATGATCTCCTCCTCTTTCTAAAGTTCTCACACATGTTATTAGTCTAAATAATCCACTATATAAATCTTTATTACCAGATATGTTAGGAACTTCATTTAGCATCTTATTGTAAAGACTATTGATAAGCTCATCTTTTCTTGCGGTTGATAAGGCTAACTCCGCATCTCTGTTTTTTAAACTTTCTAACGCTGAAGAAGCCATGTCTATGACCATATCACCCATTTCTACAACAATTTTATGTAAACTTTCTGGAATGGGTAAATCATGTATTTCGTGAGTTGTTTTTCCTAAATAGACAGACAAATCTCCAAGTCTTTCTAAGTGTAAACTTGCTTGCAAAATTGATGTTGAGAGTCTTAAATCTGATGCAACAGGTTGTTCGGTAGCCATTAGTTCGAACCAGTCTTGATCAATCTTCATATACGCATCATCTATTTCATCATCTTTATCCATCACTTCTGATGCTTTTAAAGTATCTTTATCTTCTAGTGCTCTAACAGCACCTACCAACGAATCGAGAACCAATGTTCCCATGATGTGTAAATCAGTTTCAAGATTATTTATTTTCTGCTCTAAACTCATCCAAACCTCCCACTTATATATTCTTCCGTTAAACTTTCAGATGGATTTGTAAACATAGTCTTTGTATCACTATATTCCACCAATTCACCAGTCCTTCTTCCATCATCAGTAGCCTTTGTTGTAAAAAAAGCACAGTAATTAGATACTCTTGATGCTTGTTGCATGTTGTGAGTCACTATAAGGATGGAGAAGTCTTTTACTAATATCTGCATCAAATCTTCAATTTTTTTAGTTGCAACAGGGTCTAGTGCTGAACATGGTTCGTCCATCAATATAGTATCTGGCTCGACTGCAATTGTTCTTGCAATACACAATCTCTGTTGTTGACCTCCAGAAAGATCAAGAGCATTTTTATCTAGGTCGTTTTTCACTTCATCCCATAGAGCTGCTTGTGTAAGTGCTTTTTCAACTCTGTCATCTAAATTGTCAGTCATATTATTAACTTTTAATCCAAAAGTTATATTTTCTCTTATTGATTTTGGAAATGGATTTGGTTTTTGAAAAACCATACCAATTCTTCTTCGCACTTGTACAGGGTCTACTTCTTCATCATATAGGTTTATACCTTGATAGTTTATCTCACCATTTACTACAGCATTAGGAATCAGATCATTCATCCTATTAAATGATCTGATAAGAGTACTCTTACCACAACCTGATGGTCCTATGAAAGCAGTTATGTTATTTTTAAACATATCCATAGATACATTTTTCACAGCAGTAAAGTCTCCATAACTTACGGAAACATCTCTTACTGTAAAAACATGATCTAATTCTTTTTTTGTTGTTATTTCAGTTTCCATTTATTCCTTTCTGGTTATTACCAGTCTTTTTCAAATTTATTTCTAATAATTAAGGCCAAAGCATTCATACTTAGAAGCAAACCAAGCAATAAAATTATTCCTGCAGATGATGTGTCTTTCCATTCTGCTTGTGGATATCCTATCCAGTTATAAACTTGTATTGGTATGGCAGTAAATCCGCTAAGTGGTGTGTCTGGATAATAATTAACATAGGTTAACGCACCCATAAAAATTAATGGAGCAGTCTCTCCGATGGCTCTTGACAGTCCAAGAACCATTCCTGTAACCATACCTGGGATTGCAGATGGTACTACTTGTCTAAAAATTGCTTGAAATTTTGTTGAACCAAGCGCCAACGCACCTTGCCTTATTGTGTCTGGAACAGCTTTTAATGCTTCTCTAGAAGCAACAATTACAACAGGCAGAATAAGTAATGTCAAGGTTAAACCTCCTGATAATACAGATCTGCCAAAACCTGCCAGTCTGACAAAAACAGCCAACCCCATTAGTCCATAAATTACTGAGGGAACTCCCGCTAAATTAGTTAAATTTAATTCAATAAATCTAGTTAATTTATTTTTTGGAGCAAATTCTTGTAGATATATAGCTGCACCTGCACCAAGAGGAAATGTTGCAAATATTACTATTATCATTAACCAAACTGTTCCTGCAAATGCTGGACCTATTCCAGCTTTAAGTGGATCACGAGAATCTAAGCTTGTTAAGAAATCTCTTGGATTATCAATTGCTACTTTACTAATAAGCCCTAGTTCATAATCGTTAAATAACCTTGAATACCCTGTTGAAATTACATCATAAATAAGTGTCATTAAGGTAACAATTGCAACTGTTACACAAAAATACAAAATACTTAGAAAAGCCAATTCTTTTAATTGCCTTTCCTTTTTAGTTTCGGCAAACACAGAGTTACTGTTCATATTCTTTCCTGTATTTTCTAGCGAGGTAATCTGAAAAAATATTGAGAACAAAAGTCATAATAAAAAGTGTTATTCCTAAAGCAAATAAAGCATTGTATGCTGTTGTTCCATGAGGAGTGTCCCCAAGAGAAACATTTACAATAGAAGAGGTTATCGTATACATAGCTTTTCTAGGATCAAGATTCAACTCAGGATACTGCCCACCCGCAATGGTAACTATCATTGTTTCACCAATCGCTCGTGAAAATCCCAAAATAAATGATGCAATGATTCCGGACAAAGCCGCAGGTAACATTATTTTTAATGCTGTTATTCTCCGCGTAGATCCTAATGCGAGAGAACCCATCCTCAAAGATTTTGGAACAGCATTTAGCGCATCATCAGAAATTGATGCGATTGTTGGAATAATCATTATACCCACTGCAATGCCGGCTGAAATAGCATTAAAAACACCTGATCCAGGTATAAAACGCTGAACGATGTTAGGTGTAATCCAATTTAAGGCAAAATAACCAAAAACAACAGTTGGTACACCGGCAAGTATTTCCATAATTGGCTTTATAACTTTTCTTGTTCTTCTTGAAGCAAATTCAGAAAGGTAAATTGCTGAAAACAAACCTAAAGGAAAAGAGATCAAACATGCAATCAATGCGATATAGAGGGTTGAAGAAATCAAAGGTAAGACCCCATACACTGGGTTTTTAAATGTTGGTGTCCATCGAGTAGCAGTAAAATACTCTCTAATTGTAACTTCTGGATCTTGAAAAAAATTAATAGCTTCAGTTAACAAAGTAAAAACTATAGCTATTGAAATTAAAATTGCTGCAAAAGCTGACAATGTTATAAAAAACTTTACAACAGATTCAAGGGGCTTTGTTTTAGTTTTAGTTAGATTTAAATCTTTATACATTTCTATTTATAAAAAATTTAGTTAGAAAAGGTAAATAGAAAGTAAATTGAAATTATCTTGGAATTAAACAAAGACGTATCCATGTATCTCTACACAGATACGTCTTTTGATTTTCAGCTACTGAAGTTCTGCCAAGCAGATAGTGCATTGGCTTTTTGATCTTCAAGCATAGGTACGTATCCAACTGCGGGAACAATAATATCCATAGCTTCAAAATAGAAGTCAACAAATGCTTTAACTACTTGATCCTCTTTTACAGATTCTGAAATATATATATATAACGGTCTTGCTAAATAGTAATTTCCTTCAAAAGCAGCTTCTGGTGGCTGACAACCATTTCCTGCGTCAACTTGCACTGCGTTTAATTTATCTTTGTTTTCTTCATAGTAAGCAAGTCCAAAATAACCAAGACCACCTTCAGAGCCAGAAACTCCATTTACTAAAACGTTATCATCCTCAGATGCTGTGTAGTCAGATCTACTACCTGCTTCTCCAGTTATTTCCTCATTGAAGAAATCAAACGTACCTGAATCCGTTCCAGGTCCATACAAATCTATTGGCACATCTGGGAATGTACTTCTTACTTCATTCCAGCTACTTACAGAACTATCAGCAAGCCATATTGAATTTAACTCGTCAACTGTCAAGCATGTTGCCCAGTCATTTGAAGATGGAATTACTACTGATAATGCATCTATACCAACTTGCACCTCTAAATATTTTGTGTTGTTCTCTTCACAAAGTGCTACTTCTTTATCTTTTATTGCCCTTGATGCATTTGATATCATAGTCTCTCCAGGACAAAATTTCTTAAAACCACCACCTGTTCCGGAAACTCCAACTGAAATTTTCACGTCAGGATTTAAAATTGTAAATTCTTCAGCTACAGCTTGAGTAATTGGAAAAACTGTTGAAGAACCATCAATCAATATCTCACCAGTAAGTGTTTCTGCTGCTGGCTCAGAAACTTCATTTGTAGATTCAACGGTAGTTTGAGTAACTAATTCCTCATCAACTGTTACTGCATCAGAACTAGTTTCATTGCTATCACCGCATGCAACTACTAGTAAAGATAGAATCAAAATTGATGAAGTAAATTTCAACTTAGTCATTAAATTTCCTTTCTAATTTTTATTACTTAATTAAAAATATAAAATTAGTAAGTAAAAATGAAGTAAACCAAAGTTAAAAGTGATTCAAACTTAAATTAGTTCAGTTTGTGAAGACCAAGACCCTCTATTGAAAGCAAGTATGTAGTTTTCATATCCTAAAAAATCCTCTTTAAATTCATCTGGAATATTAAAACCCCACCAATCATCTTTAAACTGACTTCGATGAGCTTTCATGGAATTAATTTTATGTTCAATATACTTTGTTCCATCTATTTCAACATCAATATCCTCATTATCACTTCCGATAGGATTAAATGCGTTAAACTCGTCTTCAGTTAATATTCCAGCCTCATACATCTGAGTTCGTCTTGCTTGGATTCTCGATTTTGACCACGCATTAAAATAAAGTCTTTCTGGAATCCATACCTCTTCTCCATCTTTTAATGGAAACTTGTCGACATCACCAGCTGCAAAAAACGCAGCTGTTCCAACTCTATGTGTCTGAATATGATCAGGATGTCCATATCCCCCAAATGGATCATAGGTTATTAAAACATCAGGTTTATATTTTCTTATTTCTGTCACGAGCTTGCCCACAGGTCCAAAATAGTCTTGTCTCCAAAAACAATCAGGATCATTGTTTTCGTCTGTGCCCATCATTCCAGAGTCTTTATATCCAAGCCACTCATATTCTTTTACACCTAGAGCATCTAAACTTTTTTCAAGTTCCTCTTTTCGCATTTCAGCCAATTTTGGAAATAACTCTTCTGGGTTTTCATAGTTATGAATTTCACCAGCTGAACCATCAGTTGCTGTAACAACAACAACTCGATGACCTTCATCTGCATATTTAGCTAAGGTAACACCTGTTGATACGCTTTCATCGTCAGGATGTGCGTGAAAAGCAAGAATTGTTGCCATTATTCGTCTGAGGTAAATGTCTTCTTTGCTAACTCTTGACCGAGTTCGATGGCTTTATCATGATCACCATCAATTTTTTCAACTAACTCACCAAGAACAATTACTTTTTCACCAGTAATTTGAAGTATTCCACCAGAAATTGCAAAAGACGTTCTTTGATTATCATGCTCTATGGTTAATCCACCTGGAACTAATGTAGCTACGGTTGGTTCATGACCTTCTAATATACCAATCTCTCCGTTTGGAGTTCTTGATATGACCATTGTTGCATCCCCTGTAAAGCAACTCTCTTCAGGAGAAACGACCTCTACATACATTTAGAGATTTTCTTCCAATTCTTTAGCTTTAGACATGACTTCATCTAATCCACCTGTCATATAAAAAGCCTGTTCTGGCACTGAATCGAGTTCTCCACTTAAGATTGTTTTGAAGGCTTCGACACTATCTTTAATAGAGACAAACTTACCTTCTATTCCCGTAAATTGTTCAGCAACAAACATAGGTTGAGATAAGAAACGCTGTATTCTCCTCGCTCTACCAACGATCTGCTTATCTTCTTCTGATAACTCATCGATACCAAGAATTGCAATAATATCTTGAAGATCGTTGTATCTTTGAAGCACTCTTTGGACTTCACGTGCAGTTTCATAATGTTCATCCCCTACAACGCCTGGATCTAAGATTCTTGATGATGAGTCAAGTGGATCCACAGCAGGATAAATTCCCAAGTCAGCAATAGATCTTGATAACACTGTTCTAGCATCTAAGTGAGCAAATGCAGTGTGAGGTGCAGGGTCAGTAATATCGTCTGCAGGCACATATACCGCTTGTAGTGATGTAATGGATCTACCTTTAAGAGATGTAATTCTCTCTTGTAAAAATCCCATTTCATCAGCAAGAGTAGGTTGGTATCCGACAGCAGAAGGCATTCTACCTAATAATGTCGAGACCTCTGAACCAGCTTGTGAGAAACGGAAAATGTTATCAATGAATAAAAGAACATCTTGTTTTTCTTCATCTCTGAAGTATTCAGCCATTGTTAGTGCTGACAATGCAACACGAAGCCTCACTCCAGGTGGTTCATCCATCTGACCAAAAACTAAAGCTGTTTTATCGATAACTCCAGATTCTTGCATTTCTCTGAACAAGTCATTACCTTCTCTTGTTCTCTCTCCAACACCGGCAAAAACAGATACACCACCGTGTTGTGTTGCAACTCTGTTAATCATTTCTTGAATAAGAACAGTTTTACCGACACCAGCTCCACCGAATAATCCGATTTTTCCACCTTGCACGTATGGCATCAATAAATCAATCACTTTAATACCAGTTTCAAACATTTCATTTTGTGCAGTCACATCTTCATATGGAGGAGGTTTTCTGTGTATTGGCCATTTTTGTTTAACACCTATTGAGCTAGTTTCTACATCTAGGGTTTCGCCCCAGACGTTAAATATGTGTCCTAATGTTTCTTGTCCAACTGGAACTGAGATAGGCGCACCAGTATCAGTTACTTCAGCTCCTCTTCTTAAACCATCAGTACCTTGCATAGAAATAGCTCTTACTCTTCCTTCACCAAGGTGTTGTGCAACTTCTAAGACAATTGTGCTTGTATTCCCATCAATTTCGACATCTACTTCAAGAGCAAATGTAATCTCTGGTAACTCATCTTGTGGAAAAGCAACGTCAACAACAGGTCCTGCTATTTTTACTACCCTACCTATATTTTCACTCATTTAGTTTCTCCTTACCCGGCTAAAGCTTCCGCTCCACCAACAATTTCTGAAATCTCTGTTGTAATCTCAGCTTGTCTAGCTTGATTACTTTGTCTTGATAAAATCTTGATTAACTCTTCTGCGTTCTCGGTAGCAGCTTTCATCGCTCTCATTCGTGACGCATGCTCTGATGTTGAAGCATTCAGTAATGAAGAGAAGATTGTTGCATTTGTATATTTTGGAATGATGTTGCTGAGAACCTGACTTGCTGAAGGTTCAAATGTATACCCACCAACTGACTCTATTTCTTTCGCTATCTGTTCTACTTCGAAAGGAAGTACTGTCTTATACAACGCCGTTTGAGTCATTGCAGATTTATATTCTGTGTAGACAATTTCAATTTGATTTGTTTTTCCATCATAGAATTCTTGTACAAGAGGTGTCATAATCTCTAGTGCATTCTCGAAATTTGGCTCATCAGTAATGCCCTCATAGTTTTGTTTAGGTTCAATATTTCTGTACTTAAAGTAACCATTTGCTTTTTTTCCAACGGTCACAATCTCAACTTTATTATTCAAGTTTTCATATTCAGCTTTTCTTACCTCAGCAAGTTTTAAAATATTGGTGTTATATGCACCAGCAAGTCCTCGATCTGAAGTAATAACAACTAATGTTATTTTTTTTGTTCCTTCAACCGGTGGTGAACTTGGCATCTCTCCACTTCCTGTTAATTCCTCAACAATTTGTGAGAGTAGATTTGTGTAATTATTTGATGATGTAAGTCTTTGTTGTGCTTTTACGATTCTTGAAGATGCAATAAGTTCCATTGCACGTGTTATTTTCTTAGTGGATTTAACACTCTTTATTCTTCTATTTATTATTCGTAATTCAGCACTTGCCATGGTTTATTCTTCTTTTTTCTCCAATGTACTTACAAAGGCTTCAACAGCTGTTTTTAATTCCTCTTCAGGTAATTCACCTGTTGTTTTTATTGAATTAATAACATCTGAATGTCTTGTTTTAACAAAATCAATCAAATCTAATTCGGTTTGAGGGATGTCAGCAGGATCAACTACATCTAAAAATCCCTCTGTTACTGCATAGAGTGAGATGACTTGCTCTTCCATTGGCACTGGTTGATATTGTGGCTGCTTTAATAATTCGACAACTCTTCTTCCTCTATCAAGCTGTGCTTGTGATGCAGCATCCAAGTCTGATCCAAACTCTGCAAAGGCCTCTAGCTCTCTGAACTGTGCAAGGTTAATTCTTAAAGGTCCTGAAACTTTCTTCATAGCTTTAGTTTGTGCAGCACCACCCACTCTTGATACTGATGTACCTGGGTTTACGGCAGGTCTAACACCAGAATAAAAGAGTTCTGATTCCAAATAAATCTGTCCATCTGTAATGGAAATAACATTTGTTGGGATGAATGCCGATACGTCTCCAGCTTTTGTTTCTATGATTGGTAGTCCTGTAAGTGAACCGCCACCTAACTCTTCACTAACTTTTGCACAACGCTCTAATAGCCTTGAGTGAAGATAGAAAACGTCACCAGGATAAGCCTCTCTTCCAGGAGGTCTTCTTAGTAGAAGTGATATCTGACGATATGCGATGGCTTGTTTTGATAGATCGTCAAAAACAATTAATCCATGCTCACCGTTATACATCCAATGTTGGCCAATTGCTGACCCAGCATAAGGAGCATACATCTGCAATGCAGCTGCAGCTGAGGCGGGTGCGTTTACAATTACTACTTTATCTAGAACACCCTCTTGCTCAAATCTCTCTACTACTTCTGCAACAGTTGATGATTTTTGACCAATAGCAACATAGATACATTTAACATCTGTGTCTTTTTGATTGATTATTGTATCAACTGCAACAGCAGTTTTTCCAATCTGTCTATCACCAATAATTAATTCTCTTTGTCCACGACCAATTGGAATCATTGAGTCAATAGCTTTAATACCAGTTTGTAGTGGCTCCCCAACGGGTTGTCTTTCAACAACAGATGGGGCTTGAAGTTCTAATCGTCTTCGTTCAGTAAATTCAATAGGTCCTTTGCCATCAATTGGATTTCCTAGGGGATCAATAACTCTTCCTAAAAAGCCATCACCAACACCAATTGACAACACCTCTCCAGTTTGTTTTACAGGCATGCCCTCTTCTATGTGATTTGAGTCACCCATCAAAACAACACCGATAGAATCCTCTTCAAGGTTAAGTGCTACTCCAACAAGTCCCCCTGGGAATTCAAGAAGCTCTGATGCCATAACATTTTCTAAGCCTTTAACTCTTGCTACTCCATCAGCTACCGCAGAAACGTAACCAACAAGATCGTCTTTTACAGAATCCTGCCAATCACCTAGAGTCTCTTTTAATGAATCTGATATTTGTTTTGCATCAATATTAAATTCGCTCAATTTACCTACTTTCTAAAACTGTTTTTATCTCTGAGATTTTTGAGGAAATCAATCCATCAAATGTTCTCTCACCAACACTTACGCTAAGTCCACCCAATACATCTGGATTAACTTCAACTTTTATTTCCACATCGGTGCCTAATTTTTTCTTGAGGGCACTTATTAAACTTTTTTCAGTTTTTGCATCTAATTCAACAGCTGAAACAACTTTTGCAACTGATGCCCCTCTTTTTTCAGCAATGTAATTTGCGACCGAACTCTCGATATCAGAGAGGTTATCTCCAAAACCTTGAGATATTGTCAAGGTTATTAGATCAAGAGTGAGTGGTAACACTCTTTTGTCGAGTAATGAATTAACTGCCTCTATCTTCTTTTCAACAGGAATACCAAAATTTCTAAACACATCTAATGCTTCAGAGCTTTTTGAAAGTGCATTGAAAACTTGGAGGATTTCATTTTCAACTCTTTCAGCATCTTTAGATGAAGAAATAATTTCAACAATTCCTTTTGAGAAAGAATCAACAGACATTTACTTAATTCAACTCCTTAATAAACTTTTCAATTAATTTTTTTTGATCAGCTTTTGACATTGAAGAAGCTACTTTTTGAGAAATCTCAAGAGATAGATCAGCTACCTCACTTTTTAACTCAGTTGAGACTCTTTCTTTTTCAGCGTCTGAGTCTGACTTTGCTTTTTCAATTATTGCTTCTGCTTCAGCTCTCGCTTCAGTTAAAACATCTTCTTTAAGTTTTTCTGCAGCTTGCTTACCTTCATCAATAATTTTTTGAACTTCTGCGTCAGCGTTTGAAACTAAAGCATCATATTCTTGCTTTGATTTCTCAGCTTCTGATTTAGTATCTTCAGCTTCCTTTATCTGTCCTTCTATTTCAGCAGATCTTTTATCAAGTGTTTCGTTCATGGCAGGTAAAGCCCACTTCCAAACGAAGAAAAATACTACTGCAAAAGCTACTACTCCAGCTACTAATTCTGAAGTTGCAGGCAGCAATAAGTCAACACCTGAGCTTGACTCTTCTGCTTCCGCTAAAAATGTATCCAAATAAAACATCATTTTTAACCAACCAAAAAGAATAGAACGAATCCAATAAGGGCAAGAGCCTCAGTGAATGCGATTCCTAAGAACATTGTTGTTCTTACCATTCCAGCTGCTTCTGGCTGTCTAGCCATTGCTTGTACTGCGTTACCAGCAATAAGACCAATACCAATGCCTGGTCCAATCGCCGCTAGTCCGTATCCAATTAATGCGTATGCACTTTCCATTATCCTCCTTTAATTAATGCTCTGGATGCAGAGACGTCTGTATATAAACTGCTGACAACAAAGTAAATATGTATGCCTGCAGAATAGAAACTATTAATTCAAAACCATATATTGCAAGACCTAAAGTAAACCATGCAAGACCAACAGGTGCTTTTGATACGATATACTCGCCTACTCCAGGTTGTACAACAAAGAAATATGCTGAAGCCAAGAGAAGACTTAACATTACGTGACCCGCTACAAGGTTAGCAAATAATCGAACAGCTAAACTAAATGGTCTTACAAGTAGAACTGAAACTAACTCGATTGCGCCAACAAGAGGTTTTAAGGCTACAGGAACTCCTGGTGGCCATAGTAAGTTTGTAAAATATTTTATTCCCTCTGTTTTGATTCCGACAAAAAGAAATATTACGTAGGTGACAAGGCTTAAAAAGAGAGGAAGTGCCATGCGAGATGTAACTGGGAAATTGATAAGTGGAGTGACCTCAAATAAGTTACCAACCAAGATAAACATAAATACTGAAATTAAATATGGTGTAAATTTCTCTCCACCTCGGCCAATTACACCTAGGGCTATTTCATCTTTCACGAAAGTAAAGATGCTTTCAACTACAGATTGAAGTCTTCCAGGAACAACTGATTTTTTTCTAAGCCCAAAAAACATTAAAACTACTGGGATAATCGCAGCTAAAAGTATAAGAATTTCCGTTCGGGAGATATCAGAAGAACCAAAGTTTCCAAATTCGAACAAAGAGTTTACATTTTCAGGTTTGCAAACAACGTTGTTTATAAAATCACAAGTCTCAGCTGCTGTTATCATTTGCCCAATCTAAGTCAGTGTCTTTTCTCTTAATTACCATAGCCATTTCTAAGAATAACATACTTAAAAACACGATTGGCACTGTCAAAGACATTGCCAATTCATCAATAGAATATAAGCTTCTCAGTAATAAGAGAAGTCCAAAAATGAAAATTAATCTAAATAAATATCCAAAAATTGCAGCGAAGTAATAGAAATTTAATGAGACTTTTGCAGCATACGACATGATGACTGCACCCAAATAAAATCCAATTGCAACAATTATTGAAGACGCTAGAGATGTAACAAATGCATTTTGTGATCTAATTAAAAAAAGAAGTGGGCAAAGAATATAAATTATTGATGCTCTTTTAAGCATTCTTGTAGCCAGTACTAATTCAACATTCATTGATCTTGTTCTAGTTTTTTTGAAATTTTCCACATTCTTCTGAAACCATCATAAATTCCAACAAACAAAAAAATGATAACTGTGTACGGCTCAAACCCGATAAAATTTTGGACTAGTAAACCTACTAACAGTCCACTAATTATTGAAGTTGAAAACGAACTTACTGGACCGTAGTCTTCTAAATTTAATTTTCTTCGATTGTTAGACATATGGCTTGTATTGTGAAGCTAACTCTTTTACTTCATCTTTTAATTCATCAAGCTTGTTTGAATCTGATCTATTTTTTAGAATTTCTGAAATTAAGTATCCTACTTTTGTTAATTCACTTTCCTTCATTCCACATGTTGTTGCAGCTGGTGTACCCATTCTTATGCCTGATGTAACAAATGGTGATCTCTCATCAAATGGAATGGCATTTCGATTTAGCGTAATTCCCATTTCATTGAGTAAAATACCTGCATCTTTGCCAGTTAGCTCTTCGTCAACACTGTTTGTATCAACTAATACAATGTGATTAGTTGTTCCCCCGCTCACAACTCTTAGACCTTCACTTATAAAAGAGTCAGAGAGTGCTGAAGCATTCTTTAAAATTTGAGCGGTATAATCTTGAAAATCTTTTGATAGTGCTTCTTTAAAGCAAACGGCCTTTGCTGCAATCTGGTTATTTAATGCTCCACCTTGTGCTCCTGGGAAAATATTTTTATCTACACCTTTTGCAAATTCCTCTGTTGATAAAATCATTCCACCTCTTGGACCTCTCAGTGCTTTATGAGTTGTTGCAGTCACAACATCAGCATATTTCATTGGATTCTCAACAACCTTACCAGCAACAAGGCCAATAAAATGTGCGGCATCAACCATAAAATAAGCTCCAACTGAATCAGCAATCTCTCTAAAAGCCTTGTAATTAAGCTCCTGAGAATAAGATGAGTATCCTGCAATTAGTAATTTTGGTTTTGTTTCCTCTGCTAATTTTGCAACATCATCCATATTGATCAGTTCAGTTTCTTTATCTAATCCATAACCAACAAAGTTATACATTCTTCCAGAAAAGTTAACAGGAGAACCGTGTGTTAAATGCCCACCTTGGTCAAGAGACATACCCATAACGGTGTCACCAGCTTCTAGGAGGTTTAAGTAGACTGCCATGTTTGCTGATGATCCTGAATGAGGCTGGACGTTTGCATGATCTGCCTCAAATAATTCACATGCTCTGTCAATTGCGAGTTGTTCTATCTCATCAACAGTCTCACAACCCTCGTAATATCTTCTTCCTGGAAAACCTTCTGAATACTTGTTTGTAAGAATAGAACCTGACGCCTGCATCACTGCCTTTGATGCAAAGTTCTCTGAAGCAATTAAATGTATATGTGAGTTTTGACGTGCTAAATCATTATCAATTAATGATGCTATCTCATTATCTGTTTCAAATAATTCAGTGTTTAATGCGCCAGTATTTTCCATATCTACACTTTAACAGTAACTTGGAGGCCATTTAAGTGGCCCTTGCCTTAAAATTTCCCCACCTGTAACTCTAAAATCGACAACTGTAGATCCATCTCCATGGATTGATGTTCCCTCTAAATAATATCCAATATTGTCTTTAAACATTTCATATGCCTCACTGTCGTTCTTTGCTTCTTGGTCGCCAGAGGTGTTTGCACTTGTAACTGCCAGTGGACCAATTTCATTTAATAGTTGTATAGTTAGTTCATTATCAGGAACTCTTAATCCAATTGTGTTTGGATTTTTTGTACCTACACCATCAACATATTCTTCATTGGTTTCAACAACTGCAGTCAGAGGTCCTGGCCAGTAGAGATCTACAATTTCAGGTACTTGTGTAACAAGATCAAGTTGTTGCAAATATGTGTATGAGGGAATAAGTAATGAGATAGGTTTTGAGTCATCTCTTTCTTTCAATTCGAATAATTTTTCTACAGCTTCTTTTGAGTTTGGATTGACACCTATACCGTAAACGGTTTCTGTGGGAACACCAACAACTTCATTTTTATTAATTGCATCTATTGCTTGTGAGATATTATCGCCTTGCATAAACATACCTATCTTTGTCTGCCAAGTCTTTAATTAATTCTACATCGTCATAGTTATTCAATAATTCAATTACTTTCTGGCCAAATCTCTCATCTATCTCAAGAAATATTTCAAAGTCTTTGTATTTTTTATCTTCAATTTGATTTATGAGGTTTTGAATAATGTTAATCCCATCATTATCTCCACCATCAAGTGCATTTAAGGGTTCGTAATTAAGCACTTCTAAATCAAGAGTTTCAATTTCACTACTTGGTATATATGGTAAGTTTGCAATTATTAAGTCAAAATTACTACTACTTACTTCATTAAGGAGATCTGATTGGATGAATTCAATATTCATTCCATTGAGGGTTGCGTTTTCAGTGGCTAATTGAATAGCAAAAGGTGAGATATCGATCCCTTTTACTTCAGCTTCTGGGTATAAATGTTTCATCATCAGACTTATACAACCAGAACCAGTACCAACATCTAATATACTTTTTGGTATTACAACCTTGTTTTTAATTATCTCGATCAAATACTCTGTTTCAGGTCTTGGAATTAATGCACGTTCATCTACTTTTAACTGGACGGTATAAAAGGGCATGAATTCTTCAATATATTGAATTGGTTCATGATTTAACCTGCGAGTAAGTAGTGTTGAATATTCATTTTGATATTCTGTTTTACTACCAGAGATTTCTTGAGCTTTTTGTTTTAACCTCTCAAGTTCATGATTTGGAATAGATTTTATATCCAATTATTCCTCTAAAGTTGCAAGTCTTGTTGTTTCATTATCTGCTATCAGAGCGTCAATAAAATCACTTAAATCACCATCTAATACCTGGTCTAGTTTCTTCAGGGTTAAGTTGATTCGATGATCAGATACCCTGTTGTCTTTATAATTGTAAGTTCTAATTTTGTCAGATCGCTCACCAGAACCTACTTGTTCTTTTCTATTCTTTGCTCGTTCAGCTTCTGCTTCGTCTTGACGTGCTTTTAATAATCTTGCTCTTAAAATTCTCATGGCTTTTTCTTTATTTTGTAATTGTGATTTTTCATCTTGGCAGGAGACAACAAGCCCAGTAGGAACGTGGGTAATTCGTACGGCTGAATCTGTCGTGTTCACACTTTGTCCACCTGGTCCACTAGATCTGTAGACATCGACTTTTAAATCATTTTGATCAATATCTATATCAACTTCCTCTGCTTCAGGCAAGACAGCTACCGTTGCAATAGAAGTATGGACTCTTCCTTGTGACTCTGTTTTAGGAATTCTCTGTACTCTGTGTGCACCAGCTTCAAATTTTAGTTTTGAATAAACACCTTTAGATTTTATAGCAAAGATAACCTTGCTATATCCACCCATATCAGAATCAGTCATCTCTATCTTTTCAACATTCCATGAGTTACGTTCCGCAAAACGTGAATACATTTTGAATAGATCTCCAACCCAAATGGATGCTTCCTCACCACCTGCTCCAGGACGGATTTCTACAAGGACATCTTTCTCATCAGATGGGTCTTTTGGTAGTAGGCCAACTTTTATTTTTGTAACAATGTTTTCAATTTCAGCATTTGAGTTTTTAATGATGTCCTCATATTCACTCTTCATCTCTTCATCGGTTTCCTCATTAAGCAACTCTTCAGCATCTGATATATCTGAAGTTAGTGTTTCCCATTGTCTGAAAAGCTCAACAATTGAAGACATATCACTGTGTTTTTTTGCCATCTCTGCATATTTATTTGGATCACTTGAGATATCAACTTTTGATAAATCATCTTCTAATTGTTTTTGTGACTCAACTATTGCAGTAAGTTTTTTAATTAATGTTTCATCCATGAGTTACCTCTTTTGTATTTTCAAGAAAAGTATCAAGTTCATCAGTATTTTCACTATGTTTTATGCAATTTGCCATAGCTACTCTTGCGACCTCAATCTGGTCATCAGATGGGGGTTTTGTAGTCATTTTCTGCATCCATATTCCAGGAGTACTAAAAAATCTTGAAAAAAGTGACCCTGAGTATTGAAAATTTAGTTTAAGTATTTCGTATGAAAGCATGGCAACGACAAACACATGAAGAATTCGTGTTACAAGTGTCATCAAAATACTCAACGTTGGAATAAATGGAAGCGTTAACAAGCTAACAAAAACTATCAAAAATATGAATGCGGTTCCACATCGAATGTGTTCTTTAGGGTAAGTCTTAATATGATCAAGATTAAGATCTCTGTTATTTTCAAAAGCTGCAATTGTCATATGCTCCGCACCGTGAAATTCGAATAGCTCTTGTGCGTCTTTTGTTTTTCCAATGAGGTAAATATAAAGAACAACGATTACTCCACGTAAAAGTCCCTCATATAATCCTTTCGATGTCTGATCTGTTTCAATCAAATCGATCAGTAATCTTGGTCCTGCAATAAGAAGCGAGAGAAACACTACAATAAAAACGTAGTTAAAGATTTTATTAATAAGTGTTGGTTCTGGCTCATCCTCATAATATATCTCATCAGACATTGTTAAACCTTGATAACCAACATATAAAGAATCAATGAGTGCTCCAATACCACGCATTAATGGAAGTTTGAATATACCAGGCCTTCTAACCAAAGGCGTTCTCTCTTTAAAGAACTTTACAATTTCATTATTTTGATTTCTTACAGCAAGTGACCAACCCTTTGGGCTTTGAATTAGGACACCACTTATTACAGCTTGTCCACCATAAGAAATATCATTTTCAGACATGAGAAAAAGGGATTAAAGAAGTTATTCTTCTTCTTGAGAAGAAACTTCTTGCTTAGGTGCTTGTCTTGTACTTGTTGAACCGTATCGTTGTTTGAATCTTTCAACTCTACCTGTAGAGTCAACAAGTTTTTGTTTTCCAGTAAAAAAAGGATGGCTTGCACTAGAGATTTCTAGTTTTACAAGCGGATATTCTTTTCCATCTTCCCAAGTAATTGTTTCAGATGTCTTAATGGTTGATCTTGTAAGAAATGCAAAATCAGCATCTTCATCTCTAAAAACAACTTCTTTATATTCGGGATGTATATCTTTTTTCACAGTTTCTACTTTACTTTATTTGTTGGTTTTTGCGACATCCTTTAAGAATGCGTCATTACTTTTTAGAGTTTTAAGCCGATCTATTAATAATTCTGTTGCTGCGCCACCCTCAAGACCAACAAGAACTCTTCTTAGAGTCCATAATGATTCAAGTTCTTTTGGTGAAACGAGTCGTTGCTCTTCACGAGTTCCAGATGGTGTAACATCTATCGCTGGGAACACTCTTTTATCTGCAAGTTGTCTATCTAAACGAAGCTCCATATTTCCAGTTCCCTTAAACTCTTCAAAGATAACTTCATCCATTTTTGAGCCAGTCTCAACCAGTGCAGTACCAAGAATTGTTAGGCTTCCTCCACCTTCAATGTTTCTTGCTGCACCAAAGAATTGTTTTGGAGGAGTTAAAGCAGTCGAATCAACACCACCTGATAAGATTCTTCCACTAGCTGGAGTTGCTAAGTTATGAGCTCTCGCAAGTCTTGTAATGGAATCCAATAAAATTACAACGTCCTTACCTTCCTCTACTAATCTTTTTGCTCTTTCAATAGCTAATTTGGAGACTTGAGTGTGCTCATCTGGTGGTCTATCAAAGGTTGAAAAAACAACTTCACCATCTACTGAACGTTGCATGTCGGTTACCTCTTCTGGTCTTTCATCAACTAAAACAACCATTAAATAAACCTCTGGGTTGTTAGCAGTAATTGAATTTGCAATTTCTTTTAATATTGTAGTTTTACCTGCTTTCGGTGGAGAAACAATTAATCCTCTCTGACCCTTTCCAATAGGTGCAATAAGGTCTACGATTCTTCCAACAAGTCGTTCTGGTTCGCCATCAATTTCAAGCTTTAATCTCTCATCTGGAAATAGAGGTGTAAGTTTATCAAAATCTACTCTACGAGCTAACAGTTCGGGATCGCCACCATTTACAGTTTTTGGTTCGACTAATGCTGGATATTTTTCTTTTGCACGAGGTGCACGGATTGGACCTGTTACAAGGTCTCCTTTTCTCATTCTAAATTTTTTGATTGCTCCTGCTGGAACGTAGACGTCCATTTCACTGGGTTTGTAACCACCGCATCTTAAAAATCCATATCCTTCTGGGAGAATGTCAAGAATACCCTCTCTAATTTCTCCTTCTTTAATTTGGCTGTCGCCAGAACTAACTACTGAAGGACCATCATCGTTATTTGATTTACTTATAACTTCAGCTACTTCAGTTTCTTCTGGGTCTAAGATTTCATCGCTATGTTCAACTAATAGATCGATTAGTTTTGCTTTTTGTAGTCCTTTATGTTCAATGCCTAAACTTTCAGCAATTGATCTAAGGTCTGCTACCGGTTTTGATTGTAATTGTGATCTTGCGGACATTCTTTCTCCTATATAAAATCATATTTTTTGGAAATGATTTGTGAATTGTTTTGCCTGAAAGACACTTTCATTATATACATACTTTTTGTAAAGATGCAGTTTTTATTTTTTTAATTTAATGGCCTAGTTATTGAATAAGGAACAACTATAACCAAAGTAGCTAGATAATAAAACACCCCAAATACTGCCATTTGTGGTAAATCGAAAAGTATAGAAAAAGTCAATACAATTGGAAAATTCTGACATAAGGCCTCTATGGAAACTGTTACTGCATCCTTTTTTTCGATCTTTATAAGTCGAGAGGTGCTTTCTACAGCAATAAAGACTGTCCCAATTGCAACCAATACAATAGTTATAGCTTCAGAAAAATAATCAAATAATGCTTCCCTAAGTTCAAAAGGCCCAGTTATAGAAATAACCGCTATGTATAGTTTTAGAAATTTATCTAAGAAAGAAGATAATCTATTAACTGTTTGAATGTCTTTTGAATTTAAGAAATACCCAACTAGAAAAGGAATAAATATTAATAAAGTTAGCTGTGTTAACGTCTCTAAGAAGTTAAAAGAAAATCCTTCTGCATCAATTGAAATAATGCTTAACCAAAAAACTGTTGTAAATGGAGTAATAAGTGATGTTAATGAAGTTAACGAAACCGAAAGAGGGATGTTGCCTTTTTTATAATGAGTTAAAATTCCAGATATAAATCCACCAGGTGCCAATAAAACGATAGCAATTGAAATTGCAAATATACTTGTGTTAAAAACTAAATATAAAGTTAATCCAATCAAAGGTAATACAAAAATCTGAAAAAATAATGCGTAAGAAAATGATATTTTGTTTTCTATGGTGTCTTTAATGTCTTGATAATTAGTTTGAGTACCTAAAAAGTAAAACATAACTGGAATCATTGGTGTTATTGTCTTAAATGTGAGAGATGAAGAGATCAGATTGTTTAACTCTTGAATTGACATATTAAGATTTTATTATTTTAAAAATTATTTACAAGTACCAAAAGCTTTATAAATATATCATTTAGATTAGAATCTATTCTAACCAAACTGAATTAGAATGAGTTCCAATTAAAGTTTAATTAGAATCTATTCCATTTGAATCTATTCTATTTGAATCTATTCTAGTCAAAATATATTTTTTTAATTTTTAATCCTTTATACACAGGGATGCATAATTCTCTAGGTATTCTCTCTCAGATACCTGCAAAACAAGATCATCTCTGTAATAAAGATAATCTCCCCCATAGTAAAGGACTAATGCGTCAGCAAATAATTCTTCACTTCCAAAAAATTCTTGAGCTTTTTTTCTTTGATTCTCACCTTCTGAGTTGACACAGTTTCTTGTTAAATATGAAAGTGCGTGAGATGTTTCATGAAGCAATGTATTGTAAGCTCTATTATTAGCAAATGCTTTGTTTGAAACCCAGACTGATAATTTCCAATTTGAATTTGTTGAGCCATCTGGAAATGTTCCAGCTGAATCCCATACACCAAAAGGACATCTGCCCAAAATTGTAGCCGCGTAAGAGTGACAACCGTTTACAAATATGACATTATTTTCTACAGATTTTCTCAACTCTAAAGGTAAATTGGCAACTAATGTATCAAGGTTGAATTGATTTTCACCCTCAAATCCATCAAATGATATAAATTCACCCTCGTAAATTTTTATGTTTTCCGAATTATCCGAATTGAAGGCAACTGAGTCTTCTTTTTCTAGTACTTCAATTGTTGTTGTAGTTCGTGGAATTGTCGTTGTAGTTGATGTAGTAGTTGAGGAGGTAGTTGTAGTTGGTATAGTAGTTGTCGTCGAAGATGAGGTAGTAGTAAGTTGAATGGTAGTTGTCGTCGAAGATGAGGTAGTAGTAGTTGATGATGAAGTAGTAGATGTTTCAGTACTTCCAATATTAGCTTGAATACTTATCTCAATTGGATTATTTATTACATATATATAAGACAAACTAATGAATAAAACAATTAAAATGACAATAGTAACGGTTAATTTACCACTCATTTACTGATTCGCTAAGATCATCATCAACTAAATCTATAATTTCTTCATCATCAATCTTTAAACTTTCTTCATAGTCAGCGGGTCTATTCAATTCAGCATATTTTTTCATGAAGTTACCTAGTAGTAAAATTATGAATATATAAATTAATAAAACAAGCATGAATCTGTAAGCTAGCTCTCCACTCTGTAATAAAGTTTGTTGTAATTCATTAAATTCACTGTCAGGTGGTAAGACAAGGATTCTTATAAATAGCCAAATACTTATCAAAAAGCTAACAATTGGCATTGCCTGATAAATTCCATCTGAGTCACCAATTGCATCAAATAACTCATTCCCTCCCCAAGGAACTGCTTTAAATATAACTCCCTCTAAACACATTAAGTAAGTAAGTTTACAAATTGCCATTAAAACACCTGAAGAGCTAACCGATTCAAATGATGTTGCGTAGAAGAAAAAATATCCAACAATTGAAAGACTTATCATTGAATAAAATTTAGGTGACAATTCCGCTTTTGGTCTCTTCGAAACTACATGTATTGCTGCTATAAAACCAAGAATAAATCCAAAAGGAAGATCAATAACAATGAAGAGTATTGTTGAAAGTACTGCAAAAAACATGGCTTGTGGATTCCAATCAAATTTCACAATTTGGTCATACAGAAAATATTCAATTAGAGATTCTATACCCTCATAAAAGAAGGTAACAATAATAAGTCCAAATAAGACACCAACAAAAATTGCTAAATTCTCTTGCCGTACTTGAAATGTGAAGCCCTCCTCAACAAATGCATACAAGAGAGATGTAATTAGAGCCACAAGCGTTATCTCCATTGCTGTCTCAAGCCTTGTTTTATTTCTTAATTTGCTTTCACGATTTGACCACCTGACTCTATAGTATGCAATTATTCTGTTGAACCACTCCTGGGCGAGTAAAACTCCATAAAATAGAAATATAATTCCAGAAGTTATAAGAAATGCAAAAGCATTTTTAGCCTGATCTGAAAAATCAATATCACTGAAGAGTGGAATAGTTGTAATGAGCTCATTTGTGAATGTTATATTTGTTGATGTATCAATTACTGTTTCTTCAATAATAAAATCATCGACGGGAACAGTAGTAGTTATTACAGGAAGATCAGGAATTTTATTAATTATATACTCATCTGAAGTAATTTCAGTAGTAATGTCTCTATAACAATAAACCGAAGCGCAGTCCGGTCCACTATATTGTGTGTAGTTAGTTGATAAAATTTTTAAAATTATCGAAAGATCTGTAGTCCCATCCCATTGAATAATTTTTTGTCCTTTTTCAGAGTAATCGATAATCTCCAATGGTTCTCCTTGCAATCCATCAGATGTAAGTTCACGAACTGAAATAATCAATTCATCAATATTTTCAAGACCACTAACTAACCATGAAATTTGTAAATTATTTTCATCTAATCTTGCAGATTCTATTTCAATAGTTGCTTCATCAGTATCATGTAAATTTGTATCTAAATATCCATTGGGGTATACACCGTTAAAAAAAGAAAAGAAAAAGATTAATGAAATAATTATTTTTTTCATTATCCAAATACCTCTACCCTTTCCAGTTGTCCAATAACTACAAGCCTTTCTCTTGCAGAGAATTTTGGATGACATGTGGTTAACGTTATTCTGTCGTCACCATAGTCCTCCAGTACATAATTATCTTCGGGAGATACGATCTTCACATCTATAACTCGGTATTCATATTGATTTGTATTTGTTTGAAATATTATTGTTTCACCAATCTGAACTTTATCAAGATTGCCGAATGGTGCACCATATGTAGTTCTATGTCCAGCAATTGCGAAGTTTCCTCCCGAACCTGGAAGTGCAGTTCCAAGTATATAACCGGGTCCATACTCTAATTTGTTACTCGTTGCACCAAAGACCACATAATGATTTATATTTGCAGATAGGATTGTTAACCTTCCAACAACATCTGGAAGAAACTTTGCCTTTGCTGCTTGATTAGTAAGAGTTTTTGTTGCAATTGAGATAACAGACTCTTGAAATTCATCTGTTTGTGATAAATTATTTAATGAACTATCAGTCGCGATGTTTTTATTTCTTAATTCAGAAAGTTTAACATCACTAACATTAAATTTATTTTCTAATAGATATTGCTCATCATTTATTACTGAAGTAGAAAAAAATGTTTGATTAATTGAATAAATCAAAATTAAAAAACCTACTATTAATAAACCTACACCAAGTGGAAGAAGTGATCTTGTATTTGTACTTTCAAATGATTTTTTAGTTTCTGCTACTTCTCTTTGTCTTCGGTTTTTTTTTACAGGTAAATCAAATTTAAGTCTTGGAATGTTTCTATGTTTCTCAACTGGTTTTTTTGAAAAGACAATAGAAAATCGATCAGATGTCATCAATGCCAGCTTTTCTAATAACATTTCTTTTGTTACATCAACTCCTAAGTACTTTGCATTTTTAGATATATTTTTGACTGCAGATGTTAGGTAGTCTATCTCCTTAAGCATTGTCATGATGTCTTCTGTGAAATTATCAGGCTCAGCAATTAAAGGATTAAATCTCTCACCTACATCTACACTGATAATAACTTCTGTGCCAATAGCATTCTCAAGTACCTTTTTTAAAATATTTGATTTTACATAAATTTCTGAAAGTTCTACCTCAAAATTCTGATTAACATAACTCAGCGATTTTTGATTTTCAATTTCGTCTGAAGATAGATTTATTTCATTTCCGGAATCATCAGAATTTATTTTTTTTAAGTCTTTTTGGTTTATTAAATTTTCTATTTCTTTAGCACTACTTAATTGATCCCTTATTTCAGTTGCTATATCAGGATTCTCAAGCAAATATAATTTAGCTTTTTCTTTTCCATACCCGAGTTTTTCTTCGCCATATAAAAACCAATTACCTTTTTTTGTTACAATTTTTTCACTTACAGCAATATCTAGAAACTTACCATCAAATATTTGCTCAGCTACATCTTCTTCAATTTCTTCATATTCAACAAAAATATTTGTACTAGGATCTTCTTTCTTGAAACGTGAAAAAGGCCTTTTAGCTTTTATTGGTTCGATTGAATTTTCTTCTAAAAGTGTTGCATCTGAAATGACATCTGGATCATTAGATCTTTTTCTTCTAATTTTTAATACAAATAGAACGGCAAAGATGTTGATAATTATTATCAGTAAATATATAAAAAAATATGCCATCTAAAATTTGAATGCTCTTCTTAGTATAAAAGCACCAAATCCGATTAGCATCAATCCAAATGAAATGATTAAACCACCAACATTTCGACCTGTAAATGGTATTCCTGGTGTTGGAGGGGAATCATCAGTAAATTGTGGTGTAAATGGATTCGATGCATCCTCTATATAAACAAATTCAACGAAATCATCACCTGGAAGGAACAAGAGTGATTCACCATTATCCTCCATTTCTTGATCGTCGCCATCACCTTCCATAACATTATCTGTATTTTCAGTAACTTCTACTTCATCGATAGGATTCTGTTCCTCATTAATTGGACGCTCATCCTCGATACAATCAGCATCCTTGTTCTTAATCATTTTTTGAACTTTACCATTTTCATTGTTTGTTACTTCAAGAGCAACCGTAAAGAATTTATTTTCTCCTACTTCTATAGAGGAGAAATCTATTGTTTGGCCTGCTGGGACGTTGACAGTCTCTTGAGCAATGAGTGTTGTGTTGATCCAGATTTTCTTTAGAACTTTTGCAGAAACATTAGATCTTGAATTATCTACTGTAATACCAAACTCTGCTCCACCGTCTTCGAAGTCACAAACCCTATTAGTTGAAACAATCGGCTCAAATATATATTTCACAGGTGGCAATGTTGTAGTAGTGACTGACTGACATATAACTGTTTCTGCTTGAGATAACTGATAAGGAGAGTTGAGGTCGAACTGTGTAAAGCTGTTTTCAACTGCTCTCCACTGTATAGTTGTATTATCAGATACCGTTAATTTTCTCGTTACAGGACTTGATGCGTTAACTGTGACTGTGTCATAGTTGGTCCATGGTCCATTATTAAATTTATATTCAAGATAAAATGTCTTAACTTGATCAGATAGGTTTCTCATTTCTATTGTAGATACGGCAGCACTTTCAGTACATTCAGATATAGTTTGAATCAATTGAGGATTTGAGATTAAACCATCTCCACATTCTGAAGTTGATTTAGACGGTGTTTGTTGATAGCTTACGTCACTTGTGAGCTTATATTCAAATACAATTTGATCTCCATCATTTAAAGGAACTTCAATAGAGTAATTCGATGAAGTTGGATTTATTGAAACCGGTGCTGGACCAGACTGTGAAGGTCCATTATTGATGGAGTAGTTGTACATCGCACTAACTGATTGAGGCCCAACATTTATAATTCGCAATTTTGCTGATTTACTACTGTTGTCAGCAGGACATATAATTTCTGTAACAGCAGTAATTGCGTTAGCTTGAGAACAGTCGTTTCCTGTGCCGGAAACGTATTTATAATCTGTATCAGTAGCTAGTTTGTATCTCCATTGGAAAGGAGTATTTGCTGGTATTTTTACACCTCCAGTTGAAGTATACGTACTATTTACTGAGGGTGATCCAACACTCTGCCAATCTGCGTTATTGATATTGATGTCATAAATTACAGTTGCAACTTGACCGGGGTTAACAATAGACAATTTAGCAAATGAGCTACCGTCTACACATTCATTTGTATTGTATGCACTGATAACATTTGTAACTGTAGAACAGTCTGATGGAGCAACATTAATTACTGGTTGAGACCAATTTGTTGTACCAGAAATTCGATATCTATAGGTGTAGTAGTTTGTAGTAAATGGTCTACTATCTACATACGGCTGCAAACTACTAACAGTCTGTGTACCCATTGAAAGATAGTTAGCATTATCTGTTGAATACTGAACTTCAACTTGTTTTGAGGCAGTTGAACTACTTGTAATTGTAAATGTAGATGTCTTCGTTGAGGTAGCTCCATTTGGGGTACACGAGTTGGTTGCTGATGCTGACAAGCTATCATCGATACAGTTCACTTGAGCAGATCTTGTTTCGAAGTTTTCCTGTGAATTAGAATAATCACCCTGAACAATAGATGACTTCCATTTCCAGTTGATATATTGTCCAGAGGTTAAATTTTGATAATTAGAGCTATTCTCCTGGCCAACTTCAACAGTTACCTCTGTTAGGAATTGATAGGAACCACCGCTGATTGAGTAATAGAGTTCATAATACTGGGTTAATGATCCAGTATTTTTAATCGTGATTCTGGAATCTCTCGTTAGATTTGTACAAGCGTCAAAAGCAACTGTAACGTCAGATGTCTGTATACAACTAACCGATAAAGCTTCAAGCTCTGTATAGGTTCCAGTTAATGTACTGGAAAGTCCCAATCGATATTTCCATTTAACACTTGAACCACTAAGAACGCTAGGAGAATCCAGGACCAATGGGGTTCCATTTGTAACAGAATAAATTCCTTTAAGGAGGTAGCCGGACCCTGTGTCATACAAAGCCTCAACATATACTGTCTCATTTGAGTTATTTGTAAATGTTAATTCTGATATTCTCTTTCCTGCAACACACTCTTTAAGAACATTACTAACAGCGACTTGATTAAGAATAGGTGTTTCACAATCTAGTGCTGGTATCGTGTCCATTGTTGTCTCTGATGCGGATGTAAGTTTTACGACCGTTCCAGCATATTTATACTTCCAGCTAATAGTTTGACCACTTACTATTGTTTTGGCTATCGGCAATTCATTACCAGCAGTTATTTCAACTGTCGATACTTCGGTAGTCCAATCTCCAGTATTGAGTTTAGATTGTACCGTAACAAGCATTGGGGTTGCGCCTGTGTTTTTTAATACAAGTGTAGAAGTTGCTGTTTGATCTGTACATGTGCTGAATCCATGACTTACTGTTAATTGGACTCCACAATCAACCTCTTCAGCTCCTCCTGCAAGAGAAATAAAGCTTGCATTTGTTAAAGCTGTGGTGTTGTAAGCAGCTTTATATTGCCATTCGATAGTAGTACCAGAGGTTACAGATTGTGTAACCGAATTAGCTTGCCCTGCAGCAAGCGTTCCATCAGAGGATGTTACTTTATTAATCCATACTCCACCATCAATTCTGTATTGTATGTGGAAATAAGCTGCGTTTGCGCTTGATGACAATGTGGAATAGTTGAAAGTTGAAGTCTTTGCACCAGAGACACATTGACTTAATGAAGTATATGGAGTGGAAATGCTTACCCCTGTACAATCAACTACCTCTGAGGTCGGTGGTGTAGTCCAGGTTAAAGAACTAAAATCATTTCCCGTTTCAGAGACTTTGTATCTCCACGTTATTGCTTGTCCCTGTTGGACAGATATTGGTATGTCTGTTGAATTTCCAGTCGATACCACAACTTGTTGAGCTGCAGTAGTCCAGTTGTTGCTATTAGCTCCTTCAAATGTGTATTGGGCTTGATAGTATAAACTTCCCGAACTTGAGTTGAATATGTTTAACTTAGAGGTCTTGTAGCCATTAGCATCACAGGCGGGATCCATTGTAATAGAGATATCTTCACCATTACAGGTAATAGTTGTCGCATTTAAAGTTGTCCATCCAGTTGGAAGATCTGCTTGAGTTTTTGCAACTTTATATTGCCACTGTATCGTCTGTCCAGCTTGAACATTTTGTGAATGTGAAAATTCACCATCTACACTTATTTCTTGGTCTGATTTATCAATCCATTCTCCAGAACCAATTTTGTACTGAACTTTGAAATATGCTGAAGTTGTAGCGCTTGAGCTATTTTTTATTATGAATTTCACATTCTTTGTGTCGTTATAACAAAGACCAAATGATTGAACAACACTCGGATCAATATTTTCACAATTTATAGTCTTTTTAAATGCGGAGTTAGCAGTGTGATCAACCCAGGTTGCAGATGCCAAACCAGCATTAGAAGTTGCTGCTTTATAACGCCATTGGATATATTTTCCAGAAGCTACAGTCTGTGTAAATGCCTGTGGTGAACCCGCGGTAAGTATTAAGTCATTATCTGCGTCAGCATATGCTGAGGTACCCTCAATAAAATACTGGACATGATAATGTACGTCTCCAGCCGTGTTGTTGGTTAGGACAAAATTAGATACTTGGCTATTGCTTATACATGTATCTAATGTATGACTGATGAGTGTATCTAATGAGCAATCCTCGGGAGTTTGAGTACTTTCATTTATCCAGTCACTTTCAGCAGGAGCTGTAGCTGAGGTCATTGGATAGTATCTCCATTGAATTGTTTCTCCATTAGGGACACTTTGATGTATGACATTTTGCGCTCCCACACCTACGAAATTTGCTTGGCCGCTCGTGTGATATTGCCAAGACTGATTATCGCCACTCAAATCATATTGAACATAAAAGTATGCTCCATCATTGGCAGAAGAAGAGTTTTCCATAGTAAAAGTCGATCTTCTCTGACCACTTATACAAGACCCAAATGCTGAAGAGCCGGTTGCATCAAGAATTACACAATCAACAGTAGCTGAAGCCGTGAGTTCTACGACTTCCGCATTTGCATAATCATTAGGTGTATTACTAACCTGATATTTCCATTGAATATTTTTATCATGTGGAACATCAACGGTTAATGTTCTATTTGTAAAATTGGGACCAACTTCTAAATTTGCATCTTTTAAAACCCAAGTATTGCCAGTTTTATAATGAACCTTAAAATAAACAGTATTGTTTGTTTCATCATTTGTTACATTAAGTGTCGCTGTTTGAGATCCGTTATCACAAGAACCCATTGAATTAGTGACTGTTACATTTATTACGCAGTTCACATAACCACTTGTATCATCTTCTGTCCAGTTGTTTAAGAAGTCTGCTGAAGTATTGACAGATTCGTATCTCCAGATAATTTTCTGTCCTTCAGTTATTTGTAGGTTATTTGATGTTACCTGAGAAGCTCCTGGAGCAACTACAGTATCTATTAACGAGGAGTTTGTCCAATCTGTGACTGTTGTAGTAGGCGTCACAATTTTGTATTGAACACGGAATTTAGCAGCAGATGTAGAAGCGCCGGTATTAGTTACCTTAAATGTTGCTGCTCTGAAATTCGATCCACAACTTGAATATTGTGCTTCTACTGTTACTAAACTATATGGACAATTGATTGTCTTTGTATCCGTGTAATTCCATTCCTGTGCATTTAAATTACTCAAAATTTTATTAACTTTATAACGAATTTGGATTGTTCCCTGGTGCACAACAGTCACTTGCATAGTATGGTTTTCAGTTTGTCCATTCGTTACAGATTCCGCTGTCTTAAATGCAACCCAATCGGTATCAGTATTTCTTTTGTATTCAACAGTGAAATAAGCTGTGTCAGAACTTGATGGAACTAGGTTTACGATTGGTGTAGAAGAGCCGTTTCCACATGTTGTTGAATCTACATTTATATCTACTGAACCACCTGCACAGCCACAATCAACTGTTGCACTAGCAGTTACCTCTTCCCACTCTTGACCATCAAAGTCACCACCATTGGTTGTATCTTTTACTCTCCACTGTATCGTCTCACCATCTGGGACAAATTTTGATAAACTATTATTAGTCGCGCCCCCACTGACCGAGATATCGAAGGCAGATTCTAGTGAATCCGTTGCAGATAACCACTGACCATTTCCAATCTTGTACTGCACTTTATAGTAAGAGGTGTAGTTGTCATTATTTTTAATAGATAATGTAGAGGTTGCTCCTAAATCATTACACTCACAAGTTGTTAATGTCTGAGAGTAAGTTGAGTCAGGATCACAGTCAACATTTACAGTTGTTGTGTTGACCATATTATGGTCCATGAAATTATCATTGAATTCATTTGAAGAATCGTCAACTCTATAGTGTTCATAATATGACCCTGTACTTGTCAAACCGCCTATATAGTCAAACTGCCTTGCGTTGATGTTTGTATTTGAATATAAGTTGTGATATGTAGTATAAGAGGTGCTAGTGTTAGGCAGAGTATGATCTCTTACGTAGCCCCATTTGATTTCAAGAGCAGTACCATTAGTTACTTTCACACTTGGCAAATTAATAGTTTCCGTATTAGATAAAGCCGCTCTCTGATCGATATGTTTAGACCACGTAACACCCCCGTTTGTTGAGTATTGATAGAAAAGTCTTGCAGGTTGATAAGGATCTAAATGGGTAACCGTAGTGTCATTAAACGTAAACTCAACCTGTCCTTTATTTTCTAAACAAGTCAACTGCGTAGTAGTAAGTGTGACAGGTTCTACATCATTCTGATCACAATTGGTATCTGGTGCAATAGTCATTGTTGTAAAAACACCAGTGAAATTACCCATTGTAAGGTTGTTAGTTGTAGAGGTGTATGTTCTATATCTAATTTGGTACTGATGTGTTGAGTCAGTAAGAATTACGCCAGCTACGTAATGATTTTGGCTAAAGTTACTTGGCCTGATAAATCCGTAGTAGGTAGGGTGTGTATCATTAAAATGGCCTTTTGTTCCAGAGTTGGAGGACCAAGAATAGGTGGTTAAGTTTGAGTACTGCATTCTACCAAGAGGTTTCCATGTGTTGCCATCATGTGAGATTTCAGCTTCTATGTGAATATATGAACTGGAAGTAAAGCTTGCAGATGTGCCGTTTCTTTTAAACTTAAACTCTAACTTATCAGCTCCATAGAGGTTACAAGATACATAATCTGTGCTTACTGTGAAAAAGTCATCTGTGCCACAATCAATCGTTATTAAATCATTTATAACTTCTGTACCGTATGATCCGTTTTGTGTGCTCTCAATGTGATATTTAATCAATACAGTATCATTATTTCCATACGATTCTGGAAGAGTAACCGTACCGTTACTCGTATTTGCATTTAACGTAGCGACAGACCAGTTCGTATCATAACCCTGGCTATTCTTATTTATTTTGTAGTAAAAATAATTAGTAGTATTAGAAGAGTTCGTGTATCTTATCTTTAATTGTTGTGAACCGTTGTAACATGCTTCTGGTGTTGTATTTTGTTCAACTGTTACGGATGATACATCAGAAGAACAGTTGATCAATAATGTACCCGTGGTAGTGAAGGCACCAGAAGGTGGTGATGTTGCTGCGTATCTGTACTGCATAACAACTGTCGTACCCTGAGGAATTGTATCCTGTATTGTATATGTTTTAACCTCACCTGGAAGAATCATCTGATAGAGTGTGGCGTTACCGTTATTTGGATCATAGAAGGCGTCGTTGTAGTTTTGCCCTAGATCGGTTGAGTACTGTACATGAAAATAACCAGTAGCCCAACCATTGTTGCCAATTGTAATGGTCGGTGTCGCACCGCCAGATACACATGTTCCAAGAGCAATAGATGCTGTGCTAGCTCCAACAGTTGGACAGTTCACTGTCTTTTCCGCTGAATAATAGGTATTAGAATTTGAGAAATCTCCACTTATATAGGAGAACTGAAATTTATATTTAATTTTGCCAGCATGATTAACTGTTAATTCTTTTGTATAGGTAGTACCCATTGCATAATTAGTTTCAACAGGTGTCCAGTTACTTCCACTATCTGTCGATTGCCAAAGCTTCAGATAATACTGCACACCACTTGGTCTTGTAAGCGTGAGTGTAGAGAGTGCAAAACCACCAGTTTCAATTGTATTTTGACATTCGCCAATAGTGACAAGATCGCTGTAAGTGTCATTTGTTGAATCAGTCGTAGTTGTTGTTCCCCATCCAGATGTATTAATTTCTGGCTGACAATCAGTAGTTCGCTGTTCTGTAGTTTTATTGTAATTTCCAAGTGTAATCCAATCAGTTGAGCCAAGTTCATTTTCTGCATACGCAACTTTGTACCTTAGTTTCATAACTGATCCTGTGACATACCTGGTTGAAAGATATATATAACGATTGGCACTCGAACTTGCCATATTTAGATTGTTTGTTGCTTGAACTGCCGTGTATCCGTCAGCTGAAAGACTTCCTGAACCGTTACTTACAGCAAAGTAACTATTGTCATGGTAAGTGTCATCCATCCTATAAAAAAGATTGGTGGTATAAAAATTGGCACCATTATCATCTGAAACCTCGAATGCATACCACAGAGATGTTCTGTTTGGATCATTATAGTTTTGGTTATACAAGACCCAGCCCATCCACTGCTTATTGTCTACACAGCTATTTTGTTCGTTAGAAGGTCTTGTTTCGTATTGATAACTGCTGTTATTATATGGATCTACATTGATATCACAGTCGTGATGATAACTTAACCCACTTGTTGGAGAGTTTAAATACTGATAGGGATAGGCTTGCGTATCCCAAGTTGGATTCTCTGTATAAGATTTTTGAATCCTCCAGAACATGTAAGCGTCTTCATTAACCCCATAGGTTACGGCACCAGCTGTGTATACAAATGTAGTATTAGCAGCTACTGAGAATGTCGTGGCGTCTGGCGTGTTGTAGTTGGGACTGTAGGAAACACTTGTGCTGAGTGTTGAGGCAGTTCTTGATGGGTTAACTTTAAAGTAAATTGTTTGTGATTCGTTGTTGGTTATTGTCAATGTTGATGTCTGTCCAGCTGAGCTACAAGAAGTAACATCATAACTTGCAGAGATATCTGGAATACATTGATGTATTTGTCCGTTAGTGAGATTATATGGATACGCCGTAGTGTTGGTCCAATCCGGTGTCTCAATATAAGAGCCCTGCACAAGCCACTGCATATATCCGTAAGTTCCATCAGGGTAAAGCTTTCTCATATTTGGACTGCTTGATGCATCATATGTGAGTGTAGAATTTGCCGGAACAGAGAATGTAATTGCTTCGCTATTAATGTCATAATTCGAAGTGTTAGATGTGCTGTAGTCATAAGGTGTATCGTTTTTTGTAGGAACTGCTCTGAAATACAGAGTCTGGGATTCGTTGTTGGTTATTGAAAGAGTAGAGTATTGACCATTAGCTGAACACTCACTAAATGATGCTGATTGAGAGTAATTAGCAATACAGTTTGCCTCTCTACTAAATACTGCCCAAGACGCATTTTGTGTAGAGTCAGTAGGGTTTGTTGCTGCAATTCGATACCTAAAATATCCTGTTGAGGAGGTTGCTATCTGAACAGGCGATTCAAAAATGATGCTCTCCCCATCAGCTATTGCCCGACCATCCACTACATCTACCCAGTTCGTATTATTTGTCGACCACTGAACGTCTATAAAACCACCGTATGCATCATTTGCCGCATTGTAGTTTGTTACAGTTAGTCTTATCGTTGCATTACCTGATCCATCACAAATCTGACTCGTAGACTGGCTTACACGTGTATAATTTGAACCGCTATTTGTTCCATATCCACCATTACCCCACCAATCACAATCTACCGCGCTATTTGCAGTCCATCTAACCCAACTATCTCCAGATTTTAAATAACTACCATTTTGTCTCTGCGTAAATGTACCTTCAGTATTACTGCTGCTGTAAAGATCTGTAGAATAATACTGATTCCACTGAGTTCCATACACCATCTTGTACTCTGGAGTTACTCCGTTGTATACAGCTCTTGAGGTAAATACAGCACTGTCTCCAGCATTAATTTGTCTTTGTGTTTCTATCCAATTAAAGTTTGCGTTACCTACGTTACTTCTCTCTGCGATTGCAAACCTCATTGTGGTATTTCCAGTATTAGTTACTGTTACAGTGTGATACAAAAGATCATTAGTACATGATGCTGCAGGAGTAGCTGTAATGGTAGCTGTATATGTTGGACAATCTATCGTTCTTGAGGTCGCTGCAGTAAATCCTGTTGTGGCTGTTGGATTAGCGTTGGCAAAAAGATATTGAAACTGAACTTGTTGACCATTTACAACTGAGACAGGCATTGAGATGGTTTCTGGAGTTCCTGAGGAAACAGCCTCTCCGTCAATGAATGTTATCCAAGCACCAGTCCCAATCTTGTACTGTACATCAAAATATGTAGTGACTGTACCAGTATTTGTGAGTGTCACTGTGGGTGTAGAGGACCCTCCATCACATGTTCCAGCAGATGTACTAACCGTACCAGCTGCATAATCTCCACAACCTGAACCCGTTAGAAGGTCTCCAACTGTGTAGTATGTTCCAGATGATGGATTAGATGAGCCGTACCGCATTTGGAACTCGACCGTCTGTCCGTTGTATACCTGTGGTATACCACTCACGGGGAACTGCCCATTTGGAGTGATCTCTTCTCCATTTAATAGATCAACCCAAGAACCTCCAGCGATTCTATACTGTACATCAAAGTACTGAGTTGTTCCTCTGTTGTTGGTAATAAGCAAAGATGGCTGTTGGTAACCACTAGCACATGTGCCAAGTGATGTTTTAAACGTAGGTCCAAATGGATCATATGCATTTGGTCCACAAGATGCACCATCGGAGTTGTCTGTAGTAAATGTTGTTCCTTTTTGTTCTACTGTATACGAGTTCGTGCCTACTCGTTTTACTTCAAACCTGTTACCAAGACCGTCATCAATGATAAAACGGATCTCTCCTTCTGGAGTTTTGTAACTGTAGCTAGCTAATGTTGCTGAGACGTTAGAAAATGCAGAGTTCGTTGGTGTAACTTCAGAGATAGTGTTGTTGTCTTTGTCGTAGAGTATAACTTTATTTGCTAACGCATTGTATGTTGCTATTTCATATCCATCCCAGCTGCCAATATAAGAAAAGTCAGCAGCATTAATAGGGGTGACCATTCCAGGATCTGAATAGGTGGTCACACCACCAGTAGCGACGTTGTAAATATAGCCATGTTCGAAACCAGCCTGAGCCATATAAATTTGGTCATTACCATTGGCATTTACAACATAATCACCTGATGAAAAACCGTAATATCCGTTTACACCATCGTAAAAGTTGTTGTCACCGACTTGTTGGTAGTCTGCAATATGAGCTAGAGGTGTTAATGTCGCTGTTGTGCTGGTAGTTGTATCACGATTGATAGTAAAGAGGTGTGTACCATGCCCATCAGAAGTTATGGTTACATACATTACCCCTGTTGGTGACATCGCCAACGCATTAATACCTTTAACCGTTCCAGCAATATGCGATGTTGAACTAAAGTCAACCGTTACCGTTGTTCGTTGGATTGTTGTTGTCTCTGTTGCAACATATTGATCGATAGTGAAACTAGTAGATGAATAATCCCAATCTAGTTTATAAAAATATGCTCTCGCATATGCATCGTTACATTGCCAGTTACTGTTTGCACTTGCTTCCTCTTGCGGCACAGCCCAAGAAGTGATAAATACAATTGAAAATAACGCAATGTAGGTTGTTGTTTTGAGTATTTTTTTGATAGTTGACGAGTTAATATAAGACGCAAAATTTAAATACCAATAAATGTACTTATTTTTCATACTACCCAACAACATTTTGATTAGATTTGATTCTAATCAACTTATTTAAGTTTAACTAGAATCCATTAAAAGTAAAGTTCATTGGTTAATAATTTTTTCCCGAATTTAGGATTTAATGATTGTATCAGTACTGTTTGAGAATATTGTCTACGAGTTTTTCAGAAGTTTTGAGGAAATATTCATCTGTATATCTATTAAAAAGTACTTGATCGCCAATATTCAAAGCATACTCGAACATCGCTCCCCTGAATGCGGTTGCAATATTTAGGGCAATTTCATCTGCCTGATCTTTGTATTCATCAGTTGTGTTCAATAACGCTGAAATAGCCTGCACTGGGTCTTGGTCTAGCCATTTATCAACTTTGATTAAATTAAACATTTGAGTTATTAGAACCTTGCCTGTGTACCCAAGGCTGATTAAATTTTCAGCGTAAGTTACAGGGATCTGTTTTATTTTTTCAATAGGACTTAAAGACTCATCTAGAATTGTTGCTCCCATATTTGCAGCAACATCCATTTTTGAATGCACTATAGCTGAATACACATCCTCCATCCTTTCAGGAAAATGGTTATATGCAGTTGCGGGAGATACTCCAGCCTCTTTAGCAATCTGTGTTAAAGTTACTTCCCTTATGTCTCCAACTTCATTAATTACTTGAACTGCTGTATTGATCAGTCTTTCCCTATTAAGGTCGTAAATATTTTGTTGCCTTAATGCTCTTCCGTCTCTTATAGAAGTCATAGGCAGATATTAACCTATGAATATAATCTTTTTAAATATTTTTTTTATAAACACTCTTTGATTGTATTTTCAACCAATGATGAATTGGCTTTTTGCACAAAATATTTTTCTTCATTTTTTGTATTTTCAACTCTAAATTCATCAATTGTTTTAGAAATTACATCACTAAATTTTTCTGGTGAAGCAGTCGCTACCCCGACTACTGGAAGGGTAGATGAAAAAGTAACACTTGATGATAATGCCGTTGCAGTGTGCGGATCAATTACCCATCCATAATTTTTATAAAATAAATCAATCTCTTTTAAAATCATTTCGTCATTAAAAGATAGGGAAGAGAAAATGTTTTGTAACTTAACAACTGACTCCTCCGAAAGTTTTGCGATTTTCTCATTTTGTAGCTGATCATAAAACGAAGAAGCATCCCCTTCAAAATTGTAAATCAATCTCTCTAGGCTGGAAGGGATTTGAATATCCATACTCGGAGCAACTGAGGGTATGGTTTCTTTAGGCTCTAATTTTCCTGTAGAGATAAATCTAGTTAAAACATCATTAACATTTGAGGCACAAAATATTTCATTTATTGATAGACCGTTATCTCTTCCAAACCAAGCAGAATAGGCATTTCCAAAATTTCCTGATGGTATGGCAATATTAATTGGAGATGAAAACTGCTTTGTAAGCCAAACATAATAAGCAGTTTGACCCATCACTCGAAGCCAATTTATAGAATTTAATGAGACAACTTTTCTGTTGAATGAATTAGTTTGTAAAAGTTTCTTTACAATTTTTTGACAATCATCATAAGAACCCTCAATAGCAATGTTCAAAACATTGTCTTGAATTACCTCAGTCATTTGTCGTCTCTGGTATTCACTCACTTTGTTATGTGGATGAAGTACAACAATGTCAATATTTTTTGAATTCTTTACTGCTTGAATTGCAGCACTGCCAGTATCTCCACTGGTAGCAACAATTACCATGCCTTTTTCCCCAATCTCACCTAAGCGTCTGTCTGCAATTGCGCCGAGGGGTTGAAGAGCATAGTCTTTAAAGGATTTTGTTGGTCCATGAAATAGCTCCATCACATATTTGTTTTCCCCAATTTCTTTTAACGTTGGTGTTGGCGAGCTTTCGAATCCTGAATAAATTGATAAATCTTCAACGTACTTCGCAGAATTTTTATCAAGTGCAATAAAGATGGTTTTAACAAAATCCTCATAACTTAAGTCCTCTTCTGTTAAATGATTGAGATTATCAATTGTTAATGAATCAGGTAAATAAAGGCCTTTATCCGGTGCTAATCCTGAAAGAATAACATCCTCAAAAGAGATTTTCTCTTCATATCCTCTTGTTGATTGATACTGTACCACTTAAACGTAGACGCGAAGTGTTGAGGTCACAGTTGTGACGGAATCTAATGCTGAAATTTGATCAATAGAGTTCTTTATATCTTTTTCAGGTGCTTCATGGGTAACTAAAACAAGTTCTGCTTTATCTCCCCTTCCCTCTTGGATTACACTTTCAATGCTTACGTTATTCTCTCCAAAGGTTCCAGATATTTTTGCTAAAACTCCGGGTTCATCATTAACAGAAAGCCTAATAAACATACTTGATTCAACATCCTCAAAACTTTTCATCTCACCTTTAAATTCTCTTAAAGGATACCAATTTGTTTGATTGGAACTTAATTGATGGCATGCACTTAAAACATCTCCAATAATTGCACTTGCTGTGGGTTCTGCACCCGCACCTGGTCCTGAAAACACCAACTGATTGATATTTTCTCCCTCTACAACAACTGCATTTAATGCTCCTCTTATTGCAGCTAGAGGGTGTTTCATATCAATTAAAACCGGATGAACCCTTGCATTAAAGCCATCCTTATTATCGATCTGTGCAACCAACTTAATGGTCTTTCCAAGTCTTGCTGCCCATTCGAAATCTTCTTTCGTAATTCCAGAAATTCCATCAGTAAATAGTTCATCTGAACTCGGAGAAACTCCAAAACAAAGAAGTGATAGAATCACAGCTTTGTATTTTGCATCTAATCCCTCAACATCATTTGTGGGATCGGGTTCTGCATATCCAAGTTCTTGTGCAGTTGATAATGCATCATCATAAGAACTTCCCTCTTCCATTGAAGTAAGCATGTAATTACTGGTTCCATTAATTATTCCTAAAACTTTAGACAATTCTTCACCTCTGAGACTTTCAATGAGTGGTTTTAGGACTGGAATTCCAGCAGCCACAGCTGCTTCAAAATAAAGACATGAATTATTTTCTTTTGCAGTTTGAATTAAGTCAACACCTGCATCAGCAATGATATCTTTGTTTGCTGTAATGACAGCTTTTCCTTTTTTAAGTAATGCACCTATATACTCTTTTCCAGGATCAATTCCACCGAGTACCTCAATTACTAAATCAATAGAGTCGTCATTCAAAATGTCTTCAAATTTATCAACTAATATATCAGCTGAGATTGGTCTCTTTTTACTTTTATCTTTTACTAAAACCTTTTTTACATTTAATCCAACTATTCCTTTATCTAGATCAATAAGACGCGTTATAACAGCTGAACCAATATTTCCAGCACCTAGAACTGCAACATTAAACGTATTATTTTCCATAATTAGTAAGGATAAATGTTATTCAGATTGAAACAACAGTTTTTATTCATGACTTTTTGAGTTACTTTGTAGAAAGTCTCATTTAAAGATTTTTCTCTAATTTATATAAATCGCAATATGAAATCATTTCAGAAATCCATTTACGATCACTAATTGATAAAATCTCTAAATCTATATAGTTTGTCCATTTACCTCCAAAATAGTACACAAAAATATCAGCTAAATTTTCCTCTCCTCCAAATTTATCATGGGCTAAGTTTCTATAGCTTTCGCCACCTGGGAGTTTGCATCCCCTTAATGTTAAAAATGAATACGCATGAGCTGATTCATGAAGAAGTATGTCATTTAAGTATCCAGATGTAACACCTCTGTCTGAAATCCAAATTGATTGTGCCCAATCGTTTCCATAATTACCTTCTCCGTCGTAACCTACAGGATCATAAACTCCATACACGCATTTATTAAAGAGCTTTTGTCCATATGGATGACATCCATTGAGAACAATTATCTCTTCTTTAATCATTGTTCTAAATGTATCTGGTAATTGATTTACAGCAATTTGAATCAGTAAATTTGCTTTTTCATCTCCTTCGTAGCCAGGAAATCGATCAATAAAATCTTTATATCCAAATTTTTCGTAGAGTGTTCCAATTCTTTCAGAAGGTGTGTGCATTGTAATTATACTTTCTATTGGATCTGTCGGTGGTGGAGTTTGAGTAGTTATTGGTATTGAAGTAGTTGTTGGAACAGTAGTAGATGAAGTGACTGGAATGGTCGTAGGAGTTGAGGAACTAGAAGCAGCCAGAGGATCCTCAATTATTAGTCTATCAAGAGATTTTAAAGCTCTGTCAGCTGCTTGTTTTAAATTAACTTTAATAGTTGTTGAAAGTTTGTCAGATTCTAAAGCCAAATCATCAATATTTTCTCCAGTATTGTTATTAGTAATTTCTTGAGATGAGGTATCTACATTTTGTGAACATGCAGCTAACAAAATTAATATAACAAAATACTTTCTTAACATTTTTTACACATTAAAGTCAACAAGATTAATTGTAGGTGTTATATATCCAGAAAATACAAAAATAAAAAAGTAAATATCCTCAAACTCAAAGAAAAAAATTGTATTTTAGGTAATGTTCTATTTCAAATAATTTAAGTTAGCTTTTGTTTAACTATTTTACTGACTACCGATCCATCTATGCCATCACCTTTTGCCATAACTGCACCGATTACTCTTCCCATTTGTGAAATATCTACATCTCCTAATTCAGTCAAGACATCATCAACAATTTTTTCAACTTCGTCCTCGCTAAGTTGTTCAGGTAGATATGTACTTAGGAAATCTATTTCAAATTGAATTTTGTTAGCCATATCAACACCTTTTTCACCAAGCGACTGATACTCCTCTACAGCTTTTGCCATTTTTTTTACATATGAGGAAATGACTCCAAGCACAAGCTCATCATTAACCTCTTCACCTTTTTCAGCTTTCTTTTTTGCTATCTCAGTTTGTATTTGTCTAATAGCATCAAGTTTTGGTTTATCTTTTGCTTTCATTGCTTCTTTCAAAGCTGCACTTAAGTCATCGGCTAAAGCCATAATCTCTCTTTCTTTCAATCAAGTTTATCACCAATATCTGTGACTACACCATATACATTCATATTTAAAATATTCATAATCTCGTCACTATCATTAACAGTCCAAACAACACATCTCTCTTTTGGTAATTCAAAATTTCTTGAATAAAATATTTCCTTCTCAACCATAAACATTAACTTTGGATCTAAATTGGATATCGCTTTGCTTTCAAAAAGCTGATTCTCTTTATCAATCAATATTCCATACCTAGATTTAAATTTTTCTCTGTTGTTAAGTATTGTCTCCCAGTCAAAAGACGAAATAATATCATCTTGTTTGGTAAGATTTGTAACCTTATTTATGAATATTTTATTTAATTCATTTTCTTCATTGTTAACCTTTAATTCAAAATTTACACCTCCTTTGATTTGATCTCGTGATACAAAATGAATTTCAGAAATATCAATATCGATAAACGTTTTAATTTCTGATAATGTTAATTCCTCAATTTTTTTGTTTTCAATTGTTGGATCGTGATAAAAAATGAGTTGCTCATCTTTAGTTATACGTATATCAGTTTCGACAAAATCACATATTTCAAGGGCTTTATTAAGGCTTTTTATAGTGTTTTCGATGTAAATTTGGGGTAAACCTCTATGACCAAAAATTTTTCTCAAAATGCTCCCTTATGTTCTCAATTTTAGTACAATAAATTCACTAGATTGTGAAACAATTCACAAAGTAAGGAATAATGTGCAAATAGTAAATTTTGATTTAGAGCAAGAACTTTGGATGCAAGAGGGAGCATGCGTTTTTGCAGATCCTGATCTATTTTTTCCAGTAGGTTCGTCTATGAAAGCACTGAAACAAGCTGCTGAAGCAAAAGCAATTTGTAATGAATGTGATGTAAAAATTGAATGTTTAGAATATGCTATTCGTACAAATCAAGATTCTGGTGTTTGGGGCGGAGCAACAGAAGACGAGAGAAAATCAATTAGAAGAGAGTACAGAAAAACAGGTACTCTTGTGTCATCCTAGACTAAGCCCGCTTCCCTTTTATCGGTATCATCTACAAACTCTATAGAATGTATTTGTTTCGCATTTATCCCTATCTCACCATCTTCATCTTTGATCCAATACATTCCACCGTTTTGAATTAGCTCTTCAATTTCTTTTGTAAATTTTTTCTTATCATCAACTTCGGTCTGAAATTCTTTCATTGAACCAAGTAGTGCGATTTTTACTTTTTGCTTAGCCACAATATCTCCTTATAAAACGTTTTCACCCATAAATATTGCGGAGACTGAATCATCCGCAAAGATAGATGTTAGTGCCGTTGCAATAATAGAGGAAACGGAGAGAATGTTTACATTTCCAATTTTTTCAATATTTCCATTTTGTTTAAGAGTGTCTGTCACCACAATTTCTTCAATGGGAGTATCTTTAAGTTTTTCCACACTTTCGTCTGAAAAAATTCCATGAGTTGCTGCTACGCTTACAGATTTTGCACCTCTTTCAATTAAAGCTCTTGATGCAGCGGCAATTGTTCCTCCTGTGTCAACTATGTCATCAAATAAAATTGCGTGTCGATCTTCGACTTCACCGATAACTGTAAATGCTTTAACTTCATTATGTATCTTTGGATCTCTCTTCTTGTGTACAAAACCAACGTAAGCCTCCATATTTTTTGCAAAAGTTGTAGCTCTTCTCACCCCTCCAGCATCAGGAGAAATTATTGTTATAGGCTCTTGAAATTTTTCTTTGAAATAATTTACAAATAGTGGCATAGCTGTCAAGTGATCAAATGGCTGATCTATAAATCCTTGAATTTGTTGAGTGTGTAAATCAATGGAAACAATCCTATCTGCTCCAGCTGCAATAAATAAGTCAGCAACTAATCGAGCTGAAATTGGCTCTCTTGGTAATGCTTTTTTATCTTGTCTTGAATATGGATAAAAAGGAAGCACAGCAGTAATTCTCTTTGCAGACGCTCTTTTCAAAGCATCTACAAGTAAAAGCTGTTCCATAATTGTAAAGTTAACTTGGCCTGAGTGGCTTTGCATTACAAAACAATCAGCACCACGAACACTTTCCTGTAGACGTATATAAATTTCTCCATTTGCAAATTGAGTTTTATCGACTTCGGCAAGTTCTGTTCCAAGTTCTTTTGCAACTTTATCAGCTAGCTCGGCATTTGATGAACCTGAAAATAAGAGCATTTTCTTTTTGCCGGCTCTTTCAATCATTTCTTTCCTTTTTTATTCTTTCGATCCATGTAGCCCTCAATGTTTTTCTGATCGTTTCTTTCAATACCAAGAGCTCCTGCAGGAACATCTTTTGTAATTACAGACCCAGCACCTACCATAGCTCCCTCGCCAATGGTCACAGGAGCAATAAGCATTGTATCTGAACCTACAAATGCATTTTTCTTTATTTGAGTTTTATGTTTTTCTTTACCGTCATAATTTACTGTTATTGCTCCAGCTGAAAAATTTACATCTTCTTCTAACTCTGCATCTCCAACATAGGCAAGATGGGGTACCTTACTACCTTTTCCAATTTTTGAATTTTTTGTTTCTGCAAAAGCTCCAACTTTTACATTTTCATCAAGAACAGATCCTTTTCTTAAATGAGCATAAGGACCAATATTTGCTTTACCTTTTATTTCAGCTTCATCAATAACTGAAAATTGAACAATGGAGCCCTCCCCTATTTTTGAATCAGTAATTATTGAGTTTGGTCCGATAACACAATCTTTTTCAATATTTGTTGTTCCAGTTAAATGACAATTAGCGAGAATTTTCGCTCCTGAGGCTATCTCAACAGATTTATCTATATATGTTGAATTTGGATCTTGAAAATATACGCCATTTTCCATATGAGATTCAATTAATTCTTTACGAAGCGTGTTCTCAACATCATTCAGCTGACTCATGGAATTTATACCTTGTATTGAATCTTCATTTACTTGTACTATAACCCTTTCAAGTTTGTTTTGAAAAGCTATATTTATTAAATCTGTAAGGTAAAACTCTTTTTGCTTATTTGAACTTTCTAAACTTCCAATATTCGAATTTAAGAAATTTATATCTATACAATATATTCCAGAATTAATTTCATTGATCAGTTTCTCAGTTTCACTAGCATCCGACTCTTCAATTATCTTTTCAAACTCTTCATTGTTTTTTATAATTCTTCCATATCCAAACGGGTTTTGAACATTTGCTGAAATTAATCCAATTGCGGCATTACTTTCTACAACATCATTTACTAATTTATCTATATCTTCTTTTCTTATTAAAGGAACATCGCCTGGTATCACAACTAGGTATTGACTTTGGTCACTATCAAACTCACTGCTCTCTAATAATGTAGAAATTGCATGACCTGTACCAAGTTGTTCTTTTTGAATTACAGGAATAAAAGTTTCAGATAATGTTGAGGTTACTTTTTCTGATTGATGTCCAACAACTACATATTTTTTATCAAAATGACTAATTGCTTCTTGAGCATAATCAATCATAGGGATTCCTAATACATTATGAAGAACTTTTGGAAGAGAGGACTTCATTCTTGTCCCTTGACCAGCAGCTAAAATTACACCTGAAATACTCATTTAATTTTTTGGCTGGGGGAGAAGGACTCGAACCCTCAACGTTGGGACCAAAACCCAATGTGTTGCCAATTACACCATCCCCCATTTCTTGTCTTAATTCTAATCCGAAATTGTTTCCAAACTAAAATCAATTTTTTTTACTACTTTTACAATTCTAAATTGCTTCTCATCTATAAGGTCAATCTTTTTTTGTAGGTTCTCTAGAGTGCCTAAACAAAACATTGAACTACCGCTTCCAGACAAAAAGAATCTCTCCCCTGTTGTTGATTCTAAATAATCTTTTACTTTTATTAATTTGGGTTCAATTGTTGAAGATGCATTCCAGAAGTCATTAAATATTTCTATACCGTTATAAATGTCTAATATCGTTGGAGTATTTCCATGTCGATCAAATTCAGAAAATGCATCTCCTGTTGAGATAGTCTCTTTAGGTACTACGAGTAACATATTCATTTCAAAATCGATTGTTTTAGGTTCGATAATATCACCAACTCCTTTCACAAACGCTGGCTTACCAGTTATGAAAAAAGGTACATCACTACCAATTTTCTCTACAACATCTTTATTAGATGGAATAGATAGGTCATATGTTTGAGACAACTTTGAAATTATTGTCCCTGCGTTAGAACTTCCGCCACCTAAGCCAGATTCTGTAGGAATATTTTTAGTTATATTTATTTCAAAATATTGTGAAAAATGATTAGTTTTTCTCATTAAATCTAGAGTTTTAGAGACCGTATTGTTATCTGGGATATCTGTTGAGTCAAAAGTGATTATATCTTTATCATTATCAATCTCTTTGATCTCAATAACGTCATGAAAGTCAATTGGAATTATTAAAGACTCAATTTTGTGAAGTCCATTAATTACTTCATCCAACACTCTTAGGTTTAGATTTATTTTTCCAAACGATTTAATTTTCATTTTAAGTTTTCCGCGATTGCTAGGTAGTCTTCAGGAGTTAATTCCTGTGGTCTTAGATCTAGACTTAGTGATATTTTCTCTGATATTTCTTCATCAACATACCCATTTAACGCTGTCTTTATTTTTTTTCTTTTTTGTTGAAATGCAATTTTTGAGATTTCAAAAGCTTTTAATCTCAGTTCTTCATCAATGAGAGTCTCTCTTTGTATTGTTAAAACTGTTGATAAAATTTTTGGTTTCGGTTCAAAACAATTTTTACTTACATTGAACTGAATTTTTGTATTAGTAAATAATGCACATAATACAGAAAGTGATCCATATTGCTTAGTATTTGGTTTTGCGACCATTCTTTCTGCCACTTCATCCTGAAGCATCACAACATATCGATGTATCTGTGGAACTTCAGTTATCAACTTGACCAATAATCGGGTACCAATATTGTATGGCAAATTACCAACCATTATCCACCATGGGCCAGATAATTGAGTGTAATCATAATCCATTGCATCTTCATTGATAACTTCTATATTGGGAACATCAACAAACCTTTCATTGAGAAGGGCAACCAAAGTATCATCAATTTCTACAGCTTTAATCCTGTAATTATCTTTTAATAATTCATTAGTAAGTGAACCTGTTCCAGGTCCAATTTCTATAATTGGATCTGCCAATTGACCTTGTACTAGTTTTGTAATTTTTCTTGAGATATTTGTATCAATTAAAAAGTTTTGTCCCAAATTTTTTTTGGGTTTTATATTTAATTTATTAATCCAAAAAACTTCGCTCAAGATTACCTCTTTAATAATTCTCTAGAATTTTTAATTGTAATTTCAGATAATTTATTTTCATCAATTTCTAATAAGTTTGATATTTTTGATGCTGTGTGAGCTATAAAGTTTGGTCTGTTATCTTTGCCCTTCAGGGGTACCGGTGTCAAGTAAGGTGTATCTGTTTCCAACAGTAGTCTGTTCATTGGTATCTCTTTGACAGATATTTGTAAATCTTTTGCGGTTTCATAAGTAACTATTCCAGACATTGAAAAATAAACATCTAATTCTCTAAATCTTTTAGTCCATTTTCTACCCCCTGTCCATGAATGTAAAATAATCGGTGATGAGTTATTAAACTCAACTAATAAATCATAAGTATCTTGAAAACTATCTCGACAATGGATAATTATTGGTTTATCTAACTGCTTAGAAAATTCTAGGTGAAACAAAAAACTTTCTATCTGTTGATCTTTTGTTGATAAATTTCTATAAAAATCAAGCCCTGTTTCTCCTATCAAATCTGCCTCACTAAAAAGTTTTTTTAAATCTTCTCTTTGTGTATTTAAAAGTTTTGCATCATGGGGATGAAGACCCGCAGACCAATAACTTTCTAGGTCTAAACTAGAACTTATCTCTTTTGCCTTTAAAGATGATTTAACATCAACTCCTGGAATTATTAAAAATTCAATGTTTTTACAGTCAGTTTCATCAAAATCTTCATTTAATAGCTGTAAATGACAATGGGTATCAACCCATTTGAATTCCATAAATGATTTCGATTTATTCACTACTATAAGAATAGGAGTATTAAAAATATGGTCAAAGGCAATAAATCTAAGATAGATAATTTAGGAAGAGTCGTAATACCTAAGTCAATTCGAAAAGCTCTAAATGTTGAACACAATGATGAAATATCAATGCATGTCGAAAATCAAGCATTAATAATTACAAAAAACAATAACGTATGCACAATATGTGGAAAAGAAAAAATCGAGATACAAATTAAAGATAAATTTTTGTGCAAAAACTGCGTTGATGCCATTAAAGATTTTTAATTAGATCATAAACTTTATTTACTTTTTCCTGTGTTATTGATGAAATAATTTTTGCTATCTCTCTTTTTGGAACCTTGTATTCAATTAATTTTTTTGCTAAAGCCTCGTTATCTATATCAATATTGTTAATCTTTTGTGATCTACTTATTACAAGAGTTATCTCTCCTTTATATTTTGTGTCAGGAATGTCCTTCAAGAGTTTCTTTGCGTTACCTCTATAAATTGATTCAAATTTTTTTGTAAGCTCTCTACAGACAACTAATTCATTTTCTATATTTTTACTAACAAATTCTTCTAGGTCTTTTTTTAATCTATTAGGTGAAGTAAAACATATTAATGTCAATTCAGTGTCTCTAACATCATCAAAAAATTTAGTTCTCTCTTTTCCAGATTTTGGAATAAAACCCAAAAACGTAAACTTATCTGTATCAAAACCTGATAAAGTTAAAGCAACCAAGACACTTGATGGGCCTGGTATAGATATAATATTTACATTTTTCTTCACTAATTCTTTAACAAGCATGCTTCCAGGATCTGAAATGAGGGGTGTTCCAGCATCTGAAATCATAGCAATTGATTTTCCATCATTTAAAAAATGGATTATCTCATCAATTTTTTTTACTTCATTTCCCTTAAAATAGGAGTAAACTTCCTTTTTTAAATTCAAATGTGATAATAATTTTTTTGCTACACGTGTATCCTCAGCATAAATAATATCTACATCAGACAAAACTTGATTCAATCTACTTGATATGTCGTTCAAATTCCCAATTGGGGTTGGACAAATATAAAATGATCCCATTTTAAAAGTTGGTATTGCACTGGTCAGAAGTACATTCACTAAGGAAATCAATAATAAATTCTTGATCGTTTGATAGTGCTAATCTTAAATAGTTTCCATCATTGTAAATCCAAAAATTTGTATCACCTTCATACAAGATTCCTTTCCAACTTGAATTGTTTGATCTCTTAGTGAATCTTGATTGAAAATCAGCCCAGTTTTGAAAAGCATTCGAGATTTCATTCAATTCATTAATATCATCTCCTTGTATTTTGACAGTCATAAATAAATCGTTTTTGTCATTAATGTAATCAACCCACGAACCACCACCTAATCCGATTGCTGCGTTTACAGCATCATTCTGACCAATTTTTGTTTGTAATAGATATACAAGATCTAATGAATCAAGTTGCCCCTCATCAATTACTGAGAATTCATTTAGTTCGAGTGTCTGGATATCAACATCAATGTATGGTTCCTTAGAAAAATATTTTTCAGGCGAATACACTTGTTCTGCAGTAGGCAGCTCAAAAAGTGCCGCGTTAAGTCCTTCCATTCTGTCTTTAGAATGAATTTGTTTACCTAAACGACCTCCAAAATCATAATAAAGATCAAATGGAATGTAAAAGTATGTTGGAAGCGAAACTGAACATCTAAAATTTGGTCGTTGAGATGACATGTCTTGTCTATCATAAGGATCTAAGTTAGCCTCCCAGTATGCCTGTACAAGATCTGCTTGAGCTTCCATTACTGATCTTCTGCCTGGATAGTCCATAAAATCATCACTCTCTTTCATAGTTGTGTACCAATCTGAAAGATCAACTATTTGACCTTGGAGTGAATGTACAAGCTCATGTACAACTACTGATTGCTCCCAAAGATTTAATTTAATCTGGTTTCTCTTGATTGGTACTCGCAATATTTGATCAAGTAAATTGTATGATCCTGCCGAGGCACATCTTTGAAACTCTACAATAAGCTCTTTCAATTCCTCAGGAGATGAATTGTTTAACCCCCACATATTTTCTGATAAAACTGCTCTCTCCCACTCGCCTTCTTCATAGTCTTTATCAAAGTCATCAAGATATGATGCTGCGTTGTAGTCCCTGTATCCATCTAAGGTATACAGATTAAATTTTGGATATTCTACAAATGAAAGTCCAGTCTTTTTTTCAACAAACTCTATAAGCTCATCGAATTGTTCTTTCATTTCCGGGGTAACATCTAATAACTCAATACCAAACTCATCATATGAAATGTCTTCTTTAACCTCTTGAATTGTTGAAGAAGTTGAAGAACTATTTGTAGAAGCAGTTGTTGATGTAGTTTCAATAATCTGCGTTTGAGTATCAGATTCTGGGGTACAACTTGATATTAAAATAATTACCACTAAATAATTTAAGTATTTTCTCATAGGACTTAAGAATAATTGTAATCTTAAATATTGAGATAGAAATAGGAGGATTCATGGTAAAAGAATTTAGAAATTTTATCAATAGAGGAAATGTAGTTGAATTAGGGGTTGCATTTGTTATGGGTGCATCATTTAAATCATTAGTTGATGTATTTACTAAAAGGCTAATAGAGCCATTAATTGGATTGATTATAAATCTTCCAAACTTAGACAATCTGGGTCTTTTTGGTGATGTAGATCCAAACTCCGGAATGCAATCAGGTAGTTTTGGAGCTTTTCTAGGTGAAATAATTAATTATTTAATCATCGCGTTTGTGATGTTTCTTGTCATAAAAGCGTACAATCATTTTGAAGAAATGGTCGACGATGAAGATAATGAAGAAGTTGTTGCAACAGAATCAAAGGAAGTAACTCTTCTGAAAGAAATAAGAGACGGTATAAATAATTTACAAACAAAGTAAAGTAACAACCAATGAAACAAAATAATCTGAGAGATTTATATAAATACGCTCAACAAAATCAAACTAAAGTAAAAAGAGGAATCCTCTATTCAATTCTTAACAAGTTGTTTGATCTTGCTCCACCAGTCTTGATTGGTGTCGCAATTGATATTGTTGTTGAAGGATCTGATTCTTTCATTGGTTCATTTGGATTTGAAGATAGACGACAACAATTAATTATTCTTGCATTTATAACTTTTATAATTTGGGGTTTAGAATCAATTTTTGATTATGTCGCTGCAGTTACATGGAGAAATATTGCACAAGACCTTCAACATTCACTACGTACTGAGACTTTTGAGAAAACACTAGATCTAGATTTAGCTTTTTTTGAGAATAAATCTTCAGGGCGCCTCATGGCTATTTTGAATGACGATGTAAATCAAATGGAACAGTTTTTGAATGAAGCTGCCAATCGTTTAATTCAGACTGCAACAACCGTAATAGTCATTGGGGGGACTTTTATTTATATATCCCCTTTAGTTGCAGTGTTTGCATTTATACCAATTCCAGTCATAATTTTTGGTTCATACAAATTTACACAACGAATCGCAGAGAGATATTCAAAAATACGAAATAACGTTGAATCACTTAATGCTCATCTTTCAAATTCGATTACGGGAATCCTTACTGTAAAAAGTTTTAATCGAAAAGATAAAGAATATAGAAGAATTGAAGAAGCATCACAGGAAGTAAAAACTGCAAATTATGAGGCAATAAAACTATCTGCGGCATTTATACCCATAATTAGAATTGCAATATTGTTTGGCTTTACTGCAACACTCCTAATTGGTGGATTTCTTGCGCTTGATGGACAAATTAAAGTAGGTATGTACTCCGTTATGTTATTTATAACTCAAAGACTTTTATGGCCATTGACCGAATTAGGAATAATTTTTGACGTCTATCAAAAAGCTATGGCCTCTTTTAGAAGAATAATTAATTTGAAAGAAACCAAACCGCTGATAAAAGATGGAGATATACAGATGGAGGAACTTAAAGAAAATATTACATTTGAAAATCTTAATTTTGAATATGTACCAAATTTTCCGGTTTTAAAAGATATAAATGTTGAGATTGTTAAAGGAAAAACAACAGCGATTGTGGGAAGTACAGGTTCTGGTAAATCTACATTGATAAAATTAATCCTAAGATTTTATGAAAAAAAATCTGGAAATATATTATTCGATAACATCAAAATTGAATCTTTAACTATTGATAGTCTTCGAAGCAAAATAGGATTAGTGAGCCAAGATGTTTTTCTATTTGAAGGCACTGTTTTTGAAAATATAGCTTATGGAAATATAGACGCATCAATTGAAGAGGTTTGGAATGCTGCACGTTTATCTGAATCTGATAAATTTATAAGTGAACTTCCTAATCAAGAAAATACAATTGTTGGTGAGAGAGGACAAAAACTATCGGGTGGACAAAGACAAAGAATATCTATAGCAAGAGCAATATTAAAAAATCCTGAAATATTAATCCTTGATGAAGCAACTTCAGCAGTTGATAATGAAACTGAAGCTGCAATTCAGGAGTCTCTTGAAACATTGAAAGAAGGCAGAACTGTAATTGCTATTGCTCACAGGCTTTCGACGATAAGAAACGCAGACTTAATTTACGTATTAGAGTCTGGTGAGATTGTTGAACAGGGCACTCATGATGAACTACTAAACAACCAAGGTGTGTATGCAAAATTATGGGATGTTCAAACTGGAAAGATCAAAAGATAAATTAATTTAAGATTTTTGAAACTATCGATTCTCCAATAGCTAAGGAAGCAGTAGCTGCCGGGCTTGGTGAATTAAGAACATGTAATGAGTTTTCTCCCTCTTCAAAAAGAAAATCGTCAACTAAATTCCCATCTTTATCAACAGCTTGTGCCCTTACACCAGATGGAATTTGTTTTATATCTCTTAGATCAACTCCGTTAATTAATTTTTGAATCTCTTTTACAAAAATATTTTTATTTAAGGATCTGTACATTTCAGAGATACCTGTCCTGAAATATTTTTTTCCAAGTTTGAGCATTCCAGGGAAGGTTAGTACTTTAGTTAAATCTACAAAATTAATATCTGTCCATTTATAACCTTCTTTTGAAAAAGCCAGTACTGCATTTGGTCCAGCTTCAATATCACCATTTGCTGTTTTTGTTAAATGTATACCCAAGAATGGAAGATCAGGATCAGCCAATGGATAAATCATATTGTTTAGAATTTTATTTTTTATGTTACTTATTTTGTAATACTCTCCCCTAAAGGGAATTATTTTTACATTTGGTGACATATTGTCTAATTTTGCAATTTCATCTGAGAAAAGGCCTGCACAATTAATTAAAAATTCACAGTTGTATGTGTCTTTATTTCCTTTTATAGATTTCAAACCATTTATATTTTCAATCTCTTTTATTTCCTCGATATATTTTATTTCTCCACCCATCTCTATAAAATCTTTTGCATATGCCTGAACTACTTCTTTATAATCTACAACTCCAGCCTGTGGAACAAAAAGTCCATTTAACATAACTGAATTTGGTTCAATAGAAAGAAGTTCGTCATCTCGAACAATTTTTACACCTTCCATGTCGAGCTCAATACTTCTATCTAATAAATTCTCTAATTTATTTAGATCGTTATCTACTACAATTTTTCCTTCTTGCCGAAAATTAATATCTTTCTTTTTTAAATATTCAATCAGCAAATTTCTTCCTCTTATAGAAAGTTCTGACTTACTTGAATTTGGTTTGTAATAAATTCCTGAATGGATGACACCAGAGTTTCGTCCAGATTGATGAAGTCCTGGCTCTTTTTCTTTCTCAAGAACAACAACACTAACATTTTGTTTTCGTAAGTGAAGTGCTGTAGACAAACCAACAATTCCAGCTCCAATAACTGCGTAGTCATATGTATTATTATTAGTCATTTTGGTGGAGGTGCGGGGAGTCGAACCCCGGTCCTTTTAAGCTACCCAACAGCTTCTCCGAGCGCATCTGGTGAAATACTATTGAGAGAGTCACCAGAAACAAATTCTCAATAGTTTTTACCTTAAATCTTGAAAGCTAGCCGGTAATCTAACTTAGCATCCCACATTTCGACGCCGATACTATCCGAGGTGGGAGCCCCGATAGTCGACGAGCAACAATTAAGCTGCTACGGCCAATTTAGGTTTGGCAGTTATCTTTTTTTTCCTACGTTTTTAATGAGGCCCTAGGACCCTCAGCTCGCTACTGAGAGGCTCGCTTCAAAGTCGAAGCCAGTTCACCCCCATATCACTATTATGGCTTTACAATAGTTATTAGCCAATACATATTTTATATGAAAATTGATAAACAAACTTTTGAATTAGATGAAGAACTAAGTATCTCAATTAGTTTTGAGGACAATGATGGTTTAATTTTTGTACCTAAAAATGTAAATGTACAAGTCAAAATTGTAAATTATTTCGGAAAGATTGTAATTAATGATTTATCTATAAAATACCTTGAAGATGAGCTATCCCTTTCAAAAGTTGGATTAGAACAAGCCTTAAATAGTTTGGATTTAAAACTTCTTGATAGATTTTTGTTTAAGCAGTTAAGTGACAAAGCAACGTTTAATTATTCACCATTTGATTCATTTTTAGAATATGATTTTTCTGTATATGAAAAATCGAGAAGACCTAGTGATCTTGATTGGTCTATGTTTGGGTCTTTGTATGTTTTTGCTTGTAATGTTATTCCGGAATCAATAAAAGTAGAGTTAACTTTAGCAAAATATTTAAGAGTTTCTGAAGAAGTATTTAAAAGATTATTAAAAAAAGTTCCAGATAAAATATTTAGAAAAACAGGACATCTTGAATCAAGAGGAGGAAATTTAACTTTCGATGCTGAAGAATTAATAAAGAAAAATCTTGTTGATGCCCAAGCGAAACTGTTTGAAGAGAGTCCTTTTTTAAAATTTCACTCTGGTTCTGATTTAGTCTGAGCTCTACTGACCATAGGAATTAGCTTACTGACATCAATTTCCCATATTTCTCTAGATGTGAATCCTGCCTGCTCCCAGGTAACATCTTCTGTTCTGCCATAGGGCTTACCAGAATATCTATTTGATAAATAATCTATATGATCATTAGCGGAAGAGTCTTGAACTATATTTTCTACCACACCTCTTATTTCCCAGCATGTATACATGTCAGTTGGATGAAATATAACAAGGGAAATGTTTGGTTCCTGCCTAATATTCTCTGTTTTTTTTCTTCCTTGTTCTGTATTGATTAGGATCTTATTATCCTTGTAATCAACCCACATTAGATGATTTTGAATATCTTTTTCATTAAGTTTGGTTGCTAATGCGCAAAATGCATTGTTATCGATTGCTTGTTTTAGTTCAATTGGAAGTTGCATACGCTTTTATTTTAAGTAAAAATTGTAAATATGGCATTTATAAAATTGTTCAAATTTCAAGAATCTACTGGCCTTCTTAAAAAAGAGTATGAGAAAGGACTTAGAAGAGCTGGAAGAATTTGGAATATCCTTACTATTCAATCTCAAACTCCCGAGATTTTAAAAAATTCCATGAATCTATACGGTTCAACGATGTTTGGGAATTCAAACATCTCGAGGTTCGATAGTGAATTACTAGCTGTTGTTACTTCTATTTCAAACGAATGTGAATATTGAATAAGGGCACATTTGTATGATCTTCGGTCGGAGACAGATAATCAAAAATTAGTAGATGAAATCGCAAAGGACTGGACAACAAGTTCTATTTCATCAGTCCAAATGGCAATGTGTGAATTTGCAAAAAAACTAACGGAAAATCCAAGTAAAGTTAATAAAAAAGATATTGAATTATTGAGGAGTTACAATTTATCGGATAAAGATATTTCTCAAATCGTCCAGATAATTGCATATTTTAACTACATAAATAGAGTCGCAGACGGACTTGGATTAGAACCAGAACAGTTTATCGATGAAAAAGGTTATAAAACCAAATAAATATTAAATATTGTTTCATTGATTTTCAAGATATAACATTAAACAATGAGTAATAACTCAAGACTACTTTTTTTGTTCATTGCCTTAATTGGAATAGCAGGATTATCCTATGTTATATTTTTTGATGAGAATACAGATCAGCAAACTGACGTCCAAGTAGTAAATGAAATTGAATCTACTACTACAACATTAATTGACTCCACAACATCAACATCTACCACAACAATAATGGAGACTACAACAACATCTACAACTACTACGAGCTCAACAACTACAACTACAATTCCACCAAACCAAACAGCAATATATGCCACTCAAGAAGAGATAAATAATAGTAAAAAGATTTCATATGATTTCTTACAAAGTGGTTGCAAAAAAGATGAATCAACTGATTCTGAAAAAGAATGGATTACACCACTTGAATTTTTTACATATGATGAAAGTAAAATAAATTTCAGCTTAAAAATTGATTCAACTCTTGGCCTAAAGGTTGATTGTATTGGAAATTTGATAACTTCGATCTTAAATGATACGAGAGGTTGGGTTAAAGTAACCGAGAAAGAATTTCAACTAGTTGAAGGTACAGAGAAAGAATTTGAATTCATTTTTGCATCGCCTGAAAAAACTGACGAGTTATGTTACCCACTCGAGACAAATGGAATTTATTCTTGCAGAAACGAAGATCAAATTATTATAAATTTTTTTAGATGGGTTAATGGTGCGATAGATTTTGGATCGGATTTAGAAACGTATAGATTATATCTTATTAACCATGAAGTTGGACATATCTTAGGATGGGGTCATGTCGGATGTCCTAAAGAAGGAGCATTAGCACCAGTCATGATGCAACAAAGTAAATCAACTATGGGCTGTAGACCTTATGGATGGCCAATATATGAAATCTTGGAAAAAGAGTTTGGTATAAATACTTATTCTTATTTACCAAGTGAAGACAATTAATTGGTGCCAGTAACAACTAATTGGTTATCTAATTATCGTTAAATTAGATTGTTATAACAAATACTTTTTTATTTTTTTAAATGTTTATAACGCTTGAAAGTTCACCATTCAAAATATCTGATATGTTCTGTACGGTCTCTAAACCAGCTCTCAGCTGTGCTTCTTGTGTTGATGCGCCAAGATGAGGTGTTGTTACTATATTTGATGTTGAAAATGTTTTGTTTATATCAGGTGGTTCTTTGCTGAATACATCAAGGCCGGCAAAAATAACATCATCACTTGACCTTTGAAAAAGTGCCACTTCATCAACAATCCCTCCCCTTGATGTATTTACTAAAATTCCACCTTTTTTGATTAAATTAAGTTTCTCATCATTGATCATATTTTTTGTTTCTTCATTCTTTACAACATGAATAGATATAACGTCTGAGGTTTTCAACAGTTCATCCAGCTCAACTTTATTTGCCTCATCTTCAGATGCTTCTACATAAGGATCATAAAAAACTATTTCCATACCAAATACAGTTAATCTTTTTGCAACTTCCCTAGCAGCTTTCCCAAAGCCAATTAATCCTAATTGTTTTTTATAAAGTTCAGTTCCAAGAAATTTATTTCTATCCCAATTTTTATTTTTTAGTGAGTTATTAGATGTATGAATGTTTCTAGCGGCGGAAATTATAAGTCCGATTGTTAGTTCTGCAACTGAAATTATATTTGCATTAGGTGAATTAGTAACATAAATTTCTTTATTTGTTGCTTCTTCAATATCAATGTTGTCAATACCAACTCCGCATCGTGCAATAATTTTCAATTTATTTGCTTTTTGCAATATATCTTTGTTTATTTTTGTACTACTTCTAATTACGACAATGTCAGTATCAACGATATTACTTATCAGTTCCTCAGTTTTGGTTTTTGAATCTGAAATATTTGTAACTTCACCAAGCTGACTTAATTTTTCTATAACTTTTTCTTCTAAATTATCACAAACTAAGATTTTCATATTATTTATCTTTTAATTTCTCTAATGCTAGTTCATGAAGCTCTTTAGAAGCAGAGGCTAAAACATAAACATCTTTATCCTCAAGAGAAAGATTGTTTCCATCCCAGTCAGTCATAACTCCGCCTGATCCTTCAACTACTTTTACAAGAGGTAGATAATCATGTGGGGCAGTAAGTTTTTCAGCAACAATATCTACATATCCACTTGCTAGTAATCCATAGTTATAACAGTCACTTCCTGTAGTTGTTACTTTAACGCTCTCTTCAAGAGATTGATAAGCTCTCCATTTTTTCATACCGAATTGATGACTTGAGGTTGTTGCCATTACAGAGTATTCAAGTTGATTAATTTTTCTACACTTAATTACATCACCATTGACAGTAGTTACATCTCTTTCAAAAGAAATCCATCTTTCTTTCAACGCTGGACAATCAATAACCCCTCCAATAATTTCCTCGTTTTTTACTAATGCAATTAAAGTACCAAAATCGTTCTTTCCAGCCACAAAACTTCTTGTTCCATCAATTGGATCAATATACCATGTATATTCTGACTCGTTGTTAAGTACTTCAAACTCTTCACCAACAATATTGTGATTAGGATAATTTTTTTCTATTTCTCTTCTAATTACTTGTTCAATTTGTTTATCTGCAAGAGTAACTGGACTTTCATCAATTTTGATTGTCAGATCCCTTACATCACGAAAGTGAGCCAAAGCTATTTTTCCTGAGATATCTAGAGTCTCATTACAAAAACTTATTAAGTTCTTAGTATCCAATTTATTTTCAAACATTACACAAATTATAAGGAGTTTAATTTGTCTGTGAGCTCCACATCTGTAGGTTCAACAAGGAAGCTTCCATCTTCAAAAACTATAGTTGGTATTCTAGGATTTTGATTTTGTATTTTTTTAGCAATTTCAAATCCTTCTTTATCAAAATCAATATCGATTTCAGTAAATTTAATATTTAACTTATCAAAAACTTTCTTGGACCTGACACAGTCACCACACCACTGTGTGCTGTACATAACAATTTCAGATTTGTTATCCATTTGAACCAAATGGGTCAGTAAGTACTGATAGTAATTCGCTAAGTTTCCCAAGATTTTCAAATAATGGCTTTAGTTGGTTAAAGTTATCTACTGCTTCTTCAATCTCAGGAAGCACTGTTTTCATGTCCTCGACCACTAATAATGCACTTTCTAATTGAATTGTTAACTCGTTAACTGTACTTTGAATGTTTACAACAAAGTACCCAAACAAAATAAGTATTAGAACTTGTAAAACTAATACAATTCTCAGCACTATTAACCTAGTGAAGTAATTTTTTCTTTAATAACTTCTTTTGGTTGAACACCTACAAATCTATCTTTAACTTCACCATCTTTTAAGATTACAACGGTGGGCACACCCATAACTTGATTTTGCCCTGCGATTTGAGGATGTTGATCAACATCAAGTTTAACGAATTCAACACCTTCGATTTCGTCATTTAACTCTTCCAAAATTGGGCTCAATACTTTGCATGGGCCACACCAAGTCGCATGAAAATCAATTACAACCGGTGATGAAGAGTTGATGATTTCAGCATATTCTTCAGCATTTATTTCTTTTACCATTTTTTCCTTTAATTTCCTATCAGTCTATAAATTTTAAATTTATAAAAGTAATTTAAAATAAAATTATTTAAGGTCTCTAATTTCTTTTTTTATTCGTTTATCAGTAATCTTTCTTCTTTTGTCTATATTTTTTTTACCTTTTGCTAAAGCTAATTCAATTTTTATAAATCCATTTTGTTCAAATACTTTTGTTGCAATTAATGTAAGGCCTTTTGTAGAAGTTAATCCAATTAATCTCTTTATTTCTTTTTTATGAAGAAGGAGTTTTCTTGGAGTTTTAGGATCATAGTCAATTAACTCTGCGTACTTATAAGGTTCAATATTCATCTCTCTAATAAGAACTTCCTCATCTTCAAGACTTGCAAAAGCATCAATTATTGAAATTCCACCGTTTCTGATACTTTTTGTTTCTGCTCCTGTAAGTACAATTCCAGCTTCAAAAAATTCTAAAAACTCATATGAAGTTCTAGCTTTACGATTTTCGGCAAAAACTTTCATCTATCTAAAAAACAGTAGGGGTTCATTCTGCCTCTTGACGTTGGATCTAAGTATGGAAGACTGCAACTAACAGAATTAGGATTTTTGAGTCTTACTTCAAAATGTAAGTGTGGCCCTGATGATCTTCCAGTTGTGCCAACGGTGCCAATTACATCACCTGTCACAACAGTTTGACCAACGGAAGCTTTTATTTGATTCATATGGAAGTAAAGAGTGGTCATACCTCCACCATGATCAATAAACACTGTCCTTCCAGCCAACCCATAATACCGTGCGAGAATTACCACACCACCAGCTGCAGCTTTTATAGGTGTTCCCGTCCTTCCTGGTATATCGATAGCACCATGAAAACTTGTAACGCCTCTAAATCGCCTCCATTTATAACCACTTGAAACGTAACTACCAGTTACTGGCCATGTTAATTTATCTGGAGCAACTCCCCCTAAAGTACTTAGTCTCTCAATATCAGCCTGAATAGCATCTTCAAGTTTTTCAAGATTGGCATGTTCAGCGTCTAGCTTTGCAAGTTGATTATTTGCTTGAGTTAGAAGATTTTGAGCATTTCTTCTTTCTGCTAATACTGCTGCCTTTTTATTTTCAACTTTTCGTTTTTCAGTTTCAACTCTATTTTTACTTTCTTCTACATCTTCAGCATACTCTTCAGCCTCAATCGAAATCTGATTCTTTTTCTCCTCTTCGATTTGTAGTGTAGAAATTATTTCCTCTCTTTCTTCCTCACGATCTTTCAGAAATTCAGTCTGGGTTTCAGATAAATTTTCAAAAGAATTTAAAGATTCAATTATTTCATATGCTGTATTTACAATTGCAGATGCATAACCTAGTACAGCAAGAAAGTCTGATAAATCATTTAAATCTACAAATAATGCAGTTGCTGGACTCATCACTCCATTGATGTACATATCAACAGCTTTTTCTTGTAATTGATCTTTTGCTGAATTTAGACTTTTTTGAGTCTCAAATAATTCATCTTTAACTTTTGAAATTTCATTTTTTGTGACGCCGAGAGTGACTTGCTCTTTTAGAATATTTTGCTGAACAGCAGCAAGATTGTTTAAAGCCTCATCGTAACCTTCTAATGCATTCTCTAAAGCAAGCTCAGCAGCAATTAATTCCTTTTGTACCACAGCTAACTCATCATTTACCTTCTTTATAGCTGCGTCATTAGCCAATATTGCCTTTTCTAAATCGGTCTTCTCTCCTTCGTATTGCTTGATTTGATTAGCGACAGCAATAAGCTGTTTTTCAACCTCTTCAAGCCTTTCTTCAGCTGTGATTGCAAAAGAGGTATCTATAACAGCTGATTGAATAATTAGAAGAAATAATATTAAAGAGATAAAAAATTTTTTAATCATTTAATACTTTTCTTATCCCTACAAAGCTTGCAAAAAAACCGAAAATAATTGTTGAAAGCAACAACACCAAAGTCAAATTAATCAAATAAGAATCAGAGATTGCAATATCGAATATACTCTCAGCAATAAATGAAGTTTTTGAATACTGAATAAACCCCCATCCAAGTCCAACCGCAATACTTGTTCCAATTAAGGACTCAAATACAGCTTCAAAAATAAATGGTAAGCGGATATAGGTTGCTGATGCACCAATGGTCCTCATTATTTTAATTTCTTTTCTCTTAGCATATGCAGTAAGCCTCAAAGTATTAATAATTAATATAAAAGCTGCAAACGCAATTAAAACAGCAAAAATAGTTGCAGATAAAACAAGAGTATTTGTTAGCGTTAAAAGTCTTTCAATCGCTTCTCCGGAAGCTCTAATTTCTTTTACTGCCGGATTTCCATCCATTCTCTCAATAATTAGTTCATAATCAGCTGGATCATTCAAATTTATTCTTAGGGAAGTAGGAAGAATATCAAAGTCTACTTCTTGAACTAATTCTGGTTGATCTTGAAATAATGTCTTAAATTCTTCAGTTGCTTCAGATTTTGAAAAATATTCGACCATCCTTACTTCTGAGTAACTTTCTAATGTTTCTTGTAGTTGTTGATGAGCTGTAGAAGTAACTCTATCATCTAAAAAAATTACTACATGAACCCCGTTTTGCCACCGTGATGTATTGTTTTCAACAATTGCTCTAGCTGAAAGTGTTGTGAATACTAAAAAAGAAGACACAAGAACAGCAAGCATAGTTGCGATAACTAATAAAGGATTCCTTCTCATATTTATGAAAGTATTCTTTATCACATAATTTAGTTTTTTCATATCGCCTTAGATATACCTTCCTTGATCAACATCGCTTATCAATTTACCTTCTTTGAGTTGTATGACTCTCTTCTTGCGTCTATTTACTATTGATGAGTCATGAGTTGCCATTAAAACTGTTGTTCCAGCTCTATTAATTTTTTCAAGCAAAGTAACAATTTGAATACTTAAATCTGGATCTAAATTGCCAGTTGGTTCATCACATAAAAGTACTAATGGATTTGATGCCAGTGCTCTAGCAATACAAACTCTTGTTTGTTCACCCCCTGAAAGTTGATTAGGAAATTTATACATGCTTTGGTTCAAATCAACCAAATCTATAAGTGTGCTTGTCTTTTCATCTATTTCTTTTTCATCAAAACCTAGGACTTCTAATGCAAAACTTATATTTTCGTAAGTAGTCCTATCCTCTAGAAGCTGGGGTTCCTGTGTTACAATACCTAATTTTCTTCTTAGCAATGGTATTTTCCATTTTGGCAAAGAGGTTACATCCATATCGACGACCTCAATCTCTCCTTTTGTAGGTGAATATTCTTTGTATAAAAGTTTTAGTAACGAGGATTTCCCACTTCCCGAATGACCAATAATGTATGCAAATTCACCTTCAGAAATTTGTGTGGAGACATTTGAAAGCGCAACACTTCCTCCTTGAAAAACTAATGAAACGTTATCTAATTTAATCATTTAATCCCTGTCTACGCCATTTTAGATACTCATTTATAAATATGTTAATATCTCCATCTAAAACTGATTGTATATTTCCGACTTCAATATTTGTTCTTGAATCTTTTACTTGTTGATAAGGTTGCATAACATAAGATCTTATTTGCCTACCCCATCCAGCTTCAACTTGTTCTCCTCTTATTGAATCAAGTTTTTTTAATTTTTCCTCTTTTTCCTGGATGATTAATTTTGATTTAAGAAGACTTAATGCACGAATTTTATTTTGTAATTGTGATCTTTCTGCCTGGCATGCAACAACAATACCTGTTGGAATATGTGTGACTCTAACAGCTGAATCAGTAGTATTTACATGTTGTCCTCCCGCCCCTGAAGACCTATAAACGTCTATACGGATATCATCATCATTTAATTCATAGTCTTCAGAATCTTCAATTAAAGGAATAACATCTACTCCAGCAAAACTTGTATGTCTTCTTTTATTGCTGTCAAATGGACTTATCCTTACCAACCGATGAACTCCCCTTTCACTTTCTAAATTTGCATATGCTCTAAAATTTTCAACCCTGATAGAGCCTGATTTTATTCCAGCTTCTTCCCCTGATGATATTTCTTCAATTTCATATTTCATATCATTGTTGTCTAGAAATCTTGTATACATTCTTAATAATATTTCCGCCCAATCATGAGCATCTACGCCACCGGCACCCGCATTTACTGTCAAAACTGCGGAATAATTATCAAACTCTTCTGAATAAAGTGATTCTTCTTCAAGATCTTGAATTTTTTTCTCTGTTTCATCAAGCGGATTCTTTAATTCATCTAATTCAGATAAATTGTCCTTACTTAATTCAATAAGTTCTTCAAGATCTTTAATTTCTATATCAATAATCTCTAGCAAATTTACAATTTTTTCAATATTCGATGCATTTTTAACTATATTTTGAGCGTTAGGGTTTGATGACCAAAAATTTTCTTTCGAAATGACTTTATTAATTTCTAGAAGTTGTTTTTTCTTGTTATCAAAGTCAAAGATACTCCTTGGCAGAAGTTATTCTCTCTTTAAAATCTACAACCTTATTTATGAGCTCTTTATACATTTATCTATCATTCCGCATTTTTTATATTTTATGCCAGAACCGCAATAGCACGGATCATTTCTTCCAATTTTATCTTTGTTGTCTGCATTCGTTTTGTTGTTCTTTTCTTTATCTAAATTGTTATTTTCATTTGTGATTTTTTCAAAGTTTAATAAAAGTCTAACAACAGATAATTTTACATTGTGAATTAAATCTTCAAATAAATCATATCCCTCTTTTTGATATTCAACTAGTGGATCTCTTTGGCCCATTGCTCTTAGACCAATTCCCGATCTTAAATAATCCATTTCTGAAAGATGATTTTTCCATGATTGATCAATAAATGACAATGAGCCCATTCTTGCTAAATTCATAAAATTATTTTTGTCCGATTCGAAATTTTTAACATACAAAGATTGAAGAATTGGTGTTATTTGTAATTTATCATTTACTTCAATATCTCTAAAAATTTCTTTTTTTATATTATCTGACAAGATCAAACTTAACTCATCATCAACAAAATTTTTAAAATCTTCAACAGTTTCATATTGAGTTTTATAACTATCAATATTATTTTGTAAATCATCAAAAATATCGTCACGCCAATCAATAATTAGATTTTCAATATTGTCAGACTTTAGTAATTCTCTTCTCCATTTATAAATTACGTCTCTTTGTTGATTTAGAACCTGATCAAACTTTAGTACATTTTTTCTAATTTCAAAGTTCAGTGATTCAACCTGGGCTTGTGCTCTTTCAATACTTTTTGTAACCATGCTTTGTTCAATTTTTTCATCATCTGGAAGATTGAGCTTGTCCATAATTGACTGTATTCTTTCACCTTGAAATCTTCTCATTAAATCATCCTCGAGACTTATGTAAAATCTAGATTCACCAGGATCACCTTGTCTTCCTGATCTTCCTCTTAGCTGATTATCTATTCTTCGAGATTCGTGCCTTTCAGTTCCAATGACATAAAGACCCCCCAATTGAATTACTTTCTCTTTTTCTTCACTAATAATTGATTCAAATTTACTCATTAAATTATCCACAAATTTTGGATCATCAGATTTATTTTCATTTTCTGCTTGGGTTTTAGCCATAAATTCACTATTACCTCCAAGTTTTATATCTACACCTCTACCCGCCATATTTGTTGCAACGGTTACAGATTTTAATCTTCCAGCTTGAGCAATAATTGCTGCCTCTTCCAAATGATTTTTAGCATTTAATACAGAATGTTTTATGCTATTTTTTGTTAACTCCTTTGAAATTTCTTCTGATGAATCAACGGAAACAGTACCCAGTAAGACTGGTTGACCAATTTCATGTCGATGTTTTATATCATCCACTACAGCCTTTAACTTTGCCTTTTTTGTTTTATAAACTGTATCCTGATTGTCGTTTCTTGCGATAGGTAAATTGGTTGGTATCTCAACAACTTCAAGATTGTAGATTTGAATAAGTTCCTCTTCTTCAGTTTTAGCTGTACCTGTCATACCGGCAAGATGTTCATACATTCTAAAATAATTCTGATAAGTTATGGAAGCTAATGTTTGGTTTTCATCTTGAATGCTTACATTTTCTTTTGCTTCAATTGCTTGATGAAGTCCATCAGAATATCGTCTACCCTCTAGAACACGGCCAGTAAATTCATCTACTATTTTTACTTGACCATCTGAGACAATATAATCCACATCTTTTTTATATATTTCTTTTGCACGCAAAGAAGCTGTTAGATAATGAATGAAGTTTGTAGATGTATTTTCATAAAGATTTTCAATACCTAGTTTTTGTTCTATATATTCAATACCATCTTCAGTTGGATGAATTTGTTTCTTAGATTCATCAACTTCATAGTGAAATTCTTTTTTCATTTGTTTTACAAATTTTGAAAATTGTAAATACCATTTTGTAGACTCCTCTACTCTTCCAGAAATAATTAATGGGGTTCTAGCTTCATCAACTAATATTGAATCGACTTCATCAATAACTGCATAAAATAAATTTCCCTGAGTTAATTGGTCAGAGGACTGGGCCATGTTGTCTCTTAAATAATCAAATCCAAATTCATTATTAGTTCCATAAATAATATCTTTTTTATATTCAGAGACTTTTTCTTGATATTCTTGATTTGAATAAATTAAACCTACTTCTAAACCTAAAAAGTTGTAAATTGGACTCATCCATTCAGCATCTCTTCTAGATAGATAATCATTCACAGTTACAACATGAACGCCTTGTTCGAAAAGTGACATAAATGAGATTGGAAGTGTAGAAACTAATGTTTTACCCTCTCCTGTTTTCATCTCTGCTATCTTATTTCTAAGTAAAACCATTCCACCAAATAACTGGACATCGTAATGTCGTTGTCCAATCGTTCTTTTAGATGCCTCTCTTACAAGAGAAAATGCTTCAACCTCATAATCAAACTTATTTTCATTGGTAATTTTTACTTTTAGTTCTTGAAATTTATTTTTTATTTCTTCGTCAGAATATTTTTCAACCTCAGACTCTAGATTATTAATTAACTGAACTTTTTTATCAAGCTCTTGAGCAAGCTTTCCACTTCCAACAGATAAGACTTTTTTAAAGATACTCAAATTTAGCTTGTGCCATGCTCCCAGGAGTCGAGATAATCAATTTGCTCTTTGGTAAGTATTTCTAACTCTCCACCCATGAGTCCTAATTTTGTAGCTGCAATTTTTAAATCAACTTCGTTTGGAAGAGTGTAAACCTTGGGCTCTAATTCTTCATGATTTTCTTTAATCCATTCAGCAGCTAATGCCTGGTTAGCAAATGACATATCCATTACAGAAGCTGGATGCCCAGATGCTGCAGCTAAATTAACAAGTCTTCCTTCAGCAAGTACTAATATTTCTTTTCCATCATATAAATAACTTTCAACGTGGTCCCTAACTCTATGAACCTCAGCACTTTCTTGTTTCAATGCTTCTAAATTAATTTCCACATCAAAATGTCCTGCGTTAGCTAAAACTACCCCATCTTTCATTACATCAAAATGTTGTTTGTCCAATGCGTGCATGTTACCTGTCACAGAAACAATTACATCTGCAATTTTTGAAGCATTTATACTACTCTTTACCTCGTAACCATGCATCAAAGCCTCTAAAGCACGCACAGAATTTGGCTCAACAACTGTAACTTTTGCACCCATTCCATATGCTCTCTCTGCAACTCCTTTTCCACAATCTCCAAAACCGATAACAACAACATCTAAACCAGCAATTAAAAGATCTGTCGCTCTAACAACACCATCCATAGCGCTTTGACCAGTTCCAAATCTATTATCAAATAAATGTTTCGTTTCTGAATCGTTTACAGCAACGACAGGAAAACGCAACTTATTATTTTTTTCCATCGATTTTAGTCTTATCACTCCTGTTGTAGTTTCTTCCATTGAACCCATAATTGGAATATCAGATCTATCCGTTAATAATAGTGTTACTAAATCTGCTCCATCATCCATTGTTATATCCGGTTTGGTATCTAATACAGAATTGAGATGATTAAAAAAATCATCATTTGATACCCCATGCACAGCATGTACTTCGATATCATTCTCAGATAAATATGCCGCAACCGAATCCTTAGTTGATAATGGATTAGATGCACATAAGGCAACATTTGCTCCTGCAGCCTTTAAAGTAAGCATTAAATTAGCCGTTTCTTTTGTAACATGCATACAAGCACCTATATTTAAACCATTTAGGGGTTTAGAGGATGAAAACTCTGTCTTAATTTCCTCAAGGACTTTCATTTGCCTTGCAGCCCAATCAACTTCTTGTTGGCCGATTGTTGCTAAATTTTTATCCTTTATTGTAGACATCACCCTCCTAACAGTTTTTTCAACTTTTCAATTGTATCTATATTGTTTGGATTAACAGCAAGTTTTGCAGCAAGATTTAAGCTTACCAAATCACCTAGTAATACTAACTCCAATAGAGTTTTTAGTGTACTTTCTTGATTGGCTACATTTACATCCATAATATCTACTTTTTCCCCTATTAAATCTTTGGTAAGTTCAAATCTTTTTTTAATTTGAGGATGTTCATTTTGATCTCTAATGAAAATAACAATATAGTTTTTTTTACTTCCATCTTTATCTGCATCCCAAGAGAGAATTTCATTATGATGAACCTCTGGTAAATTACCTATAAAAGCTTTAGATTTAGCATTCTCATTAATTTGTGTTTTCCAACGTGACGAAACAACTCTTGACATGTCGGTACCTGAATAAATAATTACAGTTTTTTTATTAATACTTTCACATATATCGATTGATAACTTATTGATATCTGATTCATCACCCTTATCAGACAATTTATCAATGTATAAACTTACATCATTTAATTGAGATACATAATTTGAACCCTCAACAACATCAACTATTTTTGAAACAGCAAGTGTGAGATATCCAAATGCTGCCCTTGGTTGTAAACCATTTGGAATTTGAATATATTCTTTACCTTCATTTTTGGCCATATCTATCAACTTGCCACCACTTGAAATAACTATCCAGTCAAAATTGTTTATTTTTGCATCAGATATTCCTGATAAAGTTTCCTCCGTATTGCCAGAATAAGAAATAAATAGACATAGAGGTTTAAACTTTCTAACTTGTTTAGGGATTGAATAATCTTTCTGTACAAAAATATTTTTATCAGATATCTCGTTTGATAATAACTTCATTACATCACCGGCAACACCTGATCCACCCATGCCCATAATTAATAAACTTTCGTATGAAACTTTTTCAAGATTACTTGAATATTCGAGATCGGATATTATTTGATTTTTTAAGTCAAAAGCAATATTTAACATCTATAAACTTATTATATTTGAAATTTTATCAATGATGCTATCTAAAGTTTTTTGATTTACTGCTTCTGCATTTAATCGAAGCATGGGTTCAGTGTTTGATCCTCTTACGTTAAACCAAAAATCGTCAGCAAAATACGATATTCCATCTAATTTATCAAATTCACCCCCAAAAGAATTTTCGATTTTATTCAGACTTATTTCTACATCTTCAACCATATAATTAATTTCACCTGATGATGGAAAAAAATCATAATTTTCTACAAGTTCCGAACTTTTAACATTTTTTTCAGATAATATTTTTAAAAATATTAACAATGTCAATATTCCTGAATCAGCATAAAAATTTTCCCTTAGATAAAAATGAGCACTGTGTTCTCCACCAAAATCAGCATCTTCGTCCCTCATAATCTTTTTTATATATGAGTGACCAACCTTGGATCTTATTGTCTTAATTCCTTTATTATTTAAATATTCCACAACAGAAGGTTGGACATTTACATTGTGAACTATCTTTATTTCAGATTTTTTTTCAAACAACCAATCGGAAATCAAACATGTCATTAAACTCCCACTTATAAGATTCCCTTTATCATCAATAAATACAGACCTGTCTGCATCTCCGTCAAAAGCAACTCCAAAATCGAGGTTCTCAGATATTACTTTATCCTTTAGATCTGAAAGATTGTTTTCATCAGAGGGATCTGCAGGGTGATTGGGGAAACTACCATCTACATTCATATAAAGACCCACAAAATTTAAATTAAAAGTATCAGATAGATCTTCAATAATTGCACCAAGTACACCGTTTCCAGCATCAATAGAAAATTTTACTTTGTCACTTATGTCTGCTGGGTCTACTATTTTTTTAAAATGTTCTAGATAGATTTGATTCATTATCTGCTTTTCTGGCAAATCTGAAATAATAAAATTACCTTTAAAATTTTCAACTATTTGTTGTATTTCTCTTAATCCTGTTTCTTGACCAATCGCTACTGCTCCAGCATTACAAAATTTCATACCTGTGTACTCACTAGGATTGTGAGAAGCTGTAATAATTAGACCAGGTAAATTCTTAATTCCCGACAATGTATAAACAACATCTGTGGGAACCATACCAACATATAAAACTTTTTTATTGATAGTTTGTATTCCTGAACTTACTGCAGCAAACATTTCATTATTTGAAATACGACCATCATGTCCAACAATAATTTCGTTTGAATCTACATAAGTAGCAAAAGCTGCCCCTATTTTAAAACCTATTTCAGGTGTAATCGTTTCATTAAAAAGCCCCCTTACATCGTAAGCCTTAAAAATTAAATCTAGTTTATTTTCATCCACTCCATATGTATTGTAATGTTAATGAAAATGAACAACATGATTAATAATTTTTCAGTTGTAATACCAGTATTCAATGAGGAAGAAGTCGTTTTAGAGTCTGCGAATAAAATTTACAAAATTTGTCTAGAGATGAATAAGCCATTTGAAATTATTTTTTCCGAAAACGGCTCAACAGACAACACAGTAAAACTCATTGATACATTTATAAGGGATAAAGACAATTGTTTTATGATAAATAACAATTTTGCAAATTATGGGCTTGCATTAAAAAATGGATTCGAAAGTGTGAAAAATGATATTGTAATTTCATTTGATATCGATTATTTTTCAAAAAAATTTCTTGAACAAGCATTGCAACTGGATGAAAATTTTGTAGCTCTTGTTGCATCGAAAAGATTAAATGAATCTGAAGATGAAAGAACGTTTATCAGAAAAATGGCAACTTTAATATTTGTATTAATTTTAAAACTTTTATTTCAAACCTCACTTAGTGATACTCATGGAATGAAAGCCATAAGAAGATATAATATTCAAAAAGAAATCGATAACGTTATATCAACACAGGATATTTTTGATACTGAACTTTTAATTAGAATAGAGAAATCAGGATACAAAATTCTTGAAGTACCAGCAAAAGTAAATGAGATAAGACCAAGTGTATCTGTTATTTTTACAAGAATTCCTAGAACACTAAAAAGTTTATTTATTTTAAAATATCAACTATTCAAAGAGTCTTTAAATACAAACAATTTATAAATCATATATTTAATGGGAAGAATGAAACCACTGATCAAAATAGTTGCAATTAAAAATTGTATTTCATTATCTTGAATTGATGGTCTTATCAAATCAATTAAAAACCAGATAAATAATGGAAGAATTAAATTGATTAAATTAGTAAGTAAAAATTTTACAAATTCTTGAATTCCCCCCTCATATATAGATAATTTAAAAATAATTCTTCGAGATAAAAAATATGAGACTATGACACCGATTGAAAAAGCAAAAATATTCGTTAGGTAAGTCCTTAAAGGAATCTCAATTGAATTAAAAACAAAAAATTGAAATAAATAGCTTATACCAAGACCAAAAACTAAATTGAATGCACCAACAATATAGGTCCTAAATAGTTGTGCAAAGGTGGAATCACCTGTTAATAATTCAGAATTTTTAAGTTTTTTTAACATTTTTTAAAGATCTTATAAAAATAATCAATGACAAGAATAATGAAAATATTGAGAAATAGAAGCTATTTTTTTCTAGTGTGGTTTTTGCAAAGTTGATCTCTACATATTCTTGATTGGGTATGACTGACATAAATGAGGGAGAGGTCCTAAAAGGCCCTAACCCGTTTGAAATAGACCAATTTGGAAAGTATGAAACTTTAATTAAATGTAATTCACCAGGATTGTTTGTAAAGAATGAAATTTTCTTATTTGTAATTTTTATGTCTGTAACTTCTAAATCATTCTTATTCGATGGCTGTATCAATATTTTATTACTTATTTCAACAACTCTCTTTTCATCAAGTTGATCAAAATTTTCATATGCTTTTTGAAAAAAATTAGTTATATTAGTGTCTCTCAAAACCGAACTTAAAATGCCTTCTTGCTTGTTTACTTTTGAAAAAACTTCAATATCTTGATATATTAATTCAACTTTTGAGGATTTTACTTCAAATACAGAAAACGGCTCTGATGAAAAAAGAAATGTCAATCTATCAGAATTCATTGCTTTACTCTCAATTTCTTCTGTATACGTAATGAAATAATCTACACCTAGGTCATAAAGATAATCTACACCTTTATCAAATTGGTTATTTATATATGACAGTCCACCTACTGGATTTGATGGTCTTTTTGCCAAACCAGATACAGATATAAAATGAAATGGTGTTGTAATACTTGAATCAAAATATAAACCTTCCATGCTTGTATGTTTTGTAAAATAAGGAATTGTCATTAGAGTCATTGGGGTTCCATATTTATTCATATCTGAGTTCGGTTCCCACATAATCCTTCCAGGTTTCAAATTGTCTAATTGTGTGTATAAGCTTTGAATTTGATTCCATTCGTTCTTTCCTTCGTAGCCTGTAAAATTCCAATTAAGCCAATGTGGCAAGAAAGATATAGTTGAAAAAATAATAGAAACAATCAACAAATTTAGTTGTACAGCAACATTTTTTAAATTTAGAATTGCAAAAATTATTATCAGAAAAATGATTGGTATGTAAAGATTTAAATAAGATTGGTTAGAGGACCATTTATCATAAAATATATACAAACAATAAATTGTTCCACCTAAAAATAGACCCGTTAATACATTGACTCCCTGTTGATAAAGATTTATATCATCAATAAAAATTTCTACTGCTTTGAAAAATAAAAAAATAATTCCGAGATTGAAAAATGGTACCAATCTACCATTCCAAAGAGCACCTTCTGGGACATAAAAATAAAGGAGAATAGAAGAGGAGATAATGTAAAGATCAAATAAGTTAAGTGTCTTGTTTTTAATCAAATTTTTATGCTTTGCTATCAATAAACCAATTAGGATAAAGATGATGGGTAAAATATCTTTCTTAATCAAATCATCTACTCTAGAAAATGGAGTGTAACTCATATTTGTTGTATATTCTAAATTCATCAACAATGAGATAGTCCACCTTGATGCAAGTGCTAAAAAAATAAAGATTGAAAGTATTCTTTGATTTAGATTTTGTTTTTTTGATAACCAGTAAAATGCATAAATTGGAGAATAGATAATAAATGGAATTACATGAGACAGCAAACAGAGAGCAAGAAAGATTGAACTAATTGAAAATCTAAAACTATTTTTCGATTTAATTAAATAAAATATTGATAGATTTGCAAATGCTAATGAATACGCAAAAGAAAACTGCCCTGCCAATGTTGATGCTAAATTGCCACCATAAATTGTAAATGACTCAGTAAAAACGTAAAATAATCCAGCTGTAGCTCCATAAATTGAAATTTGATTCGATGTTTTCCTCAATAGTTTTTCGATAGAGTAAACAACTAAAATGGTGGACATTACAACCATAATTTTGAAAGCAATTCCAAAAGGAAATACAAGATTAAAGATAAATGTGATTATTGCTGGAAGAGGAAAATAAAAATAGTACAGAGGATATCCACCAAACCAATCATTTGACCATCCGTTTATTTGAAGATTTGGCATAAAATCTTTTATAAAAGTATCAATTGCAACGATATGAGCTCCCATATCTCCACCGGTAGGTGTATTGTTTTCAAAAACCAAATCAATTCTTAGAAATAAAACTAAAACCAGTAAATAAAATAATTGTTGGGAAATATTTGAATTTAAATTTTTACTAACTGATTTCATTTAGAATCTTTCCAAGATATTTTGTACTTCGTTTACCATTCTCTGACCACTCAGCATACCAATACGGTCCATGAGGACAACTATTACACGATTCTCTTCCACATTTGATTAATTTTTGCCTATAGGATATTTTTTGTTCATCACTTGTGGGCCCAAGCTTGTTATCAATTAGGATACGTAATCTTTTTAAATCCGATTCTCCTAATTCAGATATTGCTTCTAGAATTTCTCTGTCTACCATTATTAAAATGTTAATGGAATATTGGTAAGAGTAATAAAGTATGAAAAAAATTGTTTATTTATCAGGTGGAATTGGTGGAGCAAAACTTGCAAAAGGTTTTTACAATCTCGACGAAATCGACCTAACAATTATTATCAATACAGGTGATGATGAAACTATACATGGAGTTAAGCTATCTCCAGATATAGATTCTGTAATTTATGCATTAGCTGGAATTGAGGGTGATCTTGGATGGGGCCAAAAAAATGATAGTTTTGTTGTAAGTGAAGAATTTAAAAAATATTTTCCTCAAAAATTCAGTATTGGCGATAAAGATCTTGCTTTAAACCTTTTTAGAAATCAATTATTTTCAGAGGGCAAATCACTTACTCAGATAACAAAGATAATTTCTGATAAATTAGGATTAAATTGCAAAATATTTCCAATGACAGATAACTTAGTTAGTACAAAATTGAAAACCATTGAAAATAAATTATTAGACTTTCAAGAATATTTTGTTGAATTAAAATCGGAACCTGATTTAAGTGATGTTATTTATTTAAATTCTGAGGATGCAGATATAACTAATGAAGTTTCTAAAGCAATTGAAATAGCTGACAAAATAGTGATTGGACCTTCAAATCCAATATTGTCTATTGGACCAATTCTCTCGATAAAAAATTTAAAGGAAAAATTAATTAACAATGATAAAACATATATTGTTTCACCATTCATACAAGATAAAGCGATTAAGGGTCCTTCCAAGAAAAATTTTGAAGATCTTGGTTATAAAAGTGATATAAGTGGAATAAAAAAGTTTTATGATTACGTTGGAAATTTCTATGTAGTGCATAATGGTGATTCCGATGGGGATGAAAATACAATCGAAACAAATATCTTATTTAAATCCATAGAAGACTCGACCAACTTAGCTAAATTCATTATTGACCATGAATAATATAACTATCATTCCTATTAAAAATCTTCCTGAATTTTCACCCAAGCATGATATAGCTGATGAATTAATAAAAGGATTTCAAAACAACAATATTGCTATAGAAAACAATGATGTAATTGTTGTAACCCAAAAGATCGTATCTAAAGCTGAGAATAGATTGATAGAAAACAATTTTGAAAATATTGAGGAATTAATTGAAAAAGAATCTTTAGAAATTTTAAGAAAAAGAGGCGATACGGTAATTGCAAGAACAAAACATGGTTTTATTTGTGCAAATGCAGGTATAGATAAATCAAATATAAAAAAAGGTTCTGTTTTACTATTGCCTGAAGATCCAGATAAGACATCTAGAGATATACAAAAGAAAATTGAATACAACACAAATAAAAAAGTCAGCATAATCATATCCGATACTTTTGGAAGAGCATGGAGAAAGGGGCAAACTAATGTTGCTATAGGTTCATCTGGAATTGAACCTTTGGAAAGCTATATTGGTGAAAAAGATGCATTCGATAATGAACTTTTTGCCACTGAAATTGCAATTATTGACGAACTAGCTGGTGCTGCTGAATTAGTTATGAAAAAAAGTGACAATATTCCTGTGGCAATCATAAGAGGTGTTGATTATAAATCCTCTGATTTGGGAGTTGGAGAATTAATAAGAAAACAAGACGAAGATTTTTTTCTTTAAAAAATTTTATGAATTCTTAAACCAATCTACTAATTCTTCAATACCTCTATTTAAATCATATTCTGGTTCCCAATCCAAACTTTTCTTCGCTTTGTTGTTATTTAAAACACTCCTCAGCAATTCTCCGTCTCTCTGAGGTTTGTAGTCAGGTTCTCCATCCCATGAAGTTTTTAATGCGATTAATGACACTAACTTATTAACAGATGTTTCAACGCCTGTACCTATATTTAAAAATAAATCATTATCATTTTCAGATGATTTAATTAATGCACTTACAACATCCGCAACGTAAACATAATCTCTTGTTTGGTTGCCATCACCATAAATAATTGGTTTTTCATTATTAAGCATTTTTCCAGTAAATATTGACATTACTCCTGCTTCTCCGTGGGGGTCTTGACGTGGACCATAAACATTTGATAAATTCAAAATCGAGTATGACATTTTTTCATTTTCTAGCATCAATTTTATAAAATCATTAAGCTTTTTTTTTGCTATACCATAAGGAGAAACGGGCTCACCTGCAAAGTCTTCCTCAGAAGTTGGTATTATATTAGGTTCTCCAAATATTGTTCCTCCAGAAGAGCTAAAAACAAATTTCTTACAATCTGTACTAATTAATGTTTGTATTAACTTAATAGGCTGTAAGAGATTATGTTCAAAATCTAGTAATGGATCTTCTACAGAAATTACAACTGAGGATTGTGCTGCTAAATGAAAACAAATTTCAGGATTAAATTTTTCAATTTCTTTTATTGATTCATCAGATCCAAGGTCATCATAAATTACTTCTACGTTTTCTAATCTGTCTAAATTTGTTTTTTTTCCTGTCAATAAATTATCAACAACTAAAACTGTTACATTGTTTTTCAATAACGCCTCTACTAAATGTGAACCAATAAATCCAGCTCCACCTGTTACTAATGCTTTTTTATATTTCATGATTTAAAAATTTCGTCATTTATGACTGCCTCATCTTCAATTATTGCTTCACTGCAGATTATTGAATTGTTAACTTGAACATTGTTTCCAATGGAACTTGTACCTAATATAACGCTATTCTCTATCACTGTGTCTTTTCCGATGGTCGCTGATTCAGAAATCCAATTAGTTTGATTTTCTGTATGAGCATATATATATGACTCTCTTGTTCCTATATCTAACATATTTCCATTTACACTAAAACAATCCAATAAATTGTTTTTCGCTAATTCAGGAAATACATTTTTCTCAAAAGAACAGGGTACTTCCAAATTGTTTTTGATTTCTATGATATCTTTTTTGTGAAAACAATATACACCCAGGCTTATGTTGTTTCCATATTTAATATCTTTTGGCTTCTCAATAAAGTTTATAATTTTTATACCTTCCAACTGAAGTACGCCATATCTTGATGGATCTTCAACGGGTATTGAACAGATAGTTGAATTTTTTGAATTATTTGCCACTTCCATGAAAGATTCAAAATTCATATCAATGAGTAAATCTCCGTTCATACAAAAAAATTTATCATCAAAATTGTCTATATTCTGAATTACATATCCACCCGTATCTAATTTTTCATGTTCAAAATGTAAGTTCACGTTATATTTAGAATTTTTTTTGTAATCTATCCAGTAGCTTTCATGCTTAATTGAACAAATTAAATTTATGTTATCTAAATTTGCTTCTTCCAAATTCTCAAGAATTAAATCTATTAATAGTCTTCCCTTGATCGTAAGTAATGCTTTAGGGATACCTTCTGATAGAGGTCTAAGCCTTGTAGCTTCTCCTCCTACTAAAAGATATATGTCTTTAATCATTGTCCAATAAATTTAAAAGTTCTTTAAAGCCAGATTCTATATCGATTTGTAATATGTTTTCCCATAAATTTTCAGCTTTTTTATCTGAAAAGTAATTTTTAACATTATGAACAAATTTATCTTTCAATAAGGGTATTGCCTCATCTCTTCTATCTGGATGACCTATGGGAGTTTCTATTTTTACTTTATCAGAAAATGAGCCATCGTTATATTTAAAGTAAATCTCATTTGAAATATGGCGTTTAGCAATGTCGTAATAATTTTTTGTAAAGTCTTTATTTTCATGAACTTTAATCTTTTTTCTCAAAGAATTTATTTTGTTTAAACCATGAAAATTATCACTATAAGTTTCCGAGGTTAAATCTTTAAAAATTAGGGCGGCAGATACCATATATTCAAGAGAGTGATCTCTATCTGAAGAATTATTAAGTTCTTTTTTATTACTAATAATTCTCAATGCTGGCTCATGCGTTTCAATAACTATTTCCTGAATATCATTCTCTCTTTCATGAAATAAATCAGATAATTGAAAAGAAGCCTCAACTGCAGATTGTCCATGAAACTCTGCTGGATACAAGACTTTATACAAGATGTTTTGAACTACCCAATCATCAAGTTCTTTACCAAAGGATAAAATATCGTCATCCAAAAAAACTTTGTTAAATCCCCAAATCTGATCATCTTGTATATTTTCATAAATATTATCAGGAAACTCACTTATTTCAGCAATCTCAATACCTCTGGATGCAGCATCTCCTGCAGCCCAGCTTTTTCTTTTTCCAACATTTGGCGCCTGTCTATAAGATCTTAAATTGACACCATCTTGTAAAATATTATTTACTGTTCTTGATATTGATTCTTCATTTTGTTTTGATAATAGGGAGGAAAATACTACACCCGATGCAAGTTTGACATAAAAGACATGGTCATAACCTTTTTCGTTTAAGGAGGTGCCCAATGCTAAGCACCCTTGTATCTCATACATTTGGATTATCGATTGAAGAAATTCTGACAGATTTTTGTCTTTGTGGTTGAAAAAGTAACCAAATGCTGTTCCAATATTATCAGATGGATGTGCCCACTCTTTTGCCAAAAAGGTATCGTTATAATCAAACCATCTCGTCAATATTGAAAGGTACCTTGTAATTTCTTTAGAAGATTGCATATCATTTATAACTAAAAAAGGATTTGTATTAGAACCATACTCACCTCTTGTTGCAAATCTCATTGGATCTTCATAAGTTGAAGCATTATAAATACAACCCAGAGTGTCTAATAGTGACAATTTCGTGGCAAGTAAATTTTCCTCAGAAAATACAAAATTTTTTGTTAGATAATTCGAGATTATTTTATCAATATTTTGTTGAACCAAAAATTAGTCTCTTTCTTCAACCCCGATATATTTTGCAGCAGGTCTAATTAATGTATCGTCTGCTCTTTGTTCAAAATAATGAGCTGCCCAGCCAACTGATCTACCTGCAACAAAAATAGGAGTGAATAAATTTACATCGAAATCTAACTCTGAGAGCAAAAGACCACCATAAAAATCAACATTTGGAAATAATTGTTTTTCTTTATCCATAATTTCGTCAATTTTCTGAGCGATTTCATATCTCAGTTTTGCATCATCATCAGAAATTAGTTTCTCAACCCAGCTTTTAACAACTGGACTTCTAGGATCTTGAATTTTGTAAACACCATGACCAAATCCCATAACTTTTTTCTTTTCTTCAAGCATTTTCATAACACCTGATGTTGCATCATCTACATCTTTAAATGAATTTATTAATTCAACTGCTCGCTCGTTTGCTCCACCGTGTAATTCACCTTTCAACGTTCCTATACCAGAGACAATTGAACTTGTTAAATCTGATCTTGTAGAACCTGTAACTCTTGTAGCAAAAGTTGAAGCATTAAATCCATGCTCTGCATAAAGAATCAAGATATCGTCTAGCGCTTGTAACTGATCACTTGATGCATTATTGCTTAACATAGAACTTGCAACTGTATACTTGTCATCTAATTCGCTCGTATCATTCTCGTTATAACTCGCTATGACATAAGCTACAGCGGCAGAAATTTGAGTTGTTAATTCTAAATCAGATTTTTTATCTGATTCTCCAATATAAGAAACAATTGTTCTTATAACATCCATTGGGTGGAGTCTTGATTTAATTTGTTTGAAAAGATTATTAACGTCAATGTCCCCATTTAATTCTGTATAGTATTGCTTGAAAAAAGTTGTAAATTCAGAACCATTTAAATCATCACTTATTATTAGGGATGCAACATCTTCATACGTATGAGTTTCTGTAAGCTTTATTGCATCGTAGCCACGATATCTTAAAGAGGTGCCTTCCATTCCGACAGTAGAAATTTTAGTTTCTCCAGCAATTACTCCTCTTAAGCCTGGTGAATATTCCATAGTTAATTAATTCTACATATAAATTAATAAATTCGACTAGTGCAAAGTTGAATTTTATGAATACTAAAATCTTTTCATGGCACAAATTCATGAACTTGAATCAAAATCAAGATTTGGTACCAGATATATAGTTGGAATAATTTTAGCAATTTCAACTCTTCTAGTTGCTGGTTGGGTTGGATTTTTTGTATTTCTTCCAATCAAATCTGGAATGAGTACGATATATGAACTTGAGGATAGATTTCTTCCAAGAGCAGAGGGAATGGTTTTAGATTTTGTATCGTTATCAGAGCCATCAATAATTATTACAAGTGACGATGTAATTCTTGATGAGTTACATGATGGTTTAAATCGTGATCCCATCAAATTAACCGATGTTCCACCATTTGTTATAAACACTTTGCTAGCAGCAGAAGATAGTAATTATTATCAACATGAAGGTGTTGATTTCATTGCGATTTTAAGCGCTGTTCTTGACAACTTAAGAGGGGTAACCAGAGGTGGATCAACAATAACTTCACAAGTAGCTAAACAATCATTTGTTGGAGATGAAATATCAATAAGGAGAAAAGTAGCAGAAGCAGTAGTTGCAGCCGAGCTTGAGAGAAGATATACAAAAGATCAAATATTAGAATATTACATTAATTCTATTTATTGGGGATCGGGTGCATATGGTCTTCAATCAGCAGCTATGGAATATTTCAATAAAGAGGTATCTGAACTTACGTTAGATCAAGCTGCAACCTTGGTTGTGATTATCCGAAGTCCTGCATATTACAATCCAAGAAAATATCCTGACAGAGTTCTTGAGAGAAGAAATGATGTATTAGATATTATGCTTAAAGAAGGGTTTATTGTTGATGTTCAGCACAGATCAGCAAAGTTAGCTCCTTTGGTTATATCAGAACCAAATAATATCGAGAACAATGCAGAGCACGTATCAGCGGAAGTCAAAAGGCAATTACTTAATGATCCTCAGTTTGCCTTTTTAGGAGGTACTAAAGAAGATAGGAAGAAAAAACTTTTTGGTTGTCCATCTGATGATACAAGTTGTACTGGCGGAGGTGGTTTAAAAATATATATAACTGTGAACCTCGCATTGCAAGAGCATGCAAACTCAATTCTTAACAAATGGGTTCCATCTTCAATTGATGAGGATTCAGAAGAGGAAAATGAACCAAAACCGACAGGGGTAATAACACTACTAAATAACTTTACGGGTGCAATTGAAGTAATGGCATCAGGAATTCCTTTTGATGAAGAACAATATAATTTAGCTACTCAAGGAAAAAGGAATCCAGGCTCTGCATTTAAACCAATTACACTCCTTGCAGCATTAGAAACAGGTTCGCAATTATATAGTTATCGAGACTCCAGATCTCCCACTGAAATTGATTGTGGATATCCATGTGCTCCTGATGGAGTTGGAACTAATTGGGTTGTAAGAAACTATGGAACATCCATAACAGCTGACAGATACATTAATAAAATTGCTGCTCAAGACCGTGCGATTGAACTTCAATGCATTGGAACCCATATAGATGAAATTAAAAATAAAGACTTTATTGAGCAATTTCCTTTAGCTGAAGGGCTTGATGATATTGAAGAAGAGGGTGATAAATTATTAGAGATAGGAAAAACACTAAACCAATTTGATGAAGAAGGTCTTCCAATAATTTATAGTGAAAATGAAAATATTGAAAAAGAAGAGAATCAAACTGTAGTTTCAGATGAATTACTTATTGATGAGCAAAGTAACTTAATACAAATTGATCTTGAAGCTGACAAGCAATATATTTTCAAACCATGTCAGGACAAATCGGGGTACAACAGATCTATAAAACTACTTGATACATCTGGAATGGTATCACTTGAGGAAGCTACTAGAAGATCAATTAATACAGTTTTTGCTCAGTTGGCATCAGAAATTGGAGGGGAAAAACTCGCTAGTACGGCAAAAAGAATTGGTATTGATTCAGAACTTGAACCAGTAATTTCTTTAACTCTCGGTGCTGGAGCTGTTACACCCATTGAATTAGCTTCTGCATATTCTTCCTTTGCTACAAATGGAAAATTAGCACCTCCATATTTAATAGAGAAAATTGAAGACTCAAATGGACAACTACTTTATAAACATATTGTCTCTACTAGAACAAGTATTCCAGATCCAGCAGCAGCTGCTGCAGTCAGAAAAACACTTGAGGTTGCAGCTCAAATTGGAACAGGTACAAGGGCAGTTTTAGAAGATAGACCAATCGCCGGTAAAACAGGTACCCACCAAGGGTTCAGAGAGGCATGGTTCATAGGATTCATTCCTCAATATACTTCCTCAGTTTGGATTGGTTTTGCTGAGGAACAATTACCACTTACTGATGTAGAGATTAATGGTGAGCTCATTAAAAATGTTTCTGGAGGTAGAGTTCCCGCACCAATTTGGAAAGAATTTATGGAAGAAGTCGTTGAGGGTTTACCTATTCAAGAATGGCCTGAAGATCCTATAGATATAGATAGATATTATGAAATTCCTAAAATAGAAATTCCAGAATTAGTTGGATTAAACGTTCTTGATGCAGAAGAAATTGCTTTCTCTGGGTATATACTTCCAACAATAAATCTCGTTGACTCAGAAGAAGCACCTGGATTAGTCCTAAAGCAAAATGTAAAAAATTGTAATCGTGAGGAAGAATCCAATGATTCAGATGAAAATGATAATAATTCTGAAGAGGAAGACGACTGTATTGGAGTTGAAATGCCTGAGGGTACAGAAGTCATTCTTGAAGTATCAGGTAAAAAATTTACTGGAAATCTTCCAAATCTACCACCTTGTGAATACGCAATCGATGAGGCAGAAAGTATAGTTAAGGAATTTATGAGAGAGACAAATGTAATACTTTTCCTTAAAAATACATTTGAAGAAACCGACTTAGTAAATTGTGAAGGAAAAGTCATTGGAACTAATGTTGCTCAAGGTGGTACCGTATCTACTGGCGACACACTTTTATTTATTATTGGAAGTAAAAACGAAGACTAATCTAAATTTTTAAAAAATTCATAAAGTGATAAAACTCCAAATCCAGTTGCACCCTTTCTATTATCTGAGCGTGCTGGACCGGCTATGTCCAAATGTATCCAGTCATTTTCACCAATAAACTCTTTTAAAAGAAGCGCGGCAGTTATTGCTCCACCAAATCTCCCACCAGTATTTTTCATATCAGCTAAATCTGAATCAATTAGATTTCTGTAACCATCGAATAATGGAAGAGGGTGAAAATTTTCATTTGTATTTTTGGCAGATTCAATGAATTTTTTTTCTAAATCACTGTTGTTTGAGAATATAGCACCAATATCAAGGCCTAATGCTACGTAAGAAGCTCCTGTTAAAGTAGCGATATCACAGATTAAATCTGGATTAGTCTCAGCAGCAAATGCCAAAGCATCAGACATAATTAACCTTCCTTCTGCGTCAGTATTCATAACTTCAATTGTTTTACCATTTCTGGTTTTAAGTACATCACCGGGTCTTATTGCGGACCCACTAACCATGTTTTCTACAATTGGAGTGTAAACTGTTAAACCTATGTCCTTATTTGTTCTTGCAATGATATTGATTACACCCCAGGCACTAGCTGCTCCTGACATATCGGTTTTCATTGTTTCCATACCAGCAGGACTCTTTAATGAGTATCCCCCTGTATCAAAAAGTACGCCTTTTCCAATCAAAGATACTTGATATTTTGCTTTTGAATTGTATTTGCCAACTAAAAAATATGGAGGCCTATCGGAACCTTTCCCAACACCCAAAACACCACCAAAATCATTTTCTTCAAGCCACTTTTGATCATAAACTTCAACTTCTATTCCTGATGAATCAACTAATTCTCTTACCTTGTTAATAAATTCTTCTGGTGACTTATCCAAGGCAGGTGTATTTATTAAATCTCTTACCCAAAATACTGAGTTCTTTTTTATTTCATTTTCTGAGGAATCTAGATCTTGGAATGTAATATTGTTTACAGAAGAATCATCTTCAGATTTGTAGTTATTGAATTTATACTGAACATATAAAATTCCATCAATAATTAAATTTGTATCTTCCATAACGTTCAAAAATTTAATCTCTGCATCGGAATTAATTTTTGATCCAATTAAGGTCCCCAGATCATAAAAATTAATATCTTCTTTATTTTCACCAAGGCCAACGATAAATGTTAAATTCTCACTTTTTGAATATGATGGTGGAACTGAAAGTATCTGATTCTTTTTGCCTTCAAAAGAATGTGTTTCACAATATTCTTGAAACAAATCATTATCGAAGTATTCATCATGACCGTTCATTTCATTATTCAGAAATAATATATCAATTTTCATTTACTTGGTGTCCAATCATTTTCAAACTCTCTTGCTAGCATCCATAAAAGATCAGATAGTCGATTTAAATATACCACTACTTCAGAATCATCTATCTCTAAATGTTTTTGCCATCTTACACATTTTCTTTCAGCTCTTCTTGAAACTACCCTAGCCCAATCAAATTTTGCAGAAATATCATTTTCACCAGGAACTACAAAAAATTCAGGTATTCCATTTTTTTCTTCCAGAAAATCAATATCTTTTTCTAGTTGTAAAATCATTTTTTCTTCAACTAAAGTTTTATCAGGTTCAAGTTTTTTTCTATTTTCTTTTGTTGTCGCTAATTCAGCTCCAACTATAAACAATTCTCTTTGAATCCTTAATACATTTTCTTGGACTTCAATTGGTAAGTTTTTATCTGCTCGAATTAAGCCAAGTGCAGCTACAAGTTCATCGACAGATCCATATGCATCAGGAGCTAAATCATCCTTTGAAACTGCGTCACCAAAAAGCATGCGGGTTTCACCTTTATCTCCTTTTTTTGTATATATCTTCATAATTATCAATATAGTCCTAGGACAAAAGTAAAAGACCTCCAGAAGCTCCTAGAGAAACAATTAAGGATAAATAACTCAATCCTGTTGACGCCATTACACCAGTATATGATTTTTCGGCCAATGACCTATATGAAGCAAAAGATAAAATACCAGCAGAGCTATAAAGTACTAAAATTACATTTTTGAAAATAGAATCAATTTCTGGACCAATAATTTCAAAGAATACTAGAGGCAAAATTAATAATGACAAAATGGAACAAAGCAATGCTATTTTCATCATTCCTTCTTTAGAAATAGTTGGGTCAACTAAAAACCAATGACCAATCATCATAGACGATAAGACACCACTTGTTAGGGAAATAGGAAGAATATAATTTAATAAATATACTGAAATATTTAAATCTAGATTTATAAAAATATCAATATTTAGTATTAAAAAACTTACCCCATAAAAAATAAATTTAAATATATCTTTTTCTATTTTTAATGTCAAAGCCAAAATTACTCCAGCAATTAAAGAAAAAAAGCTAAATTTTAACAATATTACTGTGGAAATAATTGAAACAAATAAAATACTAAATCCTTTTCTTGGATTTATTCGATAATTTGAATAAAGCAAAAATGGAATGCAATAAGCCAACAAGACATAAACAAAAAGATTCAATTCCATATATCTTTTACAATAACAATATATGTTAAAGAATATAAATCTTAAGAAGGCTTTAAGTTCTGTAATAATATCTTTTAGCTTCATATATCTTACGCATACATTGTTTGAAAATAATAAATTATATTTTGATACAAATTTCTTTATTTCTTTGTCAATCTATTCAATATTGAGCTTTATTGCTTTATATGGATATGATTTAAATAAATTAATTGGCTTGATTTTATTCACGTCTATAACTTTTTTATCACCGAATCTCTATCCTGATTATGCTGGAGAACTGTTTCCAGTTACTTACGTTTTATTTGCTTTATTTTTGACATATTTTATAGGAATAGGAATGTATAAGAAGTGGAAAACGAGTCTGTAATTAAATAAATGATGAATGGTAGGTTAGAATAGAATAATGTTACGGGGCCTAATTAAAAAATCCATATTAATTTTCATTGGAGCTTTTTTTCTTTCCTTGTCTATGCAATCTGAGGCATATTCTTTCACAAATATAAAATATGACACTAATTTTTATTGTGCAGATAATGCAGTAGCTCCTCTTGACTCTGTAATGGATATTCAAACATACCTAAGCTGTAATGGATTTAGTCCAGGACCAATTGACGGAGTTGCTGGAGGACGAACAACTGCCGCCATAAAAACTTTTCAAGCCTCTGTAGGTCTTACAGCTGATGGTGTAGTTGGGCCTGCAACTAAACAAGCTATGAGAAGTTACAGTGCTGTTACATTCACATTTACCGGTAGTGGTTGGGGTCATGGAGTGGGTCTTAGTCAATATGGAACTAAAGGCCTCACCGAACTTGGGGCAAGTTTCTGCAGTAACACTAGTTCGTGTAATTCTGATGAGGTAGTTAAGTATTATTTTCAGGGTACAGATGTAAAGAATTTAGGTGATATTACATTGTCATCGCCAGATATTGCGTCCAACAACAATGCTTTATGGGTTGGCTTAGCAAGAAATGCAAAAAATATATCAATTACTACATTACCTTCATCAAGTCCTCCAAGCCTTCAGATCTGCCAAGATGGTTTATCAAACACAGCAGGTGTTCAGTTATTTCTTACATCTAGGGGTTTTGAACCAGGTCCAATCGATGGTGCTTATGGAGATAGGACTGCTGATGCTATTCGAAGTTATCAAGCTTCAGTTGGTCTTGGTCAAACAGGATCAATCAATGATGAGCTGATGAGCAAGATTAAGTCTGATGCATCAAGTGATGGTCCCTGCGAATCAATTTGGGGTCCATTAAAAATTGGTGGTGGAGCAACAATAAATATTATAAACAATGGTAATGAATGTTATATGACAGGACACCCATTGGTACCAAAAATAAGGGCGAGTTGCAACATTGGTGTGAAATGGAGTGATGGAGGAAGAATTAGAGTTGGACCAAGAGAGCATAAACATGGCATTTTAAAATTGAGAAATAAGAGTGTTTCTTCAGGTTTTCACGTTGCATTAGCAGTAAATCTAGAAAAATATCTGTATGGATTAGCGGAAATGCCTTCAAATTGGAATGTAAAAGCTCTCGAAGCACAAGCGTTGGTAGGAAGAAGTTACGCAGTCTTTCATTATCTTGATGAAAATATTCCATCAGCATCTACAAACCTTGATGCTGGCTTAAGTGAAAAACAAAAAGCTTATTGCTGGTGTCATATTGGATCTACAGCTTCAAGCCAATATTACTATGGCTACTTAAAAGAGATATCTGGTCCCAATTGGGTTCAAGCTGTAAATAATACTTCTGGAAAAGTGATTACTTATGATGGTTCTTATACAAGAAGTAGTGTAATTCAGGCATTTTATTCATCATCTACTGGTGGAAAAACAAATACAAATGTTGTTGGATTTGGCTCACCTACTCCGTGGCCATATCTTCAAACAGTAGATGATCCGTGGTCAATAGATAATAGAGTTGGTAACGCAAAAGCAGCTTGGTCATTCGACTTCAATACCTATCAACTTTCAAAAAATATTTTATGTGGAGATACTCCTTGTTTTGATGCTTTAACTGATATTTATATATCTTCAGTTGCTGAGTCAGGAGCAGCTTTAGAAGTAACAATGAAAGGTTTTAAAAATGGTTCACCTAAATCTGTTACCAAGTCTGGGAGAAATATCAAATCTCAACTAGGGTTCAGATCTCATTATTTTAAAACATCTAGTAATTCAGATATTTCTAATTTAAAAGTTGGACCAGTCCAAGCAAATTCTTCATCGAGTAATGGTGGTTCGGAAAATCTCTCATCTGGTGAAACAGCACAGTATGCAACTTCCTTTGCAGGATTTAGTTATATGGCTAAAGGAGGATTAATTAATGAATGTGATGGAAATTCATCGGGTTGCCAAGCCAAAACTTTAACTCGAGAAGAAGCAGCAGCAATAGTAACTGTAGTAGGTGGAGTGTCCCAAGATTCTCCAAATGCTTATAGTGATGATGATCAAAGCATTTATCAGTCTGCAATAAATGGATTGCCGTATTACGGAATGCAGGTTTGTTTTGGAAGTCCATTTGAAATTCTTCCTAAAGAAACTGTAGCTAGAGATGAGTTTGCATGTTTATTGGTTAAATCAATAAGGGCCGGAGCAACAACAAACCTTTCTGGTTCTATTGACAAGTACTCGGATGAGGGTGCAAGTAAATGGACAAATGAAATAAATACTTTAGCGGCAAACGATGTAATACCTCCATGTAGTTCATTAAGTGATAAATTTTGTCCAAGTAGAAAAATTTCAATTGGAGAAGTCGCTTATATAATCGACAAGCTTGTTGGCAAGTCCCTTGTTTCAAGCGATTTGTTTAATTCTTCTCCATTTAATAACTCCTGGGAGCCTTCTGGTGGTGAAATTGAAAATGTGGCCGAAACTGCTGTTTCAAATCCAAATGCAGGAAATGATGCTTGTGTTCCCAAAGACAACTCGGCAGTCATTATAAATTCAGTACTAGACGTCCAACAATTTCTTGTAAATAATGGATTTAATCCCGGACCTGTAGATGGACAATCTGGTCCAAAAACAAAAGCCGCAATTAAAGAATTCCAACAAAAAAATGGTTTATTTGCTGATGGAATTGTCGGTAACAAAACAAAAGCTGCAATGAAAGCTTATACAGGTTGCGAATCAGGAAATGTTTGTAAAGCAAGGGACAATACTGGTGCAAAACTAGATAGCGTTGCAGGAGTTCAAACATTTTTAGCAAATAACGGATTTAACCCTGGAATTATTGATGGGGAAATGGGTTCTTATACAAGAGAAGCAATTAAAGCATTCCAAAGAAAAGTTGATTTAATTCCTGATGGAGTTGCAGGCACAAGAACCAAAAATGCAATGAAAGCTTACACAGGTTGTTAATTCAATAAACTTCTTATTTCATCACTAATTTTTTTTACACTAAAGCTAAATCTTTCAGTTAGCTCTTCAATTGGAGCTGATTCTCCGAAAGAATCAATTGAAAATGATCTTGTAATATTTTCAATGTATGAATCCCAACCTATTGATCTTCCTAGTTCAAGTGTAAAAATATTTTGATTGAGATTTAAGGATTCTATCTTCTCTTTATTTATCTTGTTAAGAATAGGCGCACTTATTATCTGCACAGATAAATCTTTTAAGTTTTTACTTATTTCAAAAGCAAGCTCAAGTTCAGAACCTGTCGCAACCAAAGTAATGTCTTTACCAGGCATAAATTCATAAGCACCTGTTTGAAAATCCTTATAGCTAACGTCATTATCAAAAAATTTCATGTTTTGTCTTGATAAAATTATTGCTTTAGGATTATCTTTTTTTTCTAATGCATATCTATAAGAATGAATTAATTCCATGCTGTTTGATGGCCTGATAACATCAAGATTAGGTATTAGTCTTAGCGACATTAAATGTTCAATAGGCTGATGTGTTGGTCCATCCTCTCCAAGATATATTGAATCATGAGTGAATATAAATAACGAATTAACATTCATCAAAGATGCTAATCGCATACTTGGCCTCATATAGTCTGAGAAAACTAAAAAAGTTGATCCATATGGCATTAAATTACTATGTAAGGCAAGACCGTTAACAATTCCACCCATTGCATGCTCTCTAATTCCAAATTCAATACTGTTTCCTCCAAAATTATTTGAGCCAAAGGTATTATCACTTATTATTTGTTTTGTTGAAGCAGCTAAATCTGCAGATCCACCAATAATAAATTTGTTTGATAAACCATATTCATTCAATATTTTGCCACCGACAACCCTTGAAGCTTCATCGCTTGACCATTCCAATTCAACCTTTGAGGTTTCAAATTTATTAAACTGGTTCCACAATTGCCTAAAATTCTTGTCTGATTGAAGTTTGGATTTTAAGTTAGCTTTCCATTCATCAAATTTTGAATTATCGTTTTCCCTTTTTTCATCAAAATATGAATAAATTTCCGAATCATGAATAAATGGATCGCCCGAAAACCCAATATTCTCTAAAAAAAGTTCGAATTCATTTTCACCTAGTGGAGAACCATGAACTCCACTTGTGTTTTCTTTATTTGGAGCGTATTTACCGATTGTTGATTTAGAAATAATCAATGTTGGCTTATTGGTAATACTTTTTGCAGATTCGACTGCGTCAATAATTTCATTTTCATTATGTGCATCAATTTCAAGCACATCCCATCCCATCGAAATAAATTTTTGTTTTTGGTTAGTTGCTGACACTTGCGTAACATTTCCGTCAATAGAAATGTTGTTGTCATCAAAAAAGTAAATTAGTTTTCCGAGTTCCCATAATCCGGCTAGTTCTGCGGCCTCAGTTGAAATACCCTCCATTAAATCACCATCAGAAACAATCCCGTAAGTATGATGGTCCACAACATCCTCTCCAAAGATAGAGGCTAGATATCTCTCAGCTACTGCTAAACCTACACCATTTGCAAATCCTTGTCCGAGTGGTCCTGTAGTTGTATCTATCCCAATTTCAAAATCTTTTTCTGGATGTCCTGCAGTTTTTGATCCTAATTGTCTAAAATTCTTTATTTCATCTATAGATATATCGAATCCATTAAAGTGCAAAAGACTATATAGAAGCATTGAACCGTGTCCTGCGCTTAAAACAAATCTATCTCGATTGATCCAGTCTGGATGTTTATTCGATACTTTTAAAAAGTTTTTGTACAAAACAACTCCAACATCCGCCATACCTAGTGGCATACCAGGATGTCCAGAGTTTGCTCTTTCAACAGCGGCAGCAGAAAGAACTCTTATAGATTTTGTTACATCGTCAAACATTGCTCTAAGTATATTTATATATCAAACAGAGGCAAAGGAATCTTTTGCATGATATGAAGATCTTACAAGAGGTCCTGATTCAATATGAGGAATACCAAGCTCTTGGCCGATAGTTTTATATTGTTCAAATTCTTCTTCTGATACATATCTATCAATTAATCTATGTCTTTGTGTAGGTCTTAAATACTGTCCAATAGTGACAATATCTATATTGATACGAGATAAATCCTTAAGTACGGCTATTACCTCTTCAAATTCTTCGCCCATTCCAACAATTAAACCAGTCTTGGTCTTTCCAAGAAAATGAGATTCCTTAGCGTATTGAAGTAGAGCTAAAGAACGACCATAAGATGCCGCTGTTCTTATTTCTCTTTGAAGACGTGGAACAGTTTCTAAATTATGATTCAATACTTCAGGATTGGCATTTATGATATTATCTATTGCATCTTTACTTCCTTTAAAATCAGGAATTAAGACCTCAATAGATGTTTGATTGTTTTTAAGTCTGACCTCATCAATGGTTTTTGCAAAAAATGCAGAACCTCCATCATCAAGATCATCTCTATTTACAGAGGTTATAACAGCATGGGTAAGGCCCATAATTTTTACACTTTCTGCGACTCTATAAGGTTCATCCATATCTAAATCACATGGTTTTCCTGTATTTACATCACAAAATCCACATGCTCTTGTACAGGTATCACCCATAATCATAAATGTTGCAGTGCCCATAGACCAACACTCATATATATTTGGACATGATGCTTCTTCACATACTGTATTGAGCCGTTTTTCTTTAATTAAACTTTTTAGTGAGAGGTAATCTTTACCAAGGTTTGCTTTGACTTTCATCCATTCCGGTCTTTCTGGTTCACTCTTAACTGATGAATTTAAAGTAATTGGAACGGAGTTTTTAGAAGCATTGAATACACCATTGTTTACCAGTTGGTCGATATGAAATTCTTTTTTCTTCTTTAATTGTCTTGGAGTAAATTGAGAAAACTGTTTATCTACTTTCTCATATTTAAATATTTCAACAAATTTTCTTGAAATTATTTCGGTAACTTCTTTAAATGAAACTGTCTCATCATATTGCTGGATAGAAACTACTTGTTCATCACTGCTTCCACATGGATTTATAAAATCAAACCCTTTTGTATTTTCACTTATGTTTAATGAGAATCCGTGAAGTGTTGTCCATTTACTGACTTTTATTCCAATAGAAGCAATTTTTCCTTCTTTGGTCCATACTCCAGTGTCATCAGTTTTTGAGAAAGCCTCTATTGATAGTTCAGCAAGCGTATCAATAATTACATTTTCAATTTTACGCACAAAAGGAACTACTTTTTTTGGATCATCTAATCTAATTATTGGATATCCAATTAATTGACCATCGCCATGAAAGGTGATATCTCCGCCTCTATCTGTTTCAAAAAATTCAATATTATTTTCATTAAGTATATTTTTTGAAACTAGTAGATTGTTGATATCTCCCGATCTTCCAATTGTCACTACATTATTGTGTTCTAACAAAAGCAAGTAATCGAATGGTGAATTTTCTAGACTAGTTGCCGAGTGAAGACCTTTTTGAAGTATGTAGGCTTCTCCATAGGGCAATTTTCCTAGCCATCTAATATTTAATTCTCTCAAGATATTTCCTGAGACCAATCTGTATTTTCAAGCTTATTTTTAATTGAATTTAAAAACATCAGAGCTGTAGACCCATCAAAAGCTCTATGATCCCAAGTTAAACTCAATATTCCAACATGGCGAATTGCAATTGAGTCGGAACCATCATCCATCTCTAAAACTACTGGTCGTTTTTTAACTGACTCAGTTGAGAGTATTGCTACATTCGGCTGATTTATAATCGGTGAAGTAAGAAAGGAGTTGAATGATCCATTATTTGATATGGTAAAGGTACTTCCTGTTACATCGTCTAGATTATATTTTCCGTCCCTCAATAGCTTGGAAATTTCAGATATTTTTCTTGCGGTACCTTTTAAATTATAGGAATCAGCTTCTCTTATAGTTCCAACAAGAAGCCCTTCTTGATTTATATCAACTGCAATACCTAGTTCAATATTTTCATGAACTGTTTGAACTCCTTTTTCCAAATCAAATGAACTATTTACTACTGAATGCTCTCTTAATGCACTAACAACTGCTGTTGCAATAAATGGCAAATAAGTTAATGAAAAATTGTTTTCTTCCTTAAATTTATTCTTTACCTTGCTTCTTATGTTTTCCACATTTTCGAAATCTACCTCTACTGATGTCATCACATGTGCAGATGTTTGTTTTGATAAAATCATATTTTCAGCAATTTTTTTCCTCAACCTTGGAATTTCTGATGTACCAATTTCAGCAGATTTTGATTGCGTCATTGAGGTTTTTGTTTGACTGCTAATTTTTCCAGACCCGTTGTTTATAAAATGATCAATATCTTTTCTTGTAACCCTGCCGTCTTTACCTGTTCCCTCTATAGATTCTAAATCAATGTTATTCTCCAATGCCAACCTTCTGACTACTGGCGAGACTTTACCGACATTTTTTACTTTAGTTATTGGCTGATCTTCTTCTACAACTTCTTTATTTTCCACAATTTCTTGAACTGGATTTTGATCACTAGGAGCATCTACAACCTCTTCAACCTCATCATTCGTATCATTTGTTACATCTACAGAAGAATTTTCTCCATCCAATTCAAGTAATGGTGAGCCAACTTCTACAGTTTCACCCTCTTCGACCAATAGTGCAGAAACTGTTCCAGAAAAGGGACTTGGAACTTCAGTATCAACTTTATCTGTAGAAATTTCTAATATTGGATCATCTTCTTTAATTGAATCTCCAACATTTACAAGCCATCGGAGTATCGTACCCTCAGTTACAGTTTCGCCAAGCTGTGGCATAGTTATGCGTTCACTCATATATTTATTGTAATTCCTTTATGGCATTTATAACTTTTTCAATGCTTGGAATAAATGCATCCTCTAAAACAGGGGCAAATGGAATATGGGTATTTGGTGATGTAACTTTTTTAATAGGGTTATCAAGATTCCAAAAACCTTTTTCAGCAACAAGTGATGAAATTTCTGAAGCAACTGATGAAAAGGGGACGTCTTCTTGAAGAATGCAAATATTTGATGTTTTCTCGACAGAATTCAATATTATTTCTTCATCAAGTGGAACTATGGTTCTTATATCGACTATCTCGACCGAGATATTATCTTTTTCAAGTTTTTCAGCAGCTTCTTGTGCAACAGAAACCATACCAGACCAAGTAACTAGGGTAACGTCAGATCCTTCACGAATAACTTTTCCTTTACCAATCTCAACCTCATACAGTCCTACTGGTACATCCATTTTGAGATTTGGTTTTCTATATAGTTTTTTATGCTCTAAATACATCACCGGATTAGGGTCATTAACTGCAGCAACTAATAATCCTTTTGCATCATAAGGATTTGATGGTGCAACAACTTTGATCCCAGGGTGATGGGCTAATAAAGATTCAGGACTAATTGAATGAAATGGTCCAGATCTTGTTCCAGCTCCAGTTGGTCCTCTCACAACCATTGGGACTGCTTTTCCAGCTTTCCAATAATATTTTGCAGCTTCGGTTGTTAATTGATCAAGTGCTGGATAAACAAAATCATAAAATTGTAATTCAACAATTGGTTTTTGCCCAGCTAATGCAGCGCCTACTGCTGCACCTGTGAAACCACCTTCAGATATTGCAGTATCGATAACTCTAAATGGCCCAAATTTATCAAATAATCCCTTTGTGGCTTTAAATGCACCCTCAAACACACCAACATCTTCACCCATAATGAATACACCTTCATCATCAGTCATTAGTTCGTCTAAACCATTATTTATTGCTTCAATATAATTCATTGTTTTTAAGTTATTTAAATTATTTTCAATTATTGGTTTTGTTCGAACAGCGAACATATCTTTAAGTTCATCATTAGGATCAGGATCTTCTTGGCTTTTTGCCCACTCAAGTGTATCCCTAATTTCAACTTCTAGATTAGATCCTAAATCTAAAAAGTCTTGTTCTGTAAATAGTCCTTCATTAATTAATGAATCTTCAAACCTAGCTATAGGGTCTCTCTTCATCCAAAAATCTCTAACTTCATCCTCAACGTAATCAGCTGGATCATGTCCAGCGTGTCCATAATGTCTAAATGTGACTAATTCAATTAATGTTGGACCTTGACCGTTCCGAGCATTTTCACATGCTTCGTGAATGGTATCAATGACATCATAAATATCATTACCGTCAATTATTAAAGAGGGAATACCGTATCCTGCTCCTCTATCAGCAACATTTGGAGTTCCAAATTCAGTTTCATTCGGTGAAGAGTAAGCAAATTGGTTATTTTGAACTGTAAAAACAACTGGAAGGTTTAGAACGCCAGCCATATTTACACTTTCATGCCAAGTTCCTGTGGCAGTTGCACCTTCACCACAGTTTGCAACAGCTACAACACCACTTCCTTGTTGTTGAGAAGCTAATGCCCAACCTACTGCGACAGGTGCAGAATCAGGGAGTGGAGAAACAACCATTAAAGTTCCTTTATCAACTACTCCAAAGTGACTGTTTCCATCTCTTCCTTTTGATGGACCATCTTTTTTTCCAAAAAAGTTAAGTGCAACTTCCTTTAAAGTTACACCTTTCATGAGCTGGACACCTAAATCACGATGAGTTCCTCCAAATATATCTTGTTTAGCCATTCCTGCTCCTATACCTGCCATTGAAGCTTCCTGACCAATTCCTGGATAAACTGCACCGCTTAATTGTCCACCTTTGTACATTTTTAATAAACGATCCTCAAGAAGTCTTTGTGTTTTCATAGATTTATATACTTCCCAAAGTTGTTCACTTGAGAGAGTTGATGAATATCCTTTTCTTACTATTTTTTCTACTTTCACTAATGCAATCCTTTCCCAGTCAAACCAAGTAATGATTCTCCTACTGCCTCACTTAATGTTGGATGAGCATGAATAAACTCTGCTGCCTCTTCTGGTAGAGCCTCCCATCCAACCATATACATTATTTCATGTATCATTTCTCCAGCAGAAGGTCCACAAACACTTGCGCCTACTATAGGTCCCTCTTTTTCTGCATAAACTTTTACTAATCCTTGGTTTTGCTCTGTAATCATTGCTCTCCCTACACCAGCAAAGCTATGCTGAGATTGTTCAATTTCAATATTTTCTAATTTAGCTTTTTCGGCATTAAGCCCAATTTCTGCCAATTCTGGCCTTGTATAAACAACATATGGAATTGCTTTATAATCTAATGGCTTTTTTTCACCAGAAGCAATGTATGTAATCGCTGATATTGCTTCGGCAAAAGCTGCATGAGCTAATTGAGGTGTATTGTTCACGATATCCCCAAGTGCAAAAATATTAGCAACAGATGTTTCAAAGGTGTCTAAATCTACATTTATAAAACCATTTTCTGAAGCAATATTTACGTTATCTAATCCAATGTTTTCAGTTAATGGAGCTCTGCCAACGGCAATTAATACTGCATCGAATTCTTTCTTTTCACCATCTGAAAAATTAACAGTCTTATCATCTATTCCATCAATTGATGTATTTAGCTTAAACTCAATACCTCGCTTGGTTAGTTGCTTTCTTAGTTCACCTGATGTTCTCTTATCCAAACCAGGAAGTATCTCTTTAGCTAATTCAACAACAGTCACTTCTGATTCAAGATCATTTAACAGACTTGCAAATTCACAACCAATCGCACCAGCACCAACGATACAAACTTTTTTTGGAGGCTCTTCCCAGTTCAGTGCAGTATCTGATGTAATAATGAAGTCTTCATCTGGTTCAATATTTGGAAGATTTCTTGGTTTAGATCCAGTTGCAAGAATAATATAATCGGAATCAATTTTTTCCCTGGTTCCATCTGATTTTTGTACTAAAACTGAAGACTGATTTTCAATGGAGCCCCATCCTTCTATGACATTTACATTCTTACTTTTTAAAAGCATTTTTATGCCAGATACAAGTTTTTCTACTACTTCAATTCTTTTGAGTGATGTTTTATTCCAATCTATTGATTTACCATCTACATTTATTCCATAATGTTCTGATGTTGAAATTTCATGGTTTAACTCTGCAACATGCAGCCAATATTTTGCAGGTATACACCCACGATTTAGACATGTTCCACCTAAGACATCAGACTCTACAAGTGTTACTTCAAGATTAAAGTTGTGAGCGTATAGTGCAGCTGCGTATCCAGCTGGCCCCCCGCCAATAATTGTTATTTTTTTCAAATTACCTCTTTCAAGATAGGGTTTCTATCAAATCGAGATAATAACTACACCATATCTAGGGGTTCCCTGAATATGGTGATCAAAGTTATTTTCACTATTAAATCTAACCTAAAAGATGACATCCTCCAACTCAAGATAACTCATTAATAAGATAAAATACTTTTATGCAAACTAGACATCTAATAATTGCTTCCCTAATTACAGCGATAGCTATTGTTGTTGCATTTGGTGTTTGGGTGATGACTAACTAAATTGAAAAGTTTTAATCTTGGTCACGGCATATTACATTTCCCTTTAAAACTTCCATGGGCTCCTCCAGGTTTTGTAAACATTTATTTAATTGAGGATGATGAAGGCTTCATCATGATTGATTGTGGAGTTAATGGAGATGAGTATTTTGATGAACTAAAAATAAATCTACAAAAATTAAACATTGATTTTTCAGATATAAATTTATTGATCGGTACACACATGCATTCAGACCACATCGGTCTTTCTGGAGTTTTGAGAGAGGAAGGATTGAAATTTGGTCTTTATGAAAATTCTGAAGAGTTTATTCCCAAATATAATGATTGGACTGATCGATTTAGATTAATTAGTGAGTTTGCAAAAAAACAAGGTGCTCCAAAAGAATTTGTAGAAGATCTGAACTCGATTACAACTCCATCTACAACTGGCAAGCTAACCACCCCAGATGTTCTATTGAAAGAAGGGAAAATAAAAGATATAAGTCGAAATCTAGAAGTTATTTTTACACCCGGGCATGATATTTCAGAAATATCAATTTATGACCCATCAAGTAAAATTATCTTTTCTGGTGATCACATACTTCCAAGAATTACACCTTTTATTCCTATTCATGATGAAGAAACAAGTATGTTAAATCATTATGTAGATTCACTAAATAAAATGAAGTCCTTTGAACATACAAAAATTGCACCTGGTCATTTTGAGATGATAGATAATCCACAAAATAGGGTTGAGCAAATACTTCTCCACCATGAAAAGAGGTCTGAGAAAATAATTAATATTTTAAAAGATGGTGAACTAACGGGATGGGAAGTTACGAAGAAATTATTTTCGCGACCGCTTGATGCAATGAATCTTCGTCTAGCTTTCCAAGAAACCATGGCCCACCTTAAATACATTGAGTCACAAGGGAAAATTAAACAAAAAGTTTCAGAAGTGAATACTTGGAGCCTTACTTAAAAGGTTTAAAACTTCTATTCTTTGCTTCCTCTAAAGAATCCGGAGCAAAAGATTGTAATTGATTGTTTTTTACAAGTTCTTTTTCTTCTTCAAGTTGTTCTAATGCTTTAAAATGATCAGGATTATCACAATCATAAACTTTCATATTTTTTCTATATCCTATAAATCTGTAACTTTCGAATTTTGGAAGTCTTGGCAATTTATAAACTTAAGAGTCTGGATACATCATTTCGAGCAGATTTAGCAGTTCCAAAAATAAGCGAATCAGATTTAGCTTTTTTAAAATAAAGATGTGCGGGATGCTCCCAAGTAAACCCAATTCCACCATGAACTTGTATGTTATCTCCTGATACTTTATTGAATACATCTGAACAATAAGCTTTTGCCATTGAAGAACTCATTTCTAGTTCAACAATATCGTCAGAGTCAACTCTTACAGAACTGTAGGCAATAGATTTTGCACTTTCGATTTGAAGAAGCATATCTGCACACATATGTTGTATTGCTTGGAAAGATCCAATTGGTCTTCCAAATTGAATTCTTTCTTTTGCATATTGAGTAGACATGTCTAAACAAGCTTGTGCTCCCCCAACTTGCTCCATAGCAAGAAAAGAGATGGATATATGCTTTACCTTATTCCATATATTTTCATCTTCTTGAATATCGAACATAAAGTTTTCATTACCAACCTCGACATTCTCAAGTATTATCTCAGCCATTGGTCTTGTTTGATCTAAGGAAGTTGTTTCTGAAATTGTTACTCCAGGGTTATCTTTATCTACCATTATGAATTTGAATCCATCTTCAGATTTAGCAAGAATAGCAAAATAATCAGAAGTATCTCCAAACATCACATAACTTTTCTTGCCATTAAGTATGTATCCACTGTCATTATTTTCAGCTACTGTTGAAATATTTTCATCATTTATCTCATATCGGTCATTTTCATAAATGCCAAAGGAACCAATCTTTGAGCCTGAAACTATTTCAGGAAGAATTTTATTTTTTAGTTCAGAAGGAGAGTGTAAAAGTAGTTGTTTGAATACAACACCTGAACTAAAAATGGGAACTATAGGCATATAATATCCAAATACTTCTGAGAGTATAGATGAGTCAACTTTTGTGAAACCTAAGCCTCCATCCTCTTCAGGAACATCTAAACCCAACCAACCTTGTTCACTTATAAGCTGCCATAACTCACTGTCAATTCTTGTGTTATCGTCAACTTTTTTAATTAACTCAAGCAAATCAACTTTTTCAGAAAGAAGCTTTTGAGCATTTTCTTTAATTTCATTTTGAAGTTCTGTAAGACTGAATTGCATTCCCTTATTCTAATTTTGTTTTCAAATTTGACTAATCAAATGTCGTTTGTTTTTTTATAGAATTAATATAGTTATGTGTTAAAAATTGAAAATTTACATGCATCTGTAGAATCAACTCCAATTATAAATGGAGTCAATCTAGAAATAAACCCTGGTGAAGTTCATGCAATCATGGGACCTAATGGCTCAGGAAAATCAACTCTTGCTAATGTTTTAATGGGTAACCCAGTATATGAAATTACAGATGGAAAAATTACATTCAGTGGAGAGGATGTCACTGAAGAACCAGTAGACAATCGAGCAAAGAAAGGGATGTTTCTTGCTTTTCAATATCCCGAGTCAATACCTGGAGTAACGATAGTTAATATGCTTAAAACTGCTCTTACAAATATTGAAGAAACTGAATACACAACAGTAGAGCTCAGATTAAAAGTTGCTGAAGCAATGAAAGATTTAGGTCTTTCACCAGATTTTGTTGATAGATACTTAAACGATGGTTTTTCAGGTGGAGAGAGAAAGAGAAATGAGATTCTACAACTTGCAGTACTAAATCCCAAACTTGCAATTTTAGATGAAACTGATTCAGGTCTTGATGTTGATGGTTTAAGAATAGTAGGAGAAGGAATAAGTAATTTAAGAACTCCAGATCGTGCTTATTTGGTCGTTACCCATTATCAGAGATTATTGGAATATGTTAAACCAGACTATGTTCATGTATTTGTGGGTGGGAATATTGTAGAAACTGGTGGTGTAGAATTATCTGAAAAACTTGAGAAAGAAGGATACGAATCTTACCAATGAGCAAATTTTCAGACATAAAAAAAGATTTTCCAATATTTGAGAGAGATATCAATGGAAAGAAATTAACTTACTTAGACTCAGGTGCAACCTCACAAAAACCTAACTCAGTAATAGATAAGATGAATGATATTTACAAATTTAATAATGCAAATGTTCACAGAGGAACTTATGTGCTTTCATCAGAAACAACCCAGGAATATGAAGCAGTTAGGTATAAGCTTCAATCTTTCTTAAATGCATCTGAATCAGATGAGATTATTTTTACTAAGGGTACAACTGAAGCACTTAATTTTTTAGCTAATTCAATAGCAAATAAATTTATGGGTGAGGGTGATGAGATTATCTTATCGGAGATTGAACATCATGCAAATATTATCCCTTGGCAAATGGTTGCTGAAAAATACAAATTAACCATTAATTACGTAAAAGTAAATGATGACTTTTCACTAGATCTTGATGATTTATCTTCAAAGCTTTCATCAAGAACAAAAGTGGTTTCAATTGTTGGTGAATCTAATCTTTCCGGAATGCTTCCTGATATTAAAGAAATAAATAATTTAGTTAGATCAAATTCTGATGCTTTACTAATTATTGATGGTGCTCAATTAGTACCACATAGAAAAGTAGATGTTCAGGATTTAGGAATTGATTTCTTGGTATTCTCCGGACATAAAATGCTTGGACCTACTGGTATTGGTGTTGTTTGGGGCAAGAAAGAATTATTGAATTCTCTTGATCCAGTTTATGGAGGTGGAGATATGATTGAAGAAGTTCATTATGATAAAGCAACCTGGGCACCAGTTCCTCACAAATTCGAAGCAGGAACTCCCCCATACGTAGAGGCAATTGGCCTTGGAGCAGCTGTAGATTATTTAGAAAATTTAGGTATGTCTGAGGTTGAAAAACATTCTGATGAATTGCGTGAATACGGTAGGAAAGTTTTACTAGATATCGATGGTGTGAATGTAATACATGCCGAACAAGATATTGCAGGATGTACTTTTGGTATGTATGTTGACGGTGTTCATGCAGCAGACCTTTCGTTGATGCTAGATACACATGGAGTTGCTGTAAGAGCAGGTCATCATTGTGTTCAACCATTTCACAGAAAATTAGGTATTGATGCAACTATTAGATCAACAGCCTACATTTATAACGACAAAGAAGATATTGACACATTAAAGTCAGCACTAATATCTAGTGTCGAAATGTTGAGATAAAATGTCTATAAGAGAAAAAGTTGATGAATACAAAAAAATACTAGATATTTTCCCAAATGATCAGGAAAAATATCAATATTTAATTGAAAAAGCTAAAGAGAATGATTCTTTTCCTCTAGAATTACGACTCGATAACTTTAAAGTAAATGGTTGTCAAAGCCAAGTTTGGCTTGTTCCTGAAGAAAAAGATGAAAAGCTTTTTTTTAATAGTGATTCAGATGCTCTTATTGCAAAAGGATTGGTTACTTTAATTGCATCAATATACTCTGATGAAAAAGCTGAAGATATTGTTTCGTCAGAAATTGATTTGATGGAAGAATTTGAGTTAGGTGTAATTTTAAGTCCTGCTCGTAGAAATGGAGCTTACAGCATGCTTAAAACAATTAAAGAGTATGCTAAAAATCTAATTTCTTAAGTTATTATTTCCACCAAGATTCATGTGGAAAATCAACCCATACATTTTCTGTATCTTTTGCTAAATCTCTTATATAGTAGTGAGGCTCGAAATCGCATTCATTGTTCCACCAGAGCGATACAAATCGAACGTCACATTCATGATTTATATTTTCTTTTATATACTCAGAAAGCCTTTCAAAGGTTTCGCCGCTGTCACAAATATCATCAACAATCAGAACTTTTTCATCTTTAGACTTGGGTAAGTAATTTTCCCAATGTGGAAAATCTCTTGTTGATGCATGTACTGGCTTAAATGGAATATTTAATTTATGAGAAATCATAACTCCGGGTATTAAACCTCCACGACTAATACCAACAATGACATCTGGAACAAAATCATCTTTCTCAATAAGTTCACAAATTTCGTTTGTATCTTTTAATTGTTCATCCCAAGAGTAAAATAATTTTTCCATAATTGTAAGTGCTAATTCTATCAAAAATTTAAATCATAAATCTTGTTTCTTCCATAAAAAAATGATGTGTAAAAGAATAATGTACTGATGCCAATGTCTATAATGAAAATTATGAAAAGGAGGTAAGGATGCGCAGAAGTTGGGCAGTAGGCCTAATTATTATCAGTATTCTTACTATGGCCTGCGGTGGAGCCGCAGACGTAGATGATTACAAAGCTGCTTTTGTTTATCTAGGATCCGCAAATGACGGAGGATGGACACAAGCACATGACGAGGGTCGTCAATATCTTGTTGAAGAGACAGGAATAGAGACAGCTTTCACAGAGGATGTTCCCCCAGATGCAACTGAATTTAGAACAGTTGCGGAAGCGTATATTGAACAAGGTTACAATATTATCTTTGGAACAACTTTCGGTTATCTAGATATCATGGAGGAAATGGCATTGGAATACCCTGATGTAACATTCCTTCACTGTTCTGGATATAAATCTAATGACTCAAACTATACAAATTATTTTGGAAAGATTTACGAAGCAAGATATTTGTCAGGTTTAGCAGCAGGTTCACTTACTGAGTCAAACAAGATTGGTTATGTAGCTGCATTTCCAATTCCAGAAGTCATAAGAGGAATTAATGCTTTTGCAAATGGTGTAAAAGAAGTAAATCCTAACGCAACTGTTGAAGTTGTATGGACAAATACATGGTTTGGTCCTGAGGAAGAAACACAAGCTGCAAATGCACTTTTAGAAGCTGGGGCTGATGTTCTTACGCAACATCAAGATTCTGCATCTACAGGAATTGCCGCAGAGGCAGCTGGAGCTAAATGGATTGGTTACCACACAGGTTATGGTAAAGAAGCCGCTCCTAACGCATTTGTTACTGCGCCAGTGTGGAACTGGGGCCCACTTTACACTGAAATGGTAAACGCAGTAATTAACGACGAATTCACAACAACTCCATATTGGACAGGAATGTCTGGGAATGTTGTTGATTTATTTGAAGTATCAGATGACGTATCAAGTGATATTAAGACACTCATCGAAGATAGAAAACAAGAAATTATTGACGGAACTTTTGAAATTTTTGAGGGTTCAAGTGATGGTGACTTGTTAGGCATGAGTTACTTTGTTGACAACGTTGTAGGTACACTAGATTAAATGTTTTTATTACAGCACCTCTATTAAGAGGTGCTGTAATTTTTTTTATGAATAATAAATTTTTAGAAACCAGGAATGTAACTAAAACTTTTGGAAAATTAAAAGCTTTAGATGACGTAAATTTCAATCTATACCAAGGAAAAATTCATGGGTTACTTGGCGAAAATGGTGCTGGAAAATCTTCATTAATGAACATATTATCTGGAATATACCAACCAGATAAAGGATCAATTTATCTTGATGGCGAAAAACAAAAAATTTTAAATCCAGATTTCGCTTCCAAACTTGGTATTGGAATGGTTCATCAAGAGTTTCGGTTAGTTGAAAGCTTTAGTATTAAAGACAATTTGACACTTTCGAAGTCAAATATTTACAAAAATGATTTCTTAATATCTTTTAAAAAATACTCAGAAATATTTGCACTTAATGTAAATGAAAATGAAATAATTTCAAATTTATCAGTTGGTGAAAAACAAAAAATTGAAATAATGAAACTAATTTTTAACGACAGCAGGATCATGCTACTTGATGAACCAACAGCTGTTCTCACTCCCCAGGAAACTTCTCAACTTAAAAACTCACTCGTAACTTTGGCACAAGAAGATATGAAAACGATTGTATTGATTACTCATAAATTAAAAGAGATCAAAGAATTTACTGAAATAGTATCAGTTATGAAAAATGGGAAGATGGTTGCTAAAGATTTGGCAACGAAAGATGTGACAGATAATCAGCTTATTGAACTGATGATGGGTACGGTAAAAACATCTACTGTAAACAAAAATAATGAAGTTGGAAAAATTAAATTAAATGTTGAGAATATAAACTACACAGATTCTGTTAATAATATAAAAAAACTTGAAGACATTAATTTCCAAGTAAAGGCTGGCGAAATTTTAGGTTTAGCTGGGGTGTCTGGCAATGGTCAAGTAGAACTTGCAAATATTATTTCAGGAATCGAAAGAATATATGAAGGAAAAATAATTATTGATAATACAGATGTTTCAAGTAAAGGTGTAAGGTCCAGAAAGAAACTAAATTTATCTTATATCCCTGAAAATAGACTCGGGGTTGGCCTTGCACCTGGTGTATCTGTCATAGATAATTCGATAGTTAAAGATTATTTTCATACAAAACTTGGTCCACATTTATCTAGAAACAAAACATCAAACTACCTTGAGAGTTTGATCAAACAATTTTCAATAAAGGCACCTAATCCAAAAGCTGAAATTTCTACATTATCTGGAGGAAACATGCAAAAATTATTGATGGGTAGAGAATTAGTTGGTGATCCTGATGTAATTATTGCCTCCCAACCAACAAGAGGTTTAGATGTAAATGCAGTTGATGCAATTCACAACTTGTTGATTGATCAAAGAAATAAGGGTTCGGCAATTTTTTTAATTTCGGAAGATCTAGATGAATTATTTAAGTTATCTCACAGATTACTGGTTATCTTTGAAGGTAAAATTGTAAAATCTTTCAACACTGTAGATGCGGATATTAATGATGTTGGTTTGGCAATGGCGGGGGTTAATGAATAAATATATTTTAACAAAACGCCAAGTTGTAAATGAACTATCTACTTTTTACTCTTTTCTATTAGGTTTTTTAATTGCCCTGATGATTGGGTCAATCATTTTATTAATTCAAGATAAAAATCCATTTGATACTTTTTCGCTTATGTTCAAATTATCAATTGGAAGTGTTAACAGTCTTAGTTCATCTTTAAATAAAGCTACACCTCTTATCCTCGCAGGTTTGGGAATAGCCATAATAAATACTGTAAAGCTTTGGAACATTGGCGCAGAAGGCCAAATTTTTATGGGCGCAATTGCTGTAAATCTAATTTATATTAATTTTCAATTGACCAACTCGACTTCATTTATTTTTGTACTTTTGGTTTCAGCATTTATCGGAGGTGCATTTTGTATATTAATTCCTGCTATTACAAAGGTACTATTTGGGGTTAATGAAATAATTACAACTTTACTGACAAACTATATTGTTATAGGTTTAACTATATATCTCGTAAACGGACCCTGGAAAGACCCTGGATCATTAAATTTTCCTGCTGCAGCTTATGTAGGAAAAGAAGTATATTTACCAACCATTTTTGGGAAATTAAGTTATGGATTTTTAATTTGTATATTATTTACTGTTTTCGCACATTACCTTAAAAATAGTTCTGTTTTTGGCTACGAAATGAGAATTGCTGGTGGATCGGAAATGACCGCAATTTATGCAGGAATCAACGCTAAACAAAAAGCTTTTTTTGCAATGTTAATAGGTGGAGGGTTTGCAGGATTAGCTGGAGGAGTAGAATTATTAAGCCAGACCCATCGTGTTTCTACAGGTATATCACAGGGATTTGGATACACTGCCATAATTGTGGCCGCAATAACTGGGATGCGTCCAATTGGTATTTTTCTTGTTGGATCTCTGTTTGGAGCTTTATCTATTGGAGGTTCTGTAATTCAAACAATTGGTGTTAGCACATATATTGCTGATATAATTCAAGCCTCTACTCTATTTGGTGCATTAGTTATTCAGTTTTTTTTCAATTATAAATTAAAGAGAGCTGATGATGGTTGATGTACAATTTCTTGGATTACTAAATGCAACATTACAAGCCGCAACACTCTTGTTTATTGCTTCACTTGGAGAATTAATTACTGAAAAATCAGGAATTCTTAATCTTGGAGTTGAAGGAATGATATCGATTGGAGCAGTTACAGGATTTATGACTGCAGTAAATACAAATAATATTTTTCTTGCAATAGTCGTTGGAATTCTTTCATCATCAATCTTTGCTTCTTTGCATGCAATTGTGACAGTAATTTTAAAACAAGATCAAACAGTCTCAGGTTTGATATTAACAATACTTGGTTTAGCGGTTTCCTCTTTACTTGGAAAAAATTATGTGGGTAGGAAACTTGAAACAAAGATAGATAGTCTTTTTACTATTGAAAATCCCTCTAACGTTTTAGAAGTTTTTTTAAGTCAAAATATAATTTTTTATCTCGCAATTATATTTACAATTACAATTTCTTACATACTTAAGAACACAATGTTTGGTACAAGATTTCAAGCTGTTGGAGAAGACGCAAAAGCAGCTGACTCAATGGGGCTTAATGTTTCAAAAACACAATTTATTGCTACTTGTATTGGTGGTGCTTTCGCTGGACTATCAGGAGTATATTTAACATTAAGCTACGTACCTTATTGGACTGATAACATGACTGCCGGTAGAGGCTGGATAGCTTTGGCATTAGTAATTTTTGGAGGATGGAAGCCTTACAGAACAGCCCTAGGAGCACTTTTGTTTGGATTTCTTGAAGCTTTAGTCCCAAGATTGCAAACATATGGTTTTGAATTGAATCCTTACATTGTAAAAATTACCCCTTATATAATAACAATTCTTGTTTTAGTTATTCTCACAATTTACAAAGGTGGAAAAACTGGAGCTCCCAAAAATATCGGAATCCCATTCTTTAGAGAAAATAGATAGCTAACAGAAATTACTGTTGTAATTTGCTATTATTAAAGGAACTTTAAACAATGCCTGTGAGTATTGAAAGGATAAAATGACTATAGACAAAATTCTATATCGCCTCAGTAAAGAAATCATTGAATCGAATATTTCAAATCCTTATCTATTAGGTATTCCGAAAAGAGGCGACCTTTTAGCTCAAAGAATATCTAATAATTTATTAGGAGAAAACTTTAAACATGACTTAGGAAAAGTGGACTACTTACCATTTAGAGATGATTTAGATAAAAACTTAGAGAAAAATATTCTTGATATTTCACCAGAAAATAGAGAGGTGATATTAATTGACGACGTTATTTATACAGGTAGAACATTAAGGGCATCTATTGAAGCAGTAATGTACTCTGGGCGACCAAAATCTATTTCACTTTTATGTCTTATTGACCGAGGACACAGAGAACTGCCTATCACGCCTAAATTTGTTGGTAAAAATATACCAACAAATCAAGACGAGTATGTCTCTGTTTTTTTGAAAGAAATAGATAATGAAGACAAGGTCGAGGTTACATAGAAATGAGACATCTTTTAGATTTTCAAGATGTAAATAAAAACCATTTAGAAAATCTAATTGAAAAAACCAGAAGTCTTGAATTTAAATCAGAAAATATAGACTCTTTAGCCCTCTTGAAGTTTGACGAACCTTCAACAAGAACTAGGCTCTCTTTTGCAATAGCAGCAGAAAAACTTGGAATTAAAACTTTCGAATCTTCAGATGTTATATCGGCAAAACAAAAAGGAGAAATTCTTAAACATGAAATAGAGACATACATTTCTATGGGTATTGAGATTCTAGTGTTAAGGACAAAAGAAAATAATATTGATGATTATCGAGAATTTAAAGACATTGGTGTTATAAGTGCTGGTTTTGGAAATAAATCTCATCCAACTCAAGCATTGATTGATATATCTACACTGTTTAGTTTGAATAAAATCAATGAAAAACTTACCCCAATAACTTATATTGGAGACGTAAAACATTCAAGAGTATTTGAATCGGGAAGACAACTGCTAAATTTATTAGGATTCAAAGTTGGTGTCTTTACGGATAAAAATCTATTACCTGAAAATAAAAATGACCTTGAAATTTATGAATCGTGGGATGAGGTATTTGAGAGTTCTAACGCAATTGAACTTCTAAGAGTACAGAAAGAAAGATTAAAAGATAATGAAGAAATAAACTTTGATGAATATATAAATAATTATCAACTTACACAAAAAATTTTAGGAAAATCACAAAGTGATTTGGCTGTTCTTCATCCAATGCCAATCAATATTGGTATTGAGATTTCTAAAGATGCTATTGATGATAAGAAAATAAAATATAAGGACCAGCTTTCACACGCTATACCTTCACGAATTGCAGCATTCAAATATGCAAGGGATGAAATATGATTGAAATTCCTGGATTTATCGATCTCCATACTCACACAAGATATCCGGACAATGATAAATTTCCTTTCATCGATATCGATGATTCAGCAATTAATGGTGGCTTTTCAACAATACTCGCAATGCCAAATTCTGAAATACCTATTGACTCGATTAAAAACCTAAGAATTGCTCAGGAAATAGATAAAAAATTAAAAACAAAGGTACATCGTGTTGGCTCATTAACAAAAAATTTAAAAGGAAAGGAGCTTGTAAATTATAAAGAATTCGTTGAAAACGGTATCACAATTTTTTCCGATGATGGAAAATCTTTGATTGATGATCATCTAGCTGATGAGGCATTTAAACAAATCAGCAAACTTGGTGGTGCAGTTTTTCAACATTGTGAAAAAAGTTGTCACTCAAAGCCTGGTGACATTGCTCCTCCAAATAGTAATAGTGACTTGATTCCAATAAATAATGATGAGGAGTTGGAAGTTCTTGAAAGAGACTTAAGTTTATCTCAAAAATATGGGACAAGATACCATGCTCAACACCTTTCAACTTTTGAAAGTGTTGAGCTGATAAAAAAAGCAAAACAAGAAGGTCTTCCTGTCACTGCAGAAGTGACACCACATCACATACTTCTAAATAATGAAAATTTAGACACAAATAATGGACTATTTAAGATGTATCCACCCCTCAGAACTGAAAAAGACAGAGAAGGATTGGTTGATGGGTTACAGTCTGAAATTATAGATGTCATTGCTACAGATCACGCACCTCATAAAGCAGAAACTAAAAATGTGCCTTTTAAAGATGCTAATCGTGGCGTTGTTGGTCTTGAATCAGCTTTTCCCTTGATTTATAGTTCAAATATTTTTGATATAGATCAAATGTTGAAATTTTTAGTTATAAATCCTACAAAAATACTCACTGAACTTGGTTACGAAATTCCCAAGACAGTAAATACATGGAAGAAATCAAAGTCAGTTTTTATTACAAAATCAAAATTCAAAAATTCATTATTTGAAAATGAAAATATAGAAATTGAAAGGGTTCTTTCAGGTGTATAAAAAAGCAATACTGTTGAATCAAAATGGTGATGAATTTCTAGGTTGGACAACTGAGTCATTTAAGCCAACAACTGGAGAACTTATTTTCAATACAGCGATGACTGGGTTTGTCGAAATATTAAGTGATCCATCATATATAAATCAGATTGTAACTTTTACTTCCTCTCATATAGGAAATTACGGTATGTCAAAAAATGATTTTGAATCCAATAAACCAAAAATTGAAGCAGCCATTGGAAATTCTTTTACAAACTCTCCATCTTCATGGCGATCTGAGAAATCAATAACGTCATGGTTGAAAGAATATGAGATTCCATACAGTGGTGGATTTGATGTAAGAAATATAACAAAATATCTAAGAGACAATGGTTCGAGTATGTTTGCACTTGGTATAGATGTTGATACAAAAGATTTAAAAGAAATTTTATCAAAAGCAAAAAATATTCTTGGTGATAGTTCAGCAATGACTGCAGGTAACCAGAATAATGAAAACACTCCAACTGAAGGAAAGATTGGAATTATAGATCTTGGAGCTAAAAGAAGCATTATAAAAGTGCTTGAAGACCATGATTACAAAGTTGTAATGATCTCACCCTCTTCAACATCAAATGAGATTTTAAAAATGAATTTAAAAGGTCTTTTAATTTCGAACGGACCAGGCGACCCAAGATCATTGGTTACAGTAATAAATACTGTTCAAAACCTTATAGGAAAACTTCCAATATTTGGAATTTGTCTTGGTCATCAAATACTTGGTTTGGCTTGTGGTCTTAAAGTTAAAAAAATGCAGTTTGGTCATCATGGCTCAAATCATCCAGTTGAAATAGAGGGAATAAAAAAAGCACTAATAACCGCACAGAACCATGGTTTCTCTATTGAGGAGTTTGGAGATGGGTTTGAGCATGAAAATTTTGGAAACATTAATGTTTTTGCAAGGAATTTAAATGATGGAACAAATGAAGGAATTAGCCTGTGGGAATCTATGGCATACTCAGTTCAATTTCATCCAGAATCAGGACCTGGTACAACTGATGGATTGCAAATTTTTAATCCTTTTTTTGAAATGATTGAGAAAAACTATGCCAAAAAATAAAAAAATTAAGAGTATTTTGATAATTGGTTCGGGACCAATTGTTATAGGTCAAGCTTGCGAGTTTGATTATTCAGGATCTCAAGCAGCTAAGGCACTTAAAAAAGAAGGATTTCGTGTAATTTTAGTTAATTCAAATCCAGCAACTATTATGACAGATCCAGAAATGGCACATGCCACATACATCGAGCCTTTAACTCACGACTACCTAAAAAAAATAATCGAAATAGAAAAGCCTGATGCTGTTTTACCAACATTAGGAGGACAAACTGCACTTAACTTATCGATTGAATTAGAAAAAAGTGGTGTTTTAAAGGAAAATAAAGTGGAACTTCTTGGAGCCTCGGCCAATGCTATTGAGATTGCAGAAAACAGATGGAAATTTAAAGAAGCTATGGATGGAGTTGGTATTAAAACACTTAAAGCAACTTATGCTAAGTCTTTTGATGAAGGAATAAACGCTAGTAAAGAAATTGGTTTTCCATTAATGCTAAGACCATCATTTATTCTCGGTGGCGGTGGAACAAGTGTAGTGAATAATGAAGAAGACTTTAAATCAAAATTATCTGATGCGTTTAATGCATCTCCTACTCAAGAAGTCTTAATTGAAGAATCAATTTATGGATGGAAAGAATTCGAACTCGAAGTAATGAGAGATAGTGATGGCAATGGTGTAATTGTTTGTGGAATAGAAAATTTTGATCCCATGGGCGTTCATACTGGAGACTCAATAACAGTTGCTCCTATTCAAACATTATCTGATAAAGAATATCAAACTATGAGGGATGAGGCACTACTTTGTTTGGATACTATTGGAATAGCAACTGGTGGTAGCAATGTACAATTTGCTATAAACCCTGAAAATGGTGATAGAAGAATTATTGAGATGAATCCGAGGGTCTCAAGGTCCTCTGCTCTAGCTTCAAAAGCAACTGGATTTCCTATTGCCAAGTTTGCTGCTCTGTTAGCGGTAGGTTACAACTTAACTGAACTTGAAAATGACATAACTGGAACAACACCTGCTAGTTTTGAACCCGTCCAAGATTATGTTGTGGTTAAAATTCCTAGATTTGATTTTCCAAAATTTCCATCAACAGATGACATATTAGGCACATCAATGCAGAGTGTGGGTGAAGTTATGTCAATAGCTTCTACTTTTACAGAAAGCTTAACTAAAGCTATTAGGTCACTTGAAATTGGTAAATCAGGAATAAGAAATATAGACAATAGGTTTATAGGAATGCCAAAAGAAATTCTACAAGATGAAATCAGGACACCTAGACCTAGAAGAATATTTGCAATCCTTGAGGCAATTAGAAGAAACTGGCCACTTGAAGACATTGCAAAAATATCTTCTGTAGATATATGGTTTTTACAAGAAATTGAAAAAAGTTTTAATGTTAACCCTGAAAATACTCCATCCTCTGTTCTCAAAATGCTTGGATGGACGGAAGAAGATCTTGATAATAAAGAGTCTAAAAATGAATTGGAAAGTAATAGAGTTTATAAGTTAGTTGATACATGTTCTGCGGAGTTCGAGTCCAAAACACCTTACTTGTATTCAACAAATGGTGTGAGTAACGACGATACAACTACCAACAAAAAGAAGGTTGTAGTTATTGGATCGGGTCCAAATAGAATTGGCCAAGGAATTGAGTTTGATTATTGTTGTGTTCATGGAATCAGTTCATTAAAAGAAAATGGATTTGAAGCAATAATGATAAACTCAAATCCGGAAACGGTTTCTACAGATTACGATACTGCAGATAAACTATATTTCGAGCCTCTTACATGGAGAGAAGTAAAATCTGTACTAAATAGAGAGCAGCCTGATTCGGTAATAATTCAACTTGGAGGTCAAACTCCATTAAAACTTGCAAAAAATATATCCAAAGAAGGTTTTAATATTGCTGGGTCATCATTAGATGTAATTGACAAAACAGAAGATAGAGACCTATTTCAAAAACTATGTTTGGATCAGAATATTCGACAACCAGAATCTAAAATTGCAAAAAATGAAAACGAGCTAGTTGAAGCTGTAAGAGAAATAGGTTTTCCAGTCTTGTTACGGCCTAGTTATGTATTAGGTGGAAGAGCCATGAGGGTTGTTCAAACTGATGAAGAACTTGAAAATTATTTGGATATATTAGCGAGTGCAGATGAAGATGGTAATCCATTTAAATCTGGTCCTCTTTTAGTTGATCAATTTTTAACGGACACTATTGAGATTGATGTTGACTTAATTTCTGATGGAAAAGAGGTTTATATAGCTGGAATTTTAGAACATCTTGAGCCTGCTGGAGTACATAGTGGTGATTCTACAGCTGTGATTCCTCCTTATAGTGTTGGTGAGGAAATGTTGAAAGAAATAGAGGAAAAAAGTAAAAAGCTTGCTTTAGGTCTAAATGTAAAGGGACTTCTAAATATACAATTTGCCATTAAAGATGAAGAATTATTCATATTAGAAGCGAACCCTAGAGCATCAAGAACAATGCCATTCGTTGCAAAAGTAACCGGCAATCAAATTATTAAAGCTGGAACATTATTAATGCTTGGTTATTCAATTGACGAAGTTAGAAATAAGACTAAATACTTGAGTAGCTCATCAAATAAAGTTGCAATTAAAAAGGCTATATTTCCATGGTCTAGATTTCCAGCTGAAGACACTATGTTAGGACCGGAAATGAAAGCAACTGGTGAAGTATTAGGAGTTGGAAAAGAGTTTGGTACTGCATTAAATAAAGCATATGCAGCTGCAGGTGTAGAAATTAATAATAAAGAGAAAGGAATATTTGTAACTTTAAGTGACAGCGAAAAGCCAAATTTTATTCAAACAGTAAATAAATATCTTGAACTTGGCTTTACACTTTACTCAACTGAAGGAACAGGAAAATTTCTTAAAACTAATGGTATTGATTCAGTAACAGTAGGTAAAGCTGATGACTTAGGACAAACTTCGTTAACAATAATTGAAGATAAATTAGTTTCTTTAGTAATCAATACACCAACATATGCAAATGAATTGTCAGATGGTTGGAAAATTAGACGTTTATCACATGAAACTGGAGTGGCGGTTGTTTCATCTGTAAGAGAAGCTGATGCATTTATTGAAGCATTTTTAAATCAGAACTTAGTGTTAGATGATCTGGAGGTTATACAAGATGTCAGTTAAACCAATTTTCTTTGCACTCGATGGTAAGTCCCTAAAAGAATTTCAAGAACAATTAGATGTCTTAAAGGATCATATTTATGGGGTAAAAGTTGGATTAGAACTTTTTACTTCCGAAGGCCCATCATGTGTTGAACAACTTAAGAATGATGGGTGGGTTGTTTTCTTAGATTTAAAACTACATGACATCCCAAACACTGTAGGTGAAGCTGCCGCTTCAGTTTCAAATATTGGGGCAGACTATTTAACTTTACATATATCATCTGGGAAAGAAGCATTATCAGAAGCTGTGGATAAAAAAAGTAAAGATTTAAATCTTCTTGGAGTCAGTAGTGCTTTAACAAGTAAATCAGTTGATTCAAATACAAGCAAGATTGTTAAAGATGAGTTTCAAATAGCTAAAGACTCAAATTTAGAAGGCGTTATTTGCCCAGCATCTGAAATTGCTAATACAACAAATTTATTTGATCTAATTGTTACACCAGGCATTAGATTAGAAAATGATTTACATGGAGATCAAAAAAACATAACTACTCCTAAAAAGGCTATCGAGCTTGGAGCAAAATATATTGTTATGGGACGATCAATTAAAAATAATCCTTCAATGGTAATAAATGAATTAGAAGTATGAATAAATTTATTGCAGCACCCTTTGGAAACTACTTAAAGACTAAAAACACTATTTCAGTATCTGGTAGTTGGACCGTTGAAAAAAGAACAGGTCGAATTGTTCAAATAGTTAAAACTTTACGATATACAAAACGTGGATGGGTTAACAAAATTGGTTTAAGAAATCCTGGCTTAACAATTGGGCTTCCTAAACATAAGACTGATGAAGTCTTTTCAATTGCAGGAATAGAAAAAAATGACTGGAGATTATTTGCGGAAAAAATACCAAATGATTTCAATATTGAAGTCAATATGTCATGTCCAAATATAGAGGCACATTACATTGACGGAATTGAAGATTTTGAGCCAGATACAAGAAACTGGTACATAGGAAAAATTTCACCAATTACTACTTTTCAGGAATTAGATGAGTACATCAACAAATTTAGATTTAAACAGATTCATGCATGCAATACATTGCCAATAGATAAAGGAGGACTAAGTGGTAAAGAGTTGATTCCATATACTTCAAAGTTTGTTAAACACATTAAAGATTCTTATCCTGATATTGAAGTTATTGCAGGTGGAGGTATTGATTCTCTAAAAGACATAGAATACTATAAAAATATTGGTGCCGATCATATTAGTTTGGGTACTGTTTGTTTCAATCCACTAAAATTAAGAAAGTTAATATGAATTTATTTATTAGAGAAGATTTCATCTCCCATGCTGGCTTACCACTCACATGGAAAGTGGAATGTGATGCACTAGATGAAAATGACTACGAGGCATTGGCAAAAATAGTAAGTGAGAAAATGACTTTTAGAGATGTCAAAGGTATTCCACGTGGTGGCATACCGTTTGAAAAAGCGTTAAAACCTTACTGTTCAAATAATGATAAAGATCCATTACTAATTTGTGATGACGTTTATACAACTGGTACTTCTATGAGAGAAACATATGAAGATGGAGCATTAGGAATTGTTGTATTTGCTAGAAATGAAATTCAAGATGACTGGGTAAAAGCTATTTGGCAGTTATCAATATAAAGATGATAGAAAATAAGTATGCCTCAGCTTTAGATGGTCTTGAAATAGAAGATCCAGTAAAAAGCTTTTTTGATTTCTGTAAAGAACGAGAAAATATAAGAATTTCAAGAGAGAATGGTGAAGATTTTCCATGGAGTGCAGATGAAATTTTCCAAAATGGAAGGTTCCTGAATGTCTTTAGAGAAGATGATCGAGTTAGTAAATCTATTATTAAATTTGCGAGTAATTTAAATGAAGAGCCATCAAAACTAATTAACGCTGTATTTTTTGCAAGGTGGTGCAATAGGCAAGAAGTTTTAGATACTTTAACGCCCGATGATTTAAATAATCCTGAAAACTTAAAAAATAAATTAGAAAGTATTGACCCATGGTGTAATGAAACTGCATATCCAGTTGAACCAGTTACATGGAGAGGTAAACAATACTCAAGAATTGATGCTGCAACTAAATTATTTTATGAGGTGCAAGATTCTTTATTAAATATTCTTGAAGCATCAAACAAGAGTGTGATTACCGCAACCAACAACATAAATAAAAAATTTCAAATGCAAAATGATTTTCCAATTTTCATGGCAGTTATTGATATTGCTTGGTTTAGACCCGATATTATTCCAATTGAAAGTGAGGTTCCTACAGGAATAGGTGCTGATGCTTATCTGGATAGATTACAAAATCATCTTGGTTTAAGTTCCCACCAAGAAGTTGGTGAAAAAATGATTGAACTACAAAAAACATACTGGCCTGAAGCAAAACGTGGTTTTAATCCAATAGATATAGAATATTTAGCCTGTGAATGTAGAAAATACTATAGCTATATAAATGGGACGAAGGTTTTTGAAGGTAAAAACAAATTTATACCTTAATTAGCTAAGTTTATTAATTCTATTTATGTATCTTTCCTCACTTAAAAAAGAGGAATTTAAAAATGACTCAGTTATTTCTTTTGCGGCCTCAATATCTAGATTTTCCGAGCCGAGACATAGAACATTTACATCATTATGTTCAACAGATTGAATAGCGGTTTTTACATTAGTGACATTAGAAGCTCTTATACCTTTTACTTTATTTGCTGCAATAGACATCCCAACACCTGTCCCACAGATTAAAACTCCCTTTGTATCCTCATTATCCAAAACAAAATCAGTTACTTTCGTTGCATAATCTGGAAAATCACAAGGTTCAAAACTATCAGTTCCTAAGTCCTCAATTTCAAGATCAGAAGATAAAGATTCTATTAATAATTGTTTTAATTCAAAACCTGCATGATCAGAGGCAATAGCGATTTTATTAACCACTAGATAAGCTTCTCTATATCCAAAAGATCATCAATATCACCCTCTGACATTAATTCCTTACCAAGCAATACATCTTTTATTGTTAATCCATTTTCCATAGCTTCTTTAGCTACTTCAGCAGCAACGTCATACCCAAGCTTTGGCACAAGTGCTGTAACTAGGATTGAGTTTTTTTGAGTATCTTCATTTAGCTTTTGAGTATTTGCTTCTAAGTCTTTAATTAGTTTTTCCCCAAACACACTCACTCCAGTAGTGAGTAAAGCAATGCTTTCAAGTAGATTGTGAGCCATTACAGGAAGCATTGTGTTGAGCTCAAAATTTCCATTCGCTGATGAAAACGTAATAGTTGTATCGTTTCCAATAACTTGAGCTGATACCTGCATCATCATTTCAGGTATTACAGGATTTACTTTTCCTGGCATTATTGATGATCCTGGTTGCAAAGCAGGGATCTTCAAATCTCCTAATCCAGACACTGGTCCACTACCCATCCATCTAATATCATTTGCAATTTTAAAGAGCGATACTGCAAGTGCCTTCAAAGCACTTGATAAATGAACCACTTCTTCTCTTGATCCTTGTCTTGTGAAATGATTTTCAACTTCTTTAAAAGGTATACCAATTGATGACTGAAGTTCGCTTGCAACATCAGCGCCAAAATTATTAGGAGCATTTATTCCAGTACCGACAGCGGTCCCCCCAATTGCTAATTTCTGAACATTATCTAAAGAGGCTTTAATGTCCCCTATTCTTTCATTTACTAAATCAGCATATCCAGAAAATTCTTGGCCTAAACTAACAGGTGTAGCATCCATTAGATGAGTTCTTCCATTTTTATAGACTTTCTCCCACTGTTTTGCCTTTTCATTAAGTAATGAAATAAGATTATCTAATTCAGGGATGAGCCCTTCAGTAACATCTATTACAGCAGCAACATTTGTAGCTGTTGGAATAACATCATTTGATGATTGACTCATATTTACATGGTCGTTTGGATGTATTGATTCACCAGTTTTATCAGATGCTATTTTTGCAATGATTTCATTTGCATTCATATTTGTAGAAGTGCCTGATCCTGTTTGGAAAATATCAACTGCAAAATCTTTGTCATGATTACCTGAAATTACTTCTTCAGCACCATCAATAATTGCAGTTGATATTTTTTTATCTAATAATTTATTATTTTGATTTACTACAGCACAAGCTTTTTTAATTTCACCTAGTGCTCTTATAAATGATCGAGAGAACTTAAGTTCTGAAATTGGAAAATTTTCAATTGCTCTGGCAGTTGAAGCACCATACATAGCATCAATAGGTACTTCAAATTCACCCATTGAGTCTTTTTCTATTCTTGTTTCTTTTTTATTCAATTTTCTTCCTGATATTGAGTGTATCCACCAGAATCGACTTCTTCAATCAATTCATTTGAACCTGATTTAACGATTTTACCGTTAACAACAATGTGGACTTTATCAACATCAAGATATTTCAGTATTCTGCTGTAGTGAGTAACTAATATATAAGATGTTTTTTCATCTCTATTTTCGTTAATCAAAGATGCAACAGATTTAATTGCATCAATATCTAAACCTGAGTCTATTTCATCAAGAAGGGCTAAAGATGGCTTCATCAATGATAATTGAAATAATTCTGATCTTTTTTTCTCCCCACCAGATAGATCAACGTTTACATCCCGATCTAGGAATTCTTCTAAGTTAAATCTTTTAGATGTTTCAATTAACTCATCTTCATCTACATTTTCTAGGAACGATTCTGTAAATTCTTTTAACGTAACACCTGGTAAACCTACGGGATATTGAAATGATTGAAAAATTCCTTTTTCTGCTCTTTCAAACTGTGGAATTGATAATACGTCATCTCCATTAAGTGTCACCTCACCTTCTTTTTCATAATCGGTATTACCCATAAGCACATGACAAAGAGTTGACTTTCCTGAGCCATTTGGCCCCATGACTGCATGGAGTTCTCCACTGCTTATCTCTAAATCAATCCCCTTTAGAATTTCAACATCACCAATTGAGGCTTTTAGGTTTTCTATTTTAAGCATTTTCTTCCATTTCTAAATAAATAACTTCATCTTCGACAGTAATTTCATAAGTAGCAACTGGTTTAGTTGCAGGTAAAGTTACAGCCTCTCCTGTTTTTAAATCAAATTCTGCACCATGCAATGGACATTCAATTTTACAATCAAATACTTCTCCTTCAGCAAGTGATGCTTCTGCATGAGAACACATATCGTCTATTGCAAAGTATTCACCTTCAACATTAAAAATTGCTATGTCTTTATCATCAATATTTACAACTTTTACAGAATTTTCATTTACCTCTGATGTGTTTATGGTCTTAACTTTCATCTGATTTTCTTCCTAAGATATTTTCGTACTTTTTAGCTAAAGTATCTGCAACTTCATCATGAATAATTTCCCAAGCATCCTCATTGATCACTTCATTAAAGAAGCCTTTAATTAATAATTTTTCAGCATCTTCTTTGTTTACTCCTCTAGACATCACGTAGTGATATAGAGTTTCATCAATTGGCCCAACTGATGAACCATGTCCACAAATAACGTCATCACAAAGAATCTCCAAGTTCGGAACAGATTGCGCTGATGCTTTTTCAGTTAGAATTATGTTTCTATTTTCTTGCTGAGATTCTGTTTTAACAGCTCCCTCAGCAATATGTATAGTTCCTGTAAATATAGAAGAACTTTCATCACCTAATACACCTTTGGTAATCATATTTGATGTTGTGCTTTTGCCTAGGTGATTAACAAATACTCTTGTGTCATGTATCTGAGCATTCTCTCCAAAATATACACCATCAATTTCAAATCCAGAACCATTGCCATATAAATCAATATCTAATCTTGATCTAGAAAACAAACCACCAGTACTGACCATATGAACAGATAGATTTGCATCATTTAGTAGTTTGGCATAAAGATTATTGACAATACTTATTTCATTTTTTGATGTTACATTGATAATCAATTCTAGAGTTGCATTCTGTTCTAGAAATAATTCTATTGCAGGAAATATATTGCCATTTACCAAATCACCAAAATTTAATAGGAGCTTACCTGATTTATTTTTTGCTACATTTACACCAAGATATGGGACTGCTGTTTCCTCATTTTGAAAATTAACTGAATAGTACTGACTAAAGTCATCTTGAACATTAAGTTGAAATCCACCAGTTAATTTCTCGAATTGTTCAACCAAAAATTTATCTAATGGTCTTTTAATTGACTCGTCGATGATTGGTTTCTTTATATTCGCAATGTCTGTGACTTCTATTTTTTCTTCTTCAACGTTAACAACAAATTCGTGACAATTTGAATCAATGTTAAATGTTTCATCTTTTTCAATATTTACAGGTTTACCAATTTCAAATTCTTTGACTGAATACACATTTTTTCCTGTGTATTTCCAGTCTTCATTTTTTACAGATATATCAGGAAAATCTTTAGATGTTATTTTTCCAAGATTTTTTTCAACTAATTTTGTGTTCAAATTACTTCCTATGCAATTAACCTACGGCACCGGCCTCAATCATATTGAGTTCGATTAATTTGTTAAATTCCATTGCATATTCCATTGGAAGTGTTTTAGTAAATTCTTCGACAAAGCCAGCAACGATCATTGAAGTTGCCTCTTCTTCGGAAAGCCCCCGACTCATCAAGTAAAAAAGCTGGTCTTCTCCAACTTTTGAAACTGTTGCTTCATGGCCAATTTCTGCTGAAGATTCTTCAATCTCCATATAAGGATACGTATCTGATCTAGATTCATCATCTAAAATCAATGCATCACATCTTACAAAACTTTTTGCTGTTTCAGAACCATCCTCTACTCTAACTAAACCTCTATAGGCTCCTCTTCCACCACCTTTTGAAATAGATTTTGAAGTAATCAAGGAAGTAGTATTAGGAGCAAGATGTATCATCTTTGCACCTGTGTCCTGATGTTGACCACTATTTGCAAATGCGACTGACAAAACCTCACCATGAGCTCCTGGCTCCATCAAGTAAACAGATGGATATTTTACTGTTAATCCTGAACCAAGGTTTGCATCGATCCATTCCATCGTTGCATTGCCATATGCTTGTGCTCTTTTTGTCACTAAGTTATAAACATCATTTGACCAGTTTTGGATTGTTGTATATCTGCAAGTACCAGATGCCTTTACTACAATTTCGACTACTGCTGAGTGCAGTGAATCAGTTGTGTAAACAGGTGCTGAACATCCCTCTATATAATGAACTGATGCTCCCTCATCCACAAGAATTAAGGTTCTTTCAAATTGACCCATATTCTCAGCGTTGATTCTGAAATATGCCTGCAGAGGATCTTCAACATGAACACCTTTTGGTACATAAATAAAAGATCCACCAGACCATACTGCAGAATTTAATGCTGCAAATTTATTGTCTCCAGGGGGAATAACTGTTCCAAAATATTCTTTAACAAGTTCCGGATATTCTCTGACAGCAGTGTCCATGTCACAAAACAAAACACCTAATTTTTCAAGATCTTCACGATTTTTGTGATAAACAACTTCACTTTCGTATTGTGCTGTAACTCCTGCAAGGTAGCTTCTTTCTGCTTCAGGAATACCTAATTTTTCATATGTTTGTTTGATCTCTTCAGGTACTTCATCCCATGAATCTGCCTGATTTTCAGTTGGTTTGATGTAGTAATAGATATCATCGAAATCTAATTTATTTAGTTTATCTTTAGCTACCCATTCAGGCATAGGTTTATCAAGAAATCTTTTATATGCTTTTAATCTAAAATCGAGCATCCATTCTGGCTCTTCTTTAATTTCAGACATTTTTCTAATAATGTCTTCGTTCAATCCTTTTTCAGGTTTAAAAACATTCTTTTCAGGGTCAGACCACCCCAAAGAGTATTTACCAATATCTATATCTACGTCAGTCATAATTTAATTCTAGTTAAGTCTCGTTTCAATAATAAGAGCAATGAATATAGATTTCTCTTATTATTAATTAAACTTTAATTGATGCCTGTTATATGTGTAAATCCATCAAATAGTTCTGAAAAAGAAATTGTTGAAAAACTATCGTTGCAAAATGGTGATTTGAGGGTGTTTCTATCTGATCAATTAGAAGATACATTTAATAAATCTATTCCTGGAAAAAAAGCAATTGGTGATATTTTAGATGACACTCACATCTCAACAGCTTCACACGGTGCTTTTTGTGGGGTATTTTTTGAAGATATCAATTCGGATCTTAGAAATGTTTTTCTAAGTGCGATTAAAGAAAGTACCCTAAAAAGAATTTTATGGGTTTCAGAAAGTGCACCTACTGATGAAATTTTAAAAATAAGTAACTTGGCTTATTTGCAACATAAAAATTATGAAAATTTAACTGATGAAATCTTGGAGTTAGAAAGTAAAGAAGAAATAGATTTTGGTTTAAAGGAAATAAGGTAATAGATCATGTCAAAAGAATCAGTTTATAAAGATGGATCAGGTTCAAGAAAAGGTTTTGTTTCAAAATTTCAAACTGAGACTAACTTTGAAACACAATCAGATAACAATGTATCAAAGTTAAATAATAAAATATTTAATAAAAGCGCCGAACATATGAGTGAGTTAATTGATAATTGTGTCTCTTTAACGGTTACTTCTCCTCCATACAATATTGGCAAATTAAGTGATCTTGATCTTGATGACAAAAAATATTGGAAGTTAATGGAATCATGTTTTCAAGAAGTTTACAGAGTTACAGAATCAGGAGGTCGTCTAGTTGTTAATGTAGCAAATTTAGGAAGGAAGCCATATATACCTTTCTCAAATAAATTTACGGACATGTTGACTAAATTAGGATTCATTATGAGGGGTGAAATAATATGGCAAAAATCTAAAGGTGCTAATGCAAACTTTGCGTGGGGCAGTTGGTTATCTGCTTCAAATCCAGTGATTCGAGATCTTCATGAATACTGTTTGGTATTTTCAAAAGAATCATTTAATAGAAATAAGGAAGGTGTATCTACAATTGACAAAGAAGAATTTATGGATTCAACACTTTCAATATGGAACATTCTTCCAGCAAAGGCAAAAAAAATTGGCCATCCAGCACCTTTTCCTGAAGAACTAGTTGATAGATTTATAAATTTATATTCTTATAAGGATGAATTAATACTGGATCCATTTATGGGAAGTGGAACAACAGCTTTGGCTGCTTTAAATTCAAATAGAAAGTATGTCGGTTACGAAATAAATAAAGAGTATTGTGATTTGGCTAACAAAAGAATTAAAGATCGTTAACTAAGTTCCAAGCAGAAAAAAGGTCTTTGTAGGTCTGATTATTTTTTAACAAATTGTTATGGCTGTCAAAACCAATTAAATTTCCATTTTCCATCACCATTATTTTTTCAGCATTTAAAACTGTTTCGAGCCTATGAGCAATAACTATGGACGTTTGAAAAGCCAAAAGCTTTTCAGTTGCATCTAAAATTGACGACTCAGATTCAATGTCTAAGTTGGCTGTTGCCTCGTCAAAAACAATAATTTTTCGTTTTGCTAATACAGCTCTTAAAAGAGCTACAAATTGTCTTTCTCCTGCTGAAATATTTCCACCTCTTTCTCCAACCTCTTGATCAAGCTTGTTTTCATATCTATCAAACCAATCAAGAACACCTATAGAAGATAATTCCTCTTCCAAAGATTCAAAATCAGGTTTTGAATACATGAGATTTTCCCGGATTGTTCCTCTAAACAAGAAGCTTTCTTGTGGAACAAATGCAACATTTTCTCTAACCCAATCTTCATCAACATCGTTAGAATCGACACCAAAATATTTCATACTGCCATTTGTAGGAAGATAAAATCTTAGAATTAATTTTGCAATAGTGCTTTTACCCGCTCCTGTTTCTCCGACAATAGCAATCTTGTCTCCTTTATTTATTGAAAATGAAACTCCATGCAAGACATTTTCTCTTCCATATGAAAAAGATACATTATCAAATTCAACTGTCTGCTCTAAATCATTATCAGGAAACTCTTCACCTTTTTTGCTCAAATTAGGCTTTTCATCAAGAATTGAGAAAACTTTCTTCATTGAGGAGCCCGCTGATCTCAATGTATCGTAATTAAATGACAATTGGATGAGAGGGTCAAAAAAATAGTTCAAATAAAATAGAAGTGCAACCAATTCTCCAACGGAAAGAGTTCCTTCAGATATTCTCTGAGAGCCAAACCATAAGACTGTTGCTATCGATGACACTCTTGTAAATTCCAAAAATGGAAAATAAACTGCAATATTTCTTGCTGATCTCATGTTTGCTTTGAAATGTTCTTTATTGACGTTTTTAAATCTTTTTATTTGAGTATCTTCATCGGTATATGCTTGAATCACTCTGACACCAGAAATGCCTTCTTGAAGAGAGGATAGCACTTGTCCTATCCACTCTCTTACCTCCCAATAAGTTGTGTCAGCATAGTTTCTGAAAATTTTAGTTGCTATTGCCAATATTGGCATAATCACAAAAGCAAGTATGGATAGTTGTACATCTACCAAAAAGACAGCAACAACAGCACCAAATATTGTCAACAATGCTGTTATCACACTACTTGCACCTTCTCTCGCAAATTCATTTAAACTCTGCATATCTGAAGTTAGTCGAGCAACTAATACTCCAGTTTTATTTTTTTCAAAATAGTTAATATCAAGTGAAGACATATGTCTAAATAATTTTTCTCTCACTCTACGAACATATGTCTCTCCGACCATACCTATTGAAAGCAAGGCCTGACTGGTGACAAAATAGAGAAGAACTAAGGTAATAAAATAAAATAAAGATTGCTGAAGAACATAGTTGTAGTCAGATTTTAAAACGCCATCATCAATTCCATTTGATATTAGATTTGGTCCCACCATTCTTAATCCTGTTGCTATCAGAGCAATGAATGAGCTTATGAAAAACTTGTTGATTACCTCTGGAACCAATTTCATAGATCTTGAAAAAGTTTTATCTTTCAACTTAATTTTGCACTTTCTGTTCTTCTAAGAATAAATTCCTATAAGAAGATACATCCTCAAGAATTTCCTCATGTTTTCCTTGAGCTTTAATCCTTCCGTCCTCTATAAATAAAACCTCATCACATAGCTCAATAGTTGGAACCCTATTAGTAATTATTAAAGTTGTCATTTTGTTCATAACATTCTTTAGTTCATTCCTAATCTCTTCTTCGGTTGAGGCATCGACCGCAGAAAGTGCATCATCGAGTATTAGTATTTTTGGATTTCTTACGATTGCTCGTGCAAGTGCAATTCTTTGACGCTGTCCACCAGATAATCCATAGCCACGTTCACCGACTTTAGTTTCATATGTCTCTGGTAATTGTGATATAAATTCGTGTGCTTTTGCAATTATTGCAGCTTCTTCAACTTTCTCTTGCGAGGCCTCGATTGAACCGATAGCAATATTGTCTTTGGCTGAATTTGAAAATAAGAAACTTTCCTCGAAAGCTAAACTGACATTGCTCCTTAGCTCTTCTAATTTAATATTTGCAATATCTACTCCATCGATTTTGATATTTCCTGAATCGATATCGTATAACCTTGGAAGTAGATATGCTAATGTTGATTTTCCTGATCCAGTTGCACCAACAATAGCAATTGTTTTTTGACCACTAACCTTAAAACTAAGATCTCTAAAAATATTTTCGTTACCATAACTAAAATTTACATTTTCAAATTCAATACTTCCATTTCCATTTTCGGGAAAAGACTCTAACTTTTCATTATCAAAAATTGAAGGTTGTTCATCCAATAACTGTAAGATTCTATTTCCAGCTGAAACACTTGAAGGAATTTCTGATAAGAACCACGCTGTTATTCTGAGTGGCCAAATTAATAATATGACGTACTGAGTGAAAGCTATAAAGTCACCTAATGTAATTAAATCATTTAATGCTAGGTAACCTCCAAGCAAAAGGACAACCAAAGTGATAATCATTGGTATCAGTTCAAACATAGGAACAAATCTTGTTCTTAAATGTAAAAAATCTATAGAGGTATCATAAATTTTTCCTATTGAGCTTTCTACTTTTTCTGATGCTTCATTTTCATTTCCGAAAGCTTTTACAACTCTTATACCACCTAATTGTTCCTCAACTTCTGTGGTCATCTCTGCTTCAGCCTCTTTTACCCTTAACGAGATTTCCATTGCCTTTGATGCAAAAATACCAGCTAGCCAAAGAACTAACGGAATCGATAATAGAACTATAACTCCCAGGGTAAAACTTATCGACACAAGGGTAATGCTGAGTATTAGAAGAAGAAAAACATTAGCGGTTGCTAAGGGTGCAATTGCAAAAGCAAGCCTTACTTGTGATGCATCGCTTGATGCTCTAGCCATTAATTCACCTGTTGGTACTTTATCGTGATATTTAAATGCAAGTTTTTGCATATGACCGAAGATGCTATTTCGAATCTCTGCTTCAACATTAAATGAAACAGACATACTGAAATACCTTCTTATGCCTATTGAAGCTGCTCTTATGTAACCAATAACTATTAGAAAAGAAATGAAGACAACAATTATTTGGCGATTATTAGCAACAATACCATCATCGACAATTCTTTTTATGAGATATGGATGTAACACAACAAGGAAACACCAAATCACCGCAGACGACATTGAAATTAAAAAGTGCTTACGATTATTTTTTACTTCCTGTACATAAAAAGTAAGAGCTCTTTTAAATTCAGCGGTTTTGAAGACATCAAACATACTTTTTAATAATAAATGCAAAAGAAATAAACACTAAGGACTTTGTGCATTATTTCACAAGCATATTAGAGTTCAATTTAATGAATGATGTTTTAGATAAAAAAATTGAGGATGTTTTAGATTCTGCTGACAGAATGTTTATTGCTACAAGTGTTGGCGGAAACTCATCTGGTGCTTCAGTTTTCTATGCTCGTGATGGAGAAGATCTTGTATTCTTCACGTTTAATCCAACTAGAAAAGCTGAACAAATCCGTCTAAATCCTAGAGTTCATGTTGTCATATGGCCAAAAGGACAAGAAGGCATAAGAGGTCTACAAATAGATGGAGAATGTTACAAAATCAAAGATGAGGATGAAAAAGAAAAAGCTTATGAAATGGTTCTCTCAACTACTGAAGCTTTTAAAGAATATATGGAGGATGAATTTTTAAAGAAAAATGATGTTGTTGGTTATTACCGAATCAAACCAACAACTGTAAAATATGTTGACTTTTATCAGGAAGAGCAATTTGAGTGGAAAACATATCCAGCTAATAGAACTTCGGCTGTGAAGTTCGCTTTTAAACTAGCGTTAAAAAGAGTTGGTCTGTGGCTACGTACTGTTAGAGCCCCCTTTCTAACAGCTACTATTGCACCAATACTAATTGGTGCATCAGTGGCATGGAGTGATCTAAAATCAGAAAATTTAAACAGTACGTGGTCATGGAACATGTTTTGGCTTGTATTAGGTGGTGCTTGTCTTGCACAGATAGCAACTAATGCATCAAATGATTATTTTGATCATACTTCAAATGCCGATGAGATAAACAAAGTCGCAAGTCCTTTTAATGGAGGAAGTAGAGTGATTCAAGTAGGTTTAATGACTCCTGGACAAGTACTTCTAACTGCATTGGTAAGTATTATTGGAACAGTTGGTATTGGTTTATATATAAACCAACAAATTAGTGGTTTTGTTTTTGGCAACACACCAATTCTTTGGACTGGAATAATAGGAACATTTTTAGCACTTGGCTACACAGGTGATCCCATAAGACTTGGCTATAAAGGTTTTGGAGAAATCGCAATAGCTTTAGGTTTTGGCCCTGTAATGGTAATGGGTGCACATTATGTTCTTACTGCACCAATACATAATAATGATTTATCTCTTTGGAACTGGGCTGAAGCACTAATTGCATCTATACCAATTGCTTTGTTAGTAATGCTTATCGTTTGGATAAATCAATTCCAAGACGCCCCTTCTGATGCTGCTGTTGGTAAAAATACTTGGGTTGTTCGTACGGCAGTGAATGATGGCTGGATGAGGTTAGAAAAACCATTATCTCTTTACAAACAATTTATGATTGAAGCTTTTGCATCTGTAGCTTTGATTGGTATTTTAAGTTTCTTCACTGATTTTGGAACAGTTTATGCATTCATAGCATTAATTCCATTAGGGTTAGTTTGGAAAGCATTCAAAATGGCCGATGATTGGATGGTTAAATGGAATGATCCTGAAGCAGATCGTCAAAAAGTGCCTTACGAACTCCTCCTTGTAAATGTATCAACTATTGGAATTCATTTTTTAACAGGAATACTATTGGCTGTCGCTTATTTCATCTAATTGAACAAACCAGCCAATTTCTCAAATATTCATAAATACTACGACCTTATCAATACAATTACTACCTTAGGTTTTGACAAATCATGGAGAAGTCAAGCTGCTAGAAACCTAAACCCAGGAAGCGTACTTGACTTAGGCAGTGGAACTGGTGCTTCATATAAAGACCTTAATAGTTTTGATGTTACAGCACTTGATCCTGATGAACAGATGCTTTCATTAAATAAATTCGATAGAAAAATTGTAGGTAGAGGTGAGGATTTACCATTTAATGAAAATTCTTTTGATAATGTTTTATGTTGTTTTGTTTGGAGAAATATTTCCGAAACTGAAAAGGTAACAAATGAAGTTTATCGTGTACTTAAACCTGGTGGTAAATTTATATTGCTAGATATGACAAGACCAAAAAATTTTATACTTAAAATTTTACATAAAATTGGAACTTTTATTCTTTTGCACTTTATTGGCCTTGTAACCATAAATCTCAAAGAATATAGATTTTTACATAAGTCGCTAGATTTTTATCCTCAACCTGAAATTCATTTATCAAAAAACGAATATTTAAGTCTCGACATAAAAAGAAAAGGCTTATTTGATTTTGTTTATTTAGCCGTATTTACGAAATAGTTTACTGATTAGCTAATTGAACTAATTGAGCAAGTACAATATTTTCAGGAATATTTCCTGTTTGTCTTGCAACTACATTCAAATCTTTATCTAGGAATACCCAGTAAGGAAATGCATTTAATCCATAATAGGTTCCAATTTCTCTTTCAAGATCATAAAGCTGCAATTCACTCCATCCCTCGTCAGCTAACCATCTTTGAGGAGGATAATTTTCTCTACCACGATCAATAGATGTTGCAATAGCAATAACTTCTACACCATCTGGCACACCAACTGTGTCTATTAAGTTTTGTACAATTGGAACTTCTTTTTGGCAATATCCGCACCAATGAGCAAGGAATAGAAGTGCTTTTGCATTACCATTTTTTTCTACAGTAACTATTTCCGAATTTTCGTTAGGTGCTGAGAATGTAGGAGCTGGTAAACCTGCAACAATATTTAAATCATTTTCGCCAGCAAATTCAGGAAGTGGTTCACCTGAGACCGTTATCTCACCTTCAGGTAATCCTGCTGTTACTGGTTCAGAGCTTAACGTAACACCAATAGCGATAGCTAGTCCTAAAACTAAAATTACCACACCAGCAATAATAAAATTTTTATTCAACAAATTCCTTTCTCGCAAATTCATAATACAACAAAGCCACAAATATCGTTAAAAAACCTGTTCCTGCCATTACAGGAATACTTATAAAGCCAAAAATATCAACATACTTCATATCACATGGCACATCAACTGCACATGTTCCTCCGCCTCCACCACCGTTTTGTAAAAATATATGATATGCACTTATAATCACACCAATAATGCTGATATACCCTACCCGAAAAAAAGGTCTCTTAAATAGTGAAATAATTAAGGCTATTGCTACTGGATACATTAAATATCTTTGATACCAACAAAATCGACAAGGGATAAAACCAACAACCTCGGAATATACAATGCTTCCAATAGAAGAAAAAACAGCAACAGAGATAGCAAAATTCAAGAACTGATCTGTAATTAACCTGCTAAATGTTTTTTTTGAAAAATAAAGATAAAGAATTGCAGCGGTAGAAAACCAGGCAATAAAAGTAAGGAATCCAAAAAAAGTATTAAATAAAATTATGAGATCCATATTGAGATTTTACCCTACAAAAAATGATAGGCGACATTTGTCGCCTATCATTAAAATTTTATTCGAAAAAGTTATGAAACTTTCTCTCCTGACTTAACTCGAGCCATTTGTAGTACCAATACACCAAGGCCGACTTTGTTAATTATGTCAGCGATTGTGTAAAGGACTTCTCTAATAGCATCGAAGTCTCCAACTACAGGTGCAATGTATCCTAATGGATAAATTACCCAACCTACAAGGATTAGATTCTTAATGTTTTCAAAAGCTGCTGCTTCATCACCTTTAAGACCTTCTCCTTCAGCTTGAAGATTTCTCATTAGCCAGACGTAAGTTGCCATAGCAATTACAAATCCTGTCCAATATTCGTTGCTTCCTGCTGCTGATGTTTCACCGTAGTATCCTGCACCAATCATTACTGTTGCTGCAACTCCCCAGTTACGAACTGCCTCATTATATGCGGCACCCTTTCTTGTAACTGCAAGGACTTCCACGAACATCAAAGGAACGGTTAAGACCCAGTCAACGTATCTTAACCCTGTATCGTATGCTCCACTTTCCCAAGATGCACCCATCTTTTGATAGTGATACCATGCAATACCACAGACAAGTGCTGAAATATATACACCACGTCTGTGTTCTGGTTTAACTTCTCTTGATGAAGCTAGTAAAAACACTGTTCCTGCAAGCATTCCTACTGTTGCCACCATGAAAAGTCGGTATGTTAGTTCTTCCATTTTAGAAGTACTCCTTTTTTTCTTTAATGTGAAACGTTCACATCACAAATGTACCATCCTTGTGAAATTATTAAAATAATTTGGAAATTTTTTAGAAATTTTTGTAACTTTATTTTAAAAAAATAGTAATTAAACTTCTGATCCAATGGACCATTTTTCTAAATATGGCTTTAAATTGAACTTTGTTGCCGTAGATTTTGATGTCATATACCTTATTTTTCCATAAATTGGCCTTTCAGGGCCCCATGCTCTGTCATATCTACCTAGAATCCAAAATACTCCTGAGTATGAATTAGGATCTCTTCCGTCTAAAGCAAAACGATCATTTAAATCAATCAAATATGAAAGGGCAATTTGTGGATTGGGTGTCCATTCCAGAATCTTTTTACCCCATAACATTCTTAAATAATTGTGAATCCTCCCTTCAGTTTTTAATTGATTTTGTGCTGCATTCCAAATTTCATCATGGGTGTTAGCATTTGTAAATTCTGATAGGTCATATATGTACTCTCTCTCATCATTAGCATGCTCATCCAATGTCTTTACTGCCCAATCTGGTAACGACTGATACTGATCGTAGTTAGCCCTCTTGACACACGTATGATATCCAAGCTCTCTCCAAGTAATTAGTTCATCAAAAAAACTTTCAAGATTAGCTGATCCGCCCCACCATCCTTCTCTACGACCAACAAAATTAGGATCTATATTTTCAACTGACCAAGACTCATTATTTATTATTTTTTCAAATACCTCATAGGTTGAAATGTGTCCAAAGTGAAAATATGGCGAGAGTTGACTACTCGCATCTTCTGAAGGATGACTCCTTAATTTTGCATAATCATTAAAACCTTTTTTTGCAAAAAGATCTAATCTTGATTTGGCAGCATTATATCCACCAACTACACCACTTGGCTCTACAGATTTATCAACATTTAAATTATCTAAAAAGTCTTGGACATTAATTTTGTTAAAGTCAATTAGCCCGTACTTTTTATAAATTGGTTCTAATATTTTTTCTTCAAATTTTAAATTAAGATACTCTAAAGGATTTGCTTCAGGGACTTCTACTAAAAAATCTTCTATATTTTTATGCATAAATCTTCTGAAATCATGAGCACGAACATATTCTTTATCTGCAATCCTTATTGGAAGTAATCCGTTTGAATCAACAAGTTCGTATGTGGTTTGTATGCTTCCTTTTGCATCTGCTGTCATTTGTGGAACAAAATAAGTTGGGTAGTCATCAGTAACAACTACTGCAGCATTTTTTGCTAATTCTATTAATAAGCTATCTGCAACTCCTTTTCTTTCCTCAACATATGGAAAATAAAGAGCTTTTGATTTTTCAGTTTGTTTTTGGATATCTTTCATGCCCTCAATAGCAAACTTATGAAATCTTATGCTTGCCATTGGATAATCAATTGTCATAGGTTCAAAAATAAGTAAAGGCTTTGAAAGTTTGTTTGCCCATTCAATTGCACGTTGAAGAGAGAAATTGTAATTAACTCTCCTAAAAGCAATCATCCAATAAAGAACATAAGGTGCGTCCATGTTTGGCTGATCATTATTTAAAGTAGTTATTCTATTTATAGGCACTTCAATCATAAAAATATTATAAGATTGAATTCATTTTTAAATTGATAATTATATGGTTAAAATTACCTTTGTATGGGAGCAATTGACATCAAATCTGCTGGGAAAATTTACCCAAATGGTACTAGAGCGCTAGAAGATGTAAGCATAACAATTAATGATGGTGAGTTTGTAGTTCTTGTTGGACCTTCTGGTTGTGGTAAAACAACTCTACTTAGAATGGTTGCGGGTCTTGAAGACATTACTGAAGGAGAGATTTCGATTGGTGACAAGACTGTAAACGATGTAGCACCAAAAGATCGTGATATTGCGATGGTTTTTCAAAATTATGCACTTTATCCTCATATGTCCGTTTTCGACAATATGGCCTTCTCTTTAAAATTAAGAAAATTACCAAAAGATGAAATAGATAAAAAGGTAAAAGATGCTGCAAAAACACTTGAGATAAGTGAATTGCTTGATAGAAAACCAAAGGCTTTATCAGGTGGACAAAGACAAAGAGTCGCAATGGGTAGGGCAATTGTTAGAAATCCACAAGCTTTTCTTATGGACGAACCATTATCAAACTTAGATGCAAAGTTAAGAGTTCAAATGAGAGCTGAATTAGGACAACTTCATACTCAATTACAAACAACAACTTTGTATGTTACTCATGACCAGGTAGAAGCTATGACCATGGGAGATAGGGTTGCAGTGATCAGAAAAGGTGAATTACAACAAATTGATACTCCGAGAGAAATTTATCTAAATCCTAGAAATATTTTTGTAGCGGGGTTTATTGGTAGTCCATCAATGAATTTTGTATATGCAAATATAGGTGTAAAAAATAGCTCTATACAATTAAGTTTTGGAAATGATCAAATTGATTACAATGGTGAAAAATTAGACGAATTAAAGGCTTTTGAAAACAAAGAAATTGTAATGGGAATTAGACCTGAAGCTTTTGAGGATGGAAACTATGCAAATGAAAGTGAATTTTCAGAGAGTATTAAGGTATCTGTTTCTCTTTTGGAACAACTAGGTTCTGATTCATATATTCATTTTTATAAAGATATTAAACCCGTCCAAACTGAGGCGATTGAAGAAATCTTAGCTGATGATGGTGAGGACATATCTATCTTAGGGGATAATACAAAATTTATAGCAAGAATAAACCCAAACTCAACAGTTGCTGAGGGAGAAGAAATTGAACTAAAAATTGACCCTTCAAAACTTCATTTCTTTAATCCTGATACTGGAGATGCTATATAGTTTATTAATATTTGCTATCCAGTTCCTCAGTAATCTCGTTAATTAATTCACTCCCCAAAGAAATATATTTTTTTAAAGCATACAAAAGATGATCAGAGCCGATTCTTCTTTCCATCAGCTCAGACGCATCGTATCTAAATAAGTTATCATTTAGGGCATTTCTTACAAGCAAGGTTTCTTTAAAAAGCATATTGTTTTCTATATCTTCTATATTTGAGTTTTTATTTGCAGAAATAAACATAGAATCCTGTTTTGATATCCATATTTGTCCAAAATTATCATCTAAAAGTGCTTTAAATACTTCCAAAGATTTATTTGATGAATTTAAGATAACTAAAGAATCTCCAATTCCAACCATTGCATTTTTGTTTGATTCAGATGGAAATTTAAAAAAGTCAAAATCGTACTCATAACTTTTATCAGTGGGGAAATACATACTTGCAAAATGCCCTGACCAGCTGAATACACAAGAATTATCTTCATCAAGTAAATTACGGTAGTTGTTTCTAAATTCTTTAGTAATAATTCTCTGGTTTCCCCCATAAACTGCATTTTCCTCAAATATAAGTTTTCCAATATTCAAAATTGATAATGTGATTTCATTATTTTGAGATTTGATCCTTTGTGTGAGCCAATCATCATAAGTGTCTGGTCCATATTCGTGCAAAATCAAATCTTCTAACCAATTAGTTGCTATCCATCCTGTTGAGGCTCCGCTTTCGATATCCATACACCATAATGGATTATCAGGAGATGAATATTCTTTAGTAAAGGAAATTATATCTTCAAAGCTTTCAAAAGTTGGAGACCCTAACCTCTCATATTTATCAACGTCATACCAAATTAGTGAATTTGGGATCAACCTAAAAAGAATACCGTAATTTGTTTGATCTGTTTCAGAGGTTGTAATTTCTTGTAGATGTTTTGGATAATTATTATCAATCAATTCATCGCTTAACGCAATAGAAACAGGGAAAATATGCCCCCTTTCTCCGAGATTTACTACTCCTTGAGGATTTGGAATTATTGCTAGATCAAACTCCTCAATATTTGTACCTCCAACGATTTCTGACTCAACATCTGAAAAAGGAACATACTTTATTTTTACATTTAAATCTTTAGAAATTTGATCTAATTCCTCCTGAAAATAACCAATCTGTGGAAAATATGGGCCTGCAATAGAAATTTCTTCAGGGTCATATGCTAAAAATGAAAAAATTAAAGTTGTAATTACAAAAATTGGAACAAATAACTTTTTATTTTTTAGTTCCATAAGTGTGCTGCTCCTCTAACACCACTAGAAGACCCATGAGTTGCTTTAACAATTGGTGTAAGGAAAAAATTCGATGCAATATAAGGTATTATTCTATTTGGTACTTCATCATAGATTTCATCAATTTCTGACATCCCCCCTCCACAAACGATAACTTCGGGATCAAGTATATTTACAAACGTACTGAATGACCTGGCAATTCTCTCAAAGTATACATCCATCACTTCGCCTGCAACTAAATCATTTTCTCGATAAAGGGAAACTATATCTCTGGATGAGATTTTTGTTTTTGTTATATGCTCGTAATAATTTTCAAGACCTGGACCAGATAAAAAGACTTCAACTGCTCCAACTCGACCACAATGTCTCTTTACACTTTTTTCATATTCGTCCATGGGTCCAGGAATTGGGTTTTGACCCCACTCCCCAGTCAGCTTATTGGGACCAACTATAATTTTTTTATTAACTGAATAACCAGCACCTACACCGGTACCAAGAATTACAGCAAAGACACTTTTATATTCTGATCCGGCACCATCCGTTGCTTCTGAAAGCGCAAGACAGTCTGCATCATTTGCTATTTTTATTTCATATCCAAGCTTTGTTTCAATATCTGATTTTACAGGTTTATTCTCAAGAGCTTTTGTATTTGATACCTGTACAAGATTTGTTTCTGGATGTATCGAACCGGGCATACCAATGCCAACTGTAAAGCCTGAAGAGCCTTTTGAAATATTCTCAATTACTTCAACTACTTTTGAAATAATTTTGTCATAATTATCTTTTGGAGAATCTACTCGAATTCGATTTATTTCTTTTCCATTTTTTGAATCGATCGCTATACCTTCAATTTTTGTTCCGCCCCAGTCGATTCCGATTTTCATTTATTTACTCAACTCAAATTTAATACTATATTTTTTAATGTTAGTAGTACCAATTTTTTCAATTTCATTATTTTTATTAACTGACCAATAATTTGGAGCATCTGGATAGTTTTCAGCATAATCTGTGGCAACACCATATTTTATTATTTCTCCTGAATCAGCCGTTGATTCAAAATATCTAAGATAATAAATATATTTTTTGCAATCATCCTCAATTGAATTTTGATAAAACTTTCCATTAATGTTGGTTTTAAAATTATTATCTTTCTTTAGTGTAATTTTTATCTCACCTGGTTTATTTTCGTTCCACGTTGGCCCAATACATACTCCATCAAAATCACTTTCATAATCCTCCCTAAATTTCATATCAAAAGTTAGATCATAAAAATCTATTGAATTTGGTTCTTTTGGGAAAAATTGAATTGATAAAACTATTGAATCATTGATAAATAAATTTTCAGTTGTGTCTATAGTTAATAATCCTTCGTCAATTTTATCATCAAGGATTAACTCGTAACGATAGGTGTCAGTTGTTGAACAGAAAGAGAATAATAACAAAAATAAAAGAATTTTTGTGGGTCTCAACCCTTTACTGCTCCTCCAATAAGACCTCTTATAAAAAAACGTTGCAGACTAAAAAACACAATTAAAGGAACAATCATGGATATAACCGCACCTGCTGTTCTTAAATGCCAGGCCTCACCATAATTTCCGACAGTTAATTGAGCTACATGTGATGTAATTACCTGGTTTCTTGGATTTATTCCTAAAAAAACATTTGCTACTAAAAAGTCGTTATAAACCCACAAGAATTGAAAAGTTGCAAAAGCTGCTATTCCTGCGATTGATAGTGGAAGGGCTAGTCTATAAAATGTTGTAAGATGTGATGCTCCATCAATTTTTGCTGACTCTATTACACTTTTTGGCAAACCCATCATAAAATCTCTCAATAAAAACGTAGCTAAAGGAAGACCAAATCCTGTATGGGCAAACCAAACCGAAACAAAAGTTCCAGTAATCTTTAATTCTGGGATTACTGTAATTCCAAATAATATTGCACCTCTGTTCATCAAACTTACCAATGGAATCAAAGACATTTGTAGTGGAACTATCATCATCGCTATAACAAATAAAAATGCCAGTTCTTTTCCTCTAAAATCAATAAATGCAAAAGCGTATGCAGCAAACGCCGCAATAGTGATTGGAATAATCGTTGATGGAATAACAACTGCAAATGAATTGAAAAATGATCTTGATAAGTTTTCGGCAAATAAAATTTCAGAATAATTGGACATGGTTAACTCATTCATTAACTCCCCACTAAATAAGGAGTTCCACCAAGCGACCCTCTTAACAGCATCAGGCTCTCTAAATGAACTAAGTAAGAATCCAATATAAGGAAACATCCATGTAAGCGAAATTGTAATTAAAATAATTTTGCTTATTGGCTTGTCGTACCACTTTTGAGAATAGTTCATATTTTGGTGTCCTCTCTATTTCTAAATGCGTTGAGAACAATTATCGGTATGACACTGATAAAAATTAGAATTGCCACTGTTGATGCTCTTCCAAAGTGTAAAAATTTTGAGAATTCGTCCATCATTTTGACTGCCAGTAAATTTGTTTCGAAATCACCTCTAGTTGTAACAAAAACAATATCGTATGCTTTTAGAACAGTAACTGTAATATACGTTGCAACAACTACGATTGTAGATTTTATGTAAGGCATTACAACAGATAAAAATATTCTTGCCTCAGAAGCTCCGTCTATTCTTCCCGCTTCTGTAATTTCGGATGGAATGGCTTTTATTGCTGCAGAAAATACAATCATTGCAAAACCTGTATACATCCAAACCATGATGATCATCAGAAGAATCGTATTTAATGGTAGATTCGAAAAAAAGGATTGAAGAGTATCAACCTCAGACACATTCTCAAACGCTTGAAACTTTGTTAAATCTCTTTGCTGTAACCATCCTATTGGCTCAGTACAACCTTCTCCTGTGTACCCAATTTTATTTCCATTTTCAATAACATTGTTTTTACAATCATTACCATCGATATCTTGACCTCCAGTAACTCTTAATCCATTTAAAAATCCAATCTGTGTTAACGGAGGTGGTCTATATTCGTATATAAATTTAAAAATTGCTGAAGAACCTACACCTGATATTGCCATCGGCATAAATATTATTGATTTAAAAAATGCTTCTCCTTTTTGAAGTTTGTCAGAGATGTAAGCAACGATGAGCCCAATTAGGATTACCAAACTCACAACACCCACCAACCATATAAATTGATTTCTGATTGTTATCTTCATTAAATCATTTGAAAAAGCCCAGATATAATTTTCAAATCCAACGCTAAAATCTCCATATTTATCTCTAAAACTCAGATATATAGTTCGTATTGCTGGATAAAAGAGAAATAATCCCAAAAGAAATATAGCTGGACCAACAAACATTGCTCCATATAATCCTTCTTGGTATTGCTTTGGGGCGTAGGAAATTATCTTATTCATACCAATGTAAAGAAGAAAAATAAATGTTGAACCTACTGCAATTGCAAGAAAGATCAGTAAAGATCGAGGAATGGCTTTACTTATTTCTCTGAACAAAATAGCTTGAAAAAGAAACCACAATAATGGAAACAGAGCAAAAGCTATAATTCTTAATCCAGTTGCTAGTAATTTGTTATTGTCTGAAAGAACACTCATTTTATTTTAAGAATACCACTAATTTTCATTCTAGAAAAAAACATAGCCACTCTTTCGAGTGGCTATGCAAAATAAATTAACCGTTTACGGCCAAGATTTTTCTATATTATCAAGTGCTGTATCGATATAACCTGGCCCTTGTGTAGCCAATTCGGTCATTTCAACCCAGAAGGATCCACTACCTACTTCAGTAGGCATATTATCAGATCCATCAAACCTGAAAACATTTGCTTGTAATGCTGCTTTCAAGAATTCAGCTTGTTGTGCAACAACTGGACTCCAATATTTTGAAGTATCAAATCCAGTATGAGCTGTAATTCTTGTAGAACTAGTACCAGACCAGTTTTCAGCAACACCTGTCCAGTACTGATCGGATAACATGAAGTCAACAACTGCTTGAGTTGCTTCATCATTTACCAATACTGCCCACATGTCACCAGCACCGAGAACTGTATCTGACACAACATCCATTTGTGGAAATGCGAAAAATGTAGTTTCGGTTCCTAGTCCAGCTTTTGCTTCTTCAGGCCAGAATCCTGGAATGAAAGAAGCTTGTCTGTGCATAAAGCAGCCTGGATTACCATTAGAATCTCTCTCGAACATTGGATCTTGAGCATTTCCAAAGAACGTGGAAACAATAGCATCTGTTCCACCAACAACATAGCCGTCAGTATGCATAATCTGACTTAAGTAAGTTGCTGCTGTTTTAACTATTGGATCGTTAAATGGAATTTCATGATTTACCCATGCATCATAAGAGTCAACACCATTACCGGTACGAAGCATAATATCTTCCATCCAGTCTGTTGCTAACCAACCAGTTGCACCGTTTGAGTACATTCCAAAACAGAATGGAGTCATACCTTCAGCAACTATTTGATCTGCAAGTGCGATCATTTCATCCCAAGTCTCTGGGACTGCGTAACCTCTCTTCTCAAATTCAGCTGGTTGATACCAAACGATACTCTTTAGGTTTACAGCTTGAGCTCCACCATATGGAACACCATCTACTTCACCTAATCCAACTAAATAGGGTGAGAAATTACTTCTATACTCATCAAGATCAACACCTACATCCTCTAGAGGAATGATGTTTCCTGCTCTTGCTTGAGCTCTAACAGTACCTGGCTGTGGCCATAAAGCAATGTTAGGTGGGTTACCAGCTTCAATTTGTGCTAACAATTCAGACTCAAAGTTTTCTGAACCAACATAAGTGACAATTATTCCAGTCTCTTCTGTAAAGTCCCTAAAAGTCGCTTGAATAGCCTGTCCGTCAGGACCATCTGTAGCTGGAGCACCAAAATAAATGACTTCCTGTCCTTCAAGACTGTTACCACAGGCAACAGCAAGCATTGAAAGGATAAGAAGCAGTCCAATAATAGACTTTTTCATTATTTATCTCCCTTTTATATACGTACGTATGCTAAAAATTAGGTAATTCTTAGCACTAATCAGGGTATTAAAATTAAAGAATATTTCTATTATTTAATTAAAACTTTTTGTGTTTGAGTTGATTTTTTTATTCATATTATGTATAAAAAAGTGCCCGAGGGGGGACTCGAACCCCCACATCCTTTCGAATAACGGATTTTAAGTCCGTCGCGTCTACCAATTCCGCCACCCGGGCAACCAATCTAAAAATATTTTAGAATAAGCCCTTCTAAAATATCACTTTTTGAAACTTTTAGTTGGGTAATTTTATATTTTTTTAACAAATTTATTACTAGAAATAATCCCGAAGTTATTGTTACTGCTCTTTTTGGGTCAAGACTAGGATATTCACTTATTATTTTTGGTACTGACAAAGTTTTCAAATCTTCGTAGATATTTTTAACAGAATCATAAGAAATTATTACTTTATCAATTTCATTTTCATCATATTTTTTTTGATTTAAATATATTGAACCAAGAGATGTGAAGGTTCCAGAGACACCAATTAATTGTCTGTGACCATAATCTTTATCATGAAAAATATCATTAAAATAATTTGTTGCATTTTTCTCTTTGTCGATACTTATAGGATTTTCAGTAAAGTAATTTTCACTCATGGATACAACTCCAATATCCTCAGATTGAATATCTAGCTTGTTTTCAATATCTGTAATAAGTTCTGTACTTTGGCCTCCAATATCTACTATCAAATAATTTTGTAAATTTTTAAAAGATGACTGCACGCCTAAACTTGTTAGTAATCCCTCTTCTTCACCAGAAATAATCTTGATATCTAGATTAAACCTTTTTTTTACTTCATCTATAACTTCATCTGAATTCTTAGAATTTCTAAATACAGCAGTGCCGATACAAAAAACTTCTTGAACTTCATATTCTTCAATTTTTCTCATATATTTTCTAAGTACTTTAAAAAATCTCTTTTTTGAATCGTCTGAAATCCTTCCTGTTTTATCAATGCTGTCACTCAATCTTGTAACCTGATGCTCTTTATATAGATTTTCTAACGTACCATTTTCAACTGTGGATATGAGCAATCTTGTTGAATTTGAACCACAATCAAGTGCACCAATTTCTACCATTCAGATCGCCATTTATCATTCTTAGTTCCCTCAACTACGCAGGGTTCTTTACAATTGCAACCACCAACATTCTCTAAAACTATTTGTCCTACAATATTTTTTCCAGTTACTAATTCGTCTGCTAAATGAGAATGCAAACACTTTATAGAACTTACAGTACCCCCAACTCCTCCAATTGGAGAAACTGTATTTTTTTCACTTTTATACTTTTTGTTTCTTTCCTTTTCATAACTTTTTTGTCTCTTAAACCAGGATTTTCTTAGCTTGTTATTGCTGTTAAGTTGGTTATCTAACTCCTTGACCATTCCATGAGACTCTAAGGTGCTAACTTTTTTTATATACATTGGGCATGTAAGCCAAAACATGGTTGGAAATGGTGTTCCGTCATCAAGGTTTTTTGGGACATCAATTACAACAGGAAGGTCAAAATGACACCTTACAGCTACTTTTATTTCACTTCTTAAATTTCTGTTAAGTTGTATTTCAACAATTTGTTTTTCACTAGTCACTGTTTGGTCCGACAATAAACTCTACAACATATTCTAAAAGGCCTTTGCTTCTTTCGCTTTGAAGAGTTTCTTCCAAAGGTGTGACAGGTTCTGGAACTTTAAATCTATATATACTTTCTCCTGGCATACCATATCCATGCTGTCTCAAAACAATATCGAGCTTGTCAGGATCTTCGAGATCATCAATTTTTTGTTGAATAAAGTTAATTTCATTTCTTAAATCATTTGCGTGTTCTTGACGTGATTCAAGCTGTGATTGTAATGATTGATAATCTTTAAAACTTAATTCCCAAGTGTCAAAAATAAAGAATACAAAAATAAAAGAAGTAATTAAAAACATTATTTTTGAAAATAAATTTTGCTTGATCATTTGTCATATCCAAATTTCTGAAGATTGAATTGTTGAAAACCTATATTTTCTCCAATTCGAAGTAATTCATTGTATTTAGCTGTTCTTTCTGATCTCGCAGGTGCACCTGTTTTTATTTGTCCACTTGAGGTGCCAACACATAAATGACTTATAAATGTATCTTCAGTCTCACCCGATCTATGCGAAACAATTGATGAATAGTTACTTTCTTTGGCCAGTGTCATCGTATTGATTGTTTCACTCACACTTCCAACTTGATTGACTTTAACTAATATTGAGTTTGCACAACTATCAGCGACTCCCTTTTCTAATATTTTTTCTTGAGTTACAAATAAGTCATCTCCAACAAGTTGTATTGTGTCTCCTATTTTTTTTGTCAGATATTTCCATCCATCCCAATCATCCTCAGCTAGTCCATCCTCAATTGATACTATTGGATAATTCGACGATAAATTTATTAAATAATCTGACATTTCTTGGCTGTTAAGTTCATTTCCCTCAATCCTATAAAAATCATCTGTAAAAAATTCTGAAGCTGCAACATCTAATGCTAAAGAAACATTTCCACCTGGTTCATAACCGGCTTCAGAAATAGATTGCATAATTTCATCAAGGATCTCTGTTGAAGAGTTAAAATTTGGAGCAAACCCTCCTTCATCACCAACATTGGTTGAAAGCTTATTTGATTTAAGTCTTTTCTTAAGTACATGATAAATCTCAACACCTGCTCTCAAAGAAGTATCAAAAGTTTCGAAACCAAATGGTACGATCATAAATTCTTGAATATCAACAGAGTTATCAGCGTGTGCACCACCATTGAGAATGTTCATAAAAGGAACAGGTAGAGAAGGTGGTCCATAAATATTTGGAAATAGTTCAAAAAGTTGTTTGTTTTGTTGGTTAGCACTTGCTCTCATTAATGCCATTGACACTGCTAAGATCGCATTTGCTCCAAGATTATTCTTGTTATCAGTTCCATCTAATTCAATTAACTTATCATCAATAGTGCTCTGATCAGTTACATCCTCACCCACTAAAATGTCTGAAATTATTGTTTTAACATTTTCGATCGCTTTGTTTACTCCCATCCCATTAAAGGATGAATCATTATCTCTAAGTTCATGAGCTTCAAGGGCTCCAGTCGAAGCTCCAGATGGAACTGCAGCACGACCTTTGATATTATCACTCGTAGTAATTTCAACTTCAATGGTTGGATTTGCTCTTGAATCTAATATATGACGAGCATTAATGCTTTTAATTTTTTTATTCATAACCCTGTTAATTAAAATCTAACAGAAAAAATAATCTTTACGAATCTATTTGATTTTTCTTAGCTTCCTGCCAAAGAACATTGATATCTGTTTCTTTATTTATATGTTTTTCAACATATTTTGCACGATTTATAAAGGTTTGAATCGATTTTTTTAACTCAATTTCAGGATCAGCCTCTAAGTATCTAGAAACATTAATTAGTGAAAAATATACATCGCCAAGTTCTGACTTTCTATCCTCTAAAGTGGTTGCTTCTTTAAGTTCATTTATTTCAGAAATTAAATCATCCAAAGCCTCATCATAATTTTTATAGCTTAAATTAAGCGTCTTTGCTTTTCGTTGTACTTTGAATGCTGTATTTACTGGAGGAAGTTTCGTATTGATGTCATCAAATATAGATTCATTCGCTTCTTTCTTTATTTCTTCCCATTGTTTTTCAACTTCCTCCGATGAATTCAAGTTTTTTTTGTCGAAAACATGTGGGTGGCGTTTTATTAATTTTTTTTGTAAAGAATTTATCACTTCAATTATCGAAAAATAATTATTTTCAGAAGCAATTTCTGAGTGTAATAGTATTTGGAGTAAAAGATCTCCTAACTCTTCTTTGAAGTCATTAAAGGATTCTGGTGAGTCATTTAAATTTGATAAAGTATCTAATAATTCGTATGATTCCTCAATCAGATGCTTTGCCAGGCTTTCGTGTGTTTGTTCTTTGTCCCATGGGCATTCTCTTCTAAGTTGTGAAACTATATCAAGCAGATTATTGAAATCATTCATCTTAGTTGATGTCTACTTTTGTTAATTTTTCACTATTTAGCCAAGAGATAGTCTTGGATATAAAATCATCAATTGATGTATAATTCAATCCAAGTTCTTTTTCAGCTTTCTGGCCATCATATAAATGTCCGTGGGTGAGAACTCTTATTGTTTCTCCACATATAACTCCACCTAACGAAGTAAATTTCCCAAAAATATCAAAAATAGGACCTAGTCCAGTAAAAAGTTGTTTAGAGATATATATCGGGGATCCATTCCAGCTTGTAATCGACTTAAGGTTCTGGATTAATACATCGATTTCTAGCCTGAAACTATTTAGTACATATCTTTCATTATTCTTTCCATTGATTAATCCTAAGTAGTGACCTTCTGTGCAATCATCAATATCAACTACTGAAATAGAACTTCTTATTAAGGGTGGAAATTTTTTATTCAGTGTTGATATCATAAGTTTTGCAGTTCCGGACATTCTTCCTGGTCCCTGAACAGATGATGGATTAATAGACACAAATTCAAACTCCTTATTAAAAGCAAAAGCAACTTCCTCAGCTAAGTATTTTGATTCTTCATAATCAGATAAAAATGTGCCTCTATGTGTAGAATCCTCATTTCCAACACTTCCTTTTTTCTCTCCAAGGGTCGCTGCAGAGGAAGTATAAATAAACTTTTCAATATTTAATTTATTACCTAATTCCAACATTTGTTTTGTGCCTTCAATGTTTGTCTTAAACATACCTGAAGGATCTTTCTGACATTTTTTATTTTCACCAGCAACATGAAATATTGCTTCGATCGATTTTTCTTTAAGTTGTTCATAAATATCATCATTGAATAAATCACCATTTATGATTTTTGCATTATTAGAAATTAAAAAATCATCGTTTAACTTGTTTCTAGACAGCGCAAAAACACTATGTCCTTCATTTACCAGTTTTTTTAATAGTGGCTTTCCTAAAATTCCTGTAGAGCCAGTAAGAAATATATTTTTATATTTCATTCTTTGATTTAAAGTAAGAGACGATGTATTGGTATCCGGATATATAAGAGAAGATTAAGGCATGCATCACAAATAACTCTGCAATGGTTAGGTTTAATATTGATAAAGGAAAGTCCATCATAACAAAACCTACGGCCCAAAATTGAAGACTTGCTTTTGCTTTTCCAAATTTACTTGGTGGGATCATTATCCCTTCATTTCCAGCGAGGCCTCTTAATCCAGTAATTACAAACTCTCTAACAATTAAGAGAACTGTCACCCAAATACTTACTCTATCTATGTATGTAAAGCCAACAAATATAAATGTGATGAAGATTTTATCTGCAATTGTATCCAAAAATGCCCCAACTTTTGAAGACACATTCCATTTTCTTGCTAACCTCCCATCAAAAAAATCTGTCCAAGCAGCAATGAAAGCAATAATTGCGGGTATTAACATTAAACCTTCTCTTGAACCATCCGCCAAAATAAGAAATAAAATTACAGGTGATGAAGCTATACGAAAAATTGCGAGTAAATCTGGTATATATCTTTTCATTAGATCACGTCAATAATTCTTCGCTCAGATGCTTTTTTTATTCCATTATCTGAATTTTCTAAAAATGAGTCAATAATTTCCATGCTGTCTTCAATTATAAACTCAACTTCTTCTGTCTCGTCATTATTAAACTTTGATAAAACATAATCTGCAGGATCTATCGTTGACGGTGGTCTTCCAAGACCAATTTTGAACCTCCAATAATTGCTATGTCCTAAAGATGAATCAATCGACTTAATGCCGTTATGACCACCGTCAGAACTTGCCTTTTTTATACGAAATCTACCAAATGCTAGATCAATATCATCATGAATTACAACTAATTCATAATCTCTCATTCCAGTACTCATTAGAAACGCTTTTAAGCCTTGTCCTGATTTGTTCATAGAGGTCATAGGTATTAATAAATTTACTAATTTATCTTCAAATTCATATTTTGTAGACTGAAAACTTCCTGAACTATCTAATTGAAATTCTTTATCCTTTTTTTGACAGTAAGAGAAAAGTATATCGGCGCCGATATTGTGACGAGTATTGATATATTTTGGTTGAGGATTCCAAAGTCCAACTAAAACAAAGTTAGGTTTATTCTCCACTTTCTTCTGCTGGTTCTGCATCATCTGAGCCATCTTCAGATTCTTCATCGCCTTCTCCAGCCTCTTCTTCGCCCTCTTCACCTTCAAGTTCCTCATCAACTACTTCTTCTTCCTCAATAGCGGCTCGAGGTATTGTTATTGTAACAAGGATTGAATCGTCATCTTCTGAAGCCAACACTACTCCTTCAGGTAACTGAATATCTGTTGCGGTTACATTGTCTCCAACATTTAATGGTGAGATATCTACATCCAGTGATGATGGAATATTTGTAGGAAGTGCTGTAATAGAAATCGTATTATTGACTGTTTGAACAACTCCACCTTCTTCTTTTACTCCTAGTGGTGTTCCTATGAAGTTAACTTGTACATCTGCTTCAACAGTTTGAGATAGGTCAATTCTTACTAAATCAACATGGACTATCTCATCTTTATAGGCATGACGTTGAATCTCTCTCGCAAGGGCTGGGAATGAATCTTTTCCTACGTTGACATTTAAAATAACATTTGATCCTGCTTCAGTTTTAAGTGCGTTATTAAATTCTCTTGAATTTAATAACAATGATTGTGGTTCTGTTCCAAGACCGTACATAACAGCTGGGATTAATCCTGAAGATCGCAATCTTCTTGACTCTCCAGATCCTGTTTTTTCTCTACTTGTTGCTTCTAATGTAATTTCCATGATTTCCTTAAGAATTATATAGAGTAGTTAATTTTATTTTCTATATAAAAAGTATTTATGCTTTTTCTGTTGCTTTTCTTGCTGATATTACTGCAAGAGTGAGGGTTATCACTGCAAATGAAGTTGCAGCTAGAAAGCCTCTAAATAATATATCTAGTTCCCAACCTTGTACCATTACGGATCTCATTCCTTCAATTACGTAGGTTGTGGGGTTGTAGGCTGCCGCAGTTTCTAGCCATCCTTTTAATTGTTCTCTAGGTACAAAAGTAGGAGCTAAGAATATTGCAGGGAAAAATAGAAAAGTAGCTGCCTGTGCGCCCTGAGATGATCCTGACTTTACTCCAGCAGCAACAGAATAACCAGCAAAACCCATCCCCCAAATAAAAGCGAGTGATAGGACGATAAAAAATCCTACATTACCAACTACAGGATCGGCTCCTATTAACTTTCCTATTAATAAAATCAATCCTGCTTGTAATAAAACTCTTAAAGCTCCAACATTCATCGGAGCCAAAATTATTGCCCATCTAGAGATTGGCATACTTTGATAACGTTTAAAGACACCTGATTCAATATCTTCTACTAAATATATTCCAGAGGCAGCACCACTTAAAGAAGCGGAAACTATTGATACTGGGAGAATAAAATTTATAAAATTTCCATTTGCAAAATCAAAGGGCGTTCCACTTGCAGTTCCTCCAAAAACTCCTCCAAGAGCACCGTCATACACAAATAAGAAAAATGCTGAAATAATTAGATTGGGTAACTCCGCAAGAGGTCTTCTTACTACTCGTAAAACCAGTCTTTTTGTTAAAACTTGTAGTTGTACAAAGAAGGATCTATTTGATTCCATTACTTTACTTCCAATTCATTTGATGAATCAGTTCCAGCTGATCCTTCAAGCCTATATCCTGTGACCTCAAGAAAAACATCATCAAGAGTTGGTTTGCTTGCTGAAACTGAACTAACAATTATTCCATTTTTATTTAAGTCATTTATAAAACTTGGAATTTTTGCAGCACCATTTTCGACTGTAATTCTTAATTGGTCTTTATCTTCAATTGCATCATTTAAAACATTTTTTGCATTTTTTAAATCTGAATCATTTTCAAAAGAAAAGGTAATCACATCACCACCAATGCTTGCTTTTAATTCATCTGAAGTTCCCTCAGCTACGACAAGACCTTCATCTATAATTGCTAAACGATCTGCCAACTCATCAGCTTCTTCGAGATATTGTGTTGTAAGAATAATTGTTACTCCATTATCACGAAGTCTTTTTATTTCCTCCCAAAGAACTCTTCTAGAACCAGGGTCTAACCCTGTTGTTGGCTCATCAAGAAAAAGAATATCTGGAGAATGAACAAGACTTAATCCAAGATCAAGTCTTCTCTTCATTCCTCCAGAATAAGTTTTAACACGTCTATCCGCAGCTTCAGTTAAACCAACAAGTTCTAAAAGCTCCATAGTTCTTTTTTCTGAATCTTTTTTTGAATATCCCCAAAGTCTGCAGGTTGTAAAAAATAATTCTTTTCCTGTTAGCAAATTATCAATGCCAGTATCTTGAAGAGCTACACCAATTTTTTCTCTGACCTCTTTATCTTTGGTGACAATATCTAGACCTAAAATTGATGCTTCTCCTTTTGTAATACTTAAAAGTGTTGTAAGCATCAATATTGTTGTAGATTTACCTGCACCATTTGGACCAAGTAATCCAAATATCTCACCTTGCTCTACTTGGAAACTAACGTCTTTAACAGCCTCAACTGTCTCTTGTTTTGTAACAAAAGTTTTTTTTATATTTTTAACATCTACAGCAAGCAAGTTAATCCTTTTATAGGTAGTTATTTATGAAATTAGTTTAACCTATTTTTTATGGCCGCGTAGCTCAGGGGATAGAGCACAGGTTTCCTAAACCTGGTGTCGCAGGTTCGAATCCTGCCGTGGCCGCTAGAATGCTACTTTAAATTTTCTGCAGAAGTTTTACCGTTATTTTCTACAATTTCAAATTCAAGCTCTTGACCTTCTTCAAGGTCTTCCATTCCAGAATTTTTAACTGCAGAAATATGAACAAAGACGTCTTTATCGCCTTCTTCAGGTTCAATAAAGCCATAACCTTTAGTTTTGTTGAACCATTTAACTTTACCTTTTGGCATGTATTTCCTTTTGTAATATCTTTACGACAAAGTAACAGTAACGTGATTAATTTTTTAGTTTGCTAATTTTAAAAAATACTTTTTTGGGATCCAGAATTTAAATAATTTTGAGCATATATACCAGCTAGTGAAACGGATTTAATTTCTAACCAAGTAAAAGGATTTGGTATTTCATTTTTAACATAACTCAAAAAAGTTTCGATAGCTTGTTTGTGACCTTTACCGTCGGAAAACACCTTACTCTTATCATCTGATCCGATTAAATATCTCATTAGCTGGAAATCTTCAACAATAAATGAATTTTCACTTCCATGAATCTCTAGTCTTTCTTTAGATAATTTGTTATTTGTATCTGAAAAATATTGAATTGCAGCGTGCGCACCGTTTGCATAATTTATATTTATAAAGACTTGATTGTCATACACTTCATCAGATTCTTTATTTATCGGACTATGAGAAGATATGCTTTGTGGTAGTGAATCAAAGAAATAAGTTCCCAAGTCTATTGCATGGATAGCTTCACCTACTATCCTCCCTCCACCTATTTCCTTAATATTGGTCCAGTGATCTTTTTCCAATTTTGGAACACTAAACCTAAAATTTAAAGCATTGGCTGGTGAAGTGTTTAATTTTTCCTTTATAAACTTTGATGCTTCACTAAATCTTCTATTAAAACCTAGAAAAATTTTTGGATCTTCAGCGTTGTACATAGCCTCTTCAATTTTTGTTATTGAATCTACTTCAATTGCCAATGGTTTCTCTACATAAACAGCCTTACCCGAGTTTATTCCTTTAATTACTAAATCAGCGTGATTGAAATGTTGAGTAAGGATAAATACAGCATCTATTTCGTCTGATTCAAATATTTCGTCTTCTGTTGAGTATTTATTCTTGATTTTAAAATTTTTAGCAAGAGCCTCGGAACTTAATCCTCCTGAGGACGAAACTCCTAATACCTGACAAGATCTTCTAAGTTCCTTTAGTACAGGAATAATTGTTGTTGAAGCAAAATTGCCTGCTCCAATAACTCCAACTTTAATTTTTTGATTTTTTTCAGGGGTAATATCGTTTTTTTCAAATTGAATTTTAGGCTCATTTTTTAAATCATATCTAAGCAAGACTGACAAAGGTTTTTTATCGGAATTAAAGGAATTATATATCTCAGAAGATTCAGCAAAATCAACTTCCTCAGTAATTAAATCTTGAATGGTGATCTGGCCCTGTGATAAGAGTTTTAAAAAAGCTTCAAAATTTCTATTTTCGGTCCATCTAACGTATTCAATTGGATAATCATTTCCTAGTACTTCATATTGCTTATCATATCTTCCAGGTCCATAAGACTTTGAGACAACTAACTCAAGTTCTTTATAGTAAAACTCATTTCTTGAAATATTCAAAGGAATATCTCCAACAACAACAATTTTTGCTTTATTCCTTGCAATTTTTGTTGCAGCTTCAATTGGTTCATTGCTATCAGAAGCTGCTGTGATAATTATCGAATCTACTTCCTCTACAGGTAAATCATTAATTGAGGAAAAAAAGTTTTTACTATCTCCCCTTCTTGTTTCATCAGGATCAATACCAAAAACTTCTGAGCCTTGTGCCTCTCCTAACCTGCATACTAGTTGACCCACTATGCCCAAACCTACAACTACAATTCTTGAGCCCAGTGAAGTTTCTGATAAACGTAGACCATGTAAAGCTATGCTTCCCAAGACTGTATAAGCTGCTTCTTTTTCATTTGTGTTTTCAGGGATTCTCGAACATAAGTTTTGATTTACTACAACATATTCTGCGTGATTACCATTAGAAACAACCATGTCACCAACATGAAAGCTTTTTACGTTTTCACCAATTTCAATAACTTTTCCACATGAGCTATAACCAAGCTGTATAGGTAATATATTTTTTGGAAATACAGCATTCCAAACAGCCCTCACTCCTTCTTTTTCAAGAAGTTCAAGACCCTTTTCAATGTTTGATGAATTTTGTAATTTATCAGTTACAGATTTATTTGCAGATTCAATTGCTGCCGTTTCAGTTCCAGTTGATACTACTGAGTAATGATTTTTAATTAGTATCTCTCCTGGTCCTGGCTTTGGAATTGGGGTCTCCCATAAGATTGGTTCAGGATTATTTTTTTCAACAACTAATTGCTTCATTTAACCTCTCAAGAATTAATGATAACTAGATTATTTCACTTATTAAGGGGGAGGTTAAATTTAATAGTTCACCTGATGGTGTTTCTATCATTAATGATCCATCATCATTTATGTCTTTAGCCCACCCTCTCCCTTCAGGATATTCAACGAGCTTCCCTAAGGTAGTGAGTTTCGACATATAGTTTTCCAGACTGAAATCTTCATTTTCGATATAGTTTAGAATTGTTCTTCCCCATTCCTCAGCATCTTGAAAAATTTTTCGATCATCTTGTTTTTCTTCATATATTGCCCCAGCTCCAGGTAAATTTGGATTTTTCCAAAAATAATTTATTCCTAAACCAATGCAAATAAGATCATTACTTTCTTCTACAAGGACTCCACCAACTTTGTCATCATTAAAAATTATGTCGTTTGGCCATTTTAATTTGAGTTTTTGATTTTTAATTAAAGAAACATATGAGTATCCAGCCAAAAGTGGAATAAGTGTTTTAGTAAAGTTAACAATTTTTTTATTAAACACTAATGAAGTAGCCAGACTTTGATCAGCATTTTGCCACTTATTTTGGTTAGTACCACGACCAAAAGTTTGTGCTTTACTCACTATCAAGAGTGGCTCTTCTTTAAATTCATTCATAGCAAAGTCTTGTGTGTTATCAACTTCATCAAAAAAAATAGATTTCATAGTGTTACTTCTTTACATATATATAGGTCAAATATATAGATTAATAATAATAAGAAAGTTGGGCATGTCGGAAGAAAATTTAGCTGACGTACGTAATGAAAAAGCAAAAAAAATTCAGCATCCAAAAGGAAAATTAACCGCATATGAAAGGATTCATTTACTTTTAGACGAAGGTTCGTTTTCTGAAATAGATGAAAATGTAGTTTCAGAAGAAAATCCTGAAGGTGAAGCAGTTGTTACAGGATCTGGCACAATTCATGGAAGGCCTGTTTTTGTTTTCTCCGAAGATTTTTCCGTCATGGGCGGGAGTCTTGGAGAAATAGTTGCAAAGAAAATTTTACGAATAATGGATCTCGCTTTGGAAGCAAAAGCTCCGGTAGTTGGTATTAAAGATTCGGGTGGGGCAAGAATTCAAGAAGGGATTTCTTCTTTATATGGATATGCACAAATATTTAAAAAAAATGTCGAAGCATCAGGAAAAATTCCACAAATATCTGTAATTGTAGGTCCATCGGCTGGTGGGGCAGTTTACAGTCCAGCATTAACTGATTTTATTTTTCAAGTAAAAGATATAGGACAACTTTATGTGACCGGCCCTAATGTAGTAAAAACAGTTACCGGTGAAGAAGTTACTTATGAAGAACTAGGCGGTGTTGAGGCTCATGGAACTCAATCAGGAGTGAGTCATCAAGTTTGTGAAACTGAGGAACAAGCTTTTGAAGAGGTAAGATACCTTCTTAGTTTTTTTCCTCAATCATCAGATCAGAAGCCTCCAAATTTTATCACTGAAGATGATCCGTCAAGAAATGTAGATTCTTTGGAATCCTTAATACCAGAACATAGAAATCAACCATATGATATGAATGAAGTAATAAACAATATTGTCGATGATGGAGAGCAGTATCCAATTCATGCAAACTATGCTTTAAATATCATTACTTCATTTGTAAGAATAAACGGAAATACAATTGGAGTAGTTGCAAATCAACCAATGGAACTTGCTGGAGTTTTAGATATAAATTCCTCAATTAAAGCATCAAGATTTGTAAGATTTTGTGATGCATTTAATATCCCTCTCCTAACTCTTGTTGATGTGCCTGGATTTTTGCCAGGTGTAGAGCAAGAACATGGAGGAATTATTAGGAGTGGGGCAAAACTTTTATATGCATACTCAGAAGCTACTGTTCCAAGAGTCTGTGTAGTAATACGTAAGGCATATGGTGGGGCTTATATAGTTATGGATTCAATGGGTTTAGGAGCAGACAAACTTTTTGCATGGCCTTCTGCAGAAATTGCAGTAATGGGTGCAGAGGGTGCAGTAGATGTAATTAATCGAAAAGAATTAAAAGATAGTGATAATCCTGAAGAACTAAAACAAAAATTTGTAGATGAGTACAATGAAAAGTTCAGTAATCCTCACATTGCGGCAAAACTTGGATTAGTAGATAAAATAATAAAACCAAGTGAAACTAGAAAAGTTGTTACTGAAGCATTTAAAGAGCTTGTAAATAAAACAAATGTAGGAGACAAACATGGAAACATTCCCCTCTAAAAATATATCAATAGCTTGGGTTGAAAAAGGCTCATTGACAAGAAATTTATTTTTATCTTTTGGTTTTGCGATTTTAACTGCACTTAGTGCACAGATAAGATTTGAACTACCATTTACTCCTGTACCTATAACAGCGCAGACTTTTGTCGTTATTTTATCAGGCTTACTTCTTGGAAGTAGGTTTGGTTCGTTCAGTATGATTTTATATTTATTTACAGGTCTAGCAGGTTTTCCTTTTTTCTCAGGAAGTGTTGCTGGCTTAGCTATATTAAGAAGTCCAACAATTGGTTATATAATTGGTTTTTTTATTGCTGCACAAATAATAGGAAATATGTCACAAAAACCAACAGTGGGTATAGCTACTGGAACTCTAGCAATTTATATATGTGGAGTTTTGGGTTTGATGATTACATTAAACATTTCCGTAGTTGAAGCTATCGGTATTGGTGTTGTTCCATTTATTTTTGGAGATTTAATTAAAGCAAGTTTAGCAATTGGAATTGCTCAAAAGTTAAAATAAATTTTTATGACTAAAAAAAGAGTACTAATTGCAAATCGTGGTGAGATTGCATTAAGAATAATCAGATCGGTTAAAGAAATGGACATGCACGCAATTGCTGTTTATTCAGATGTTGATGCTGATTCTTTGCATGTAAAACGTGCTGATGAATCATTTTACTTAGGAGGTTCACTTCCTGCTGATAGCTATAGAAACTTAAAAAATTTAATGAAAGCTGTAATTGAGACAAAAGCAGACATGGTTCATCCAGGGTATGGTTTTTTGGCCGAAAATGCTGATTTTGCAAAAGCAGTTCAAAAGAAAGATGTGATTTGGATTGGTCCAAATCCAGAAACAATCAAATCTATGGGAGACAAAATTGAATCAAGAAAATTAATTTCTAAAGCTGGCTTAATGCCTGTCCCTGGTCAATTGAAACCATCCAGAACAAAAAGAGAAGCAATGAAAGATGCCAATAACTTTGGCTACCCAGTTGCATTAAAAGCAGCTCATGGAGGTGGAGGAAAAGGTTTAAGAATTGTAAATAATGAGGAAGAATTAGATCAAAATTATGAGATTGTAAAACGTGAAAGCGAAGCATATTTTGGATCAGATCAAATTTATGTTGAAAAATTTATAAAACCGGCAAGACATGTGGAAACTCAAATATTAAGTGATAAATATGGAAATCATGTTTATCTCGGTGAAAGAGATTGTTCATTGCAAAGAAGGAACCAAAAACTAATAGAAGAAAGTCCTCCTGTATGGTTGTCTGAATTTGGAAAAGAAGAGTTAAAAAAAGCAACACTCATGATTGCTAAGTCTTCAAATTACGTTAATGCAGGTACAGTAGAATTTTTAGCTGATAATGACGAAAACTTTTATTTTTTAGAAATGAATACAAGATTGCAAGTTGAGCATACGGTAACAGAAATGAGATATGGAATTGACCTAGTTAAAGAACAAATAAAAATAGCGCTTGGTAATTCTTTAGAAGATTTTGAAACAGAA
>JAOOBM010000021.1:0-5791 GCA_028404505.1 Acidimicrobiaceae bacterium
TTCCTTCATTTTGAAAATCATTAAATTTTTGATTAGATAATGCTTTGATTGGCGTCGTATAAATGACTTTTTTTCCATCTGCAATGTATTTTTCAATGCCTTTTTCTGCAATTAATGTTTTACCGGAACCTGTTGGAGCTGTAACTAAAACATTCAGGCCATCTAATAATGATTTGATTGCTTGTTTCTGAAAATTATCAAGTTCAAATTTCACTTTGAACTTTTTTTATGTATAAAAATAGTAATTTCCATGAGTACATATAAAGGTATCGTGAAAACAAACAAACTAACGGGATCACCTGTGGGTGTAACAATTGCAGAAATTATTAATATGAATATAAATAATTCAGCTCTGTTTTCTGTAAGTAATTGAATATTTAATAATCTTTTATTTAAAAGAAATAATGTAACAAGAGGAAGTTGAAAAGTAATTGCAAATAAAAGAGCAACTCTTGTAATGAATTGATAATAATTTTGCGATCTCAGAATAACTTCATTTTCATTAAATGAAAGTAGGAATTCAATGCCATATGAACCAAGATTCAATGCTGTGTATATTCCTAAATAGTAAAAAATAGTAAAAAATATATTGTAAAAAATAAAGGATAACCATGATAAATCTACTAATGCGGGTTTTAGAAAAACACCAAGATTTAATAAGGTAAGTGGAAGTAATAAAATCAGTGAAATTAAAAAGACATTTGTAATTTTTACTTGAAACCCTTCATAAATAGTTAATGCAAATATATTTGACTGATCGTATCCAGCATCAATTAATGGTTTATTGAGAATTTGAATAAAGAAGTGATACTCAATATATACATAAATTCCAAATACAAGAATTAATAACAGAGAAGATAAGATTCTAGTATTTAGTTCTTTAAGGTGATCAAAAAAAAGGTTTCTTCATTCTTCTTCGTTCTCTATCCATTCCCATTTTTGATTTAAGCTAGAATCACCAATTACTTTTCGAGTTGGTCCTTCATTGAAATTCTGAAATGTGTCCATAATTTTTTTTATACGTTTTTTATCAACTATCCCCAAGGAAATAAATAATATAATAAAAAGTTCAGTAAGACTCATAAATTTATCATATCTACTAAATTATTAATTCTTTTGTTGAATTCAATTTTTAATTTATTTGGTGAAACAATTTGTAGTTCTTGAAAATGCTCAAAGAAAAAATCTAATGCTACATTAAAATCTCTAAATGTGTAAATACACAATCCATCTTTAAAAAAGGTATTATCTTTATCTAACTTATATAAAAAATTTTCGTTTTTGTATTTAAATTTTACTTCTATCGAATTGATTTTTTCTTTATTACTTGAACTTATGAGATTTAATTCATTAACCTCAATTATTCTATTAATTAAAAAAGTTTTAACTTTGCTATCAATTAAATCAATAGCTTCTAAAACATTTCCATCTTGATTGTTTGAAATGGAAATAGGTTTAATAGAGTATGTTTTAGGTTCATCGTATCCGATTTTTAAATAATCTATATTTATATCTGTTAGTAAATGTATTGAAAGGTTATCTTCAAATTCTATATTTGACTTTTCATCAAAATACATATCAAGGATTTTTAAAAAATTATTGTAATCTTTTTTATTTATGTTTTGAATATTTAGATTTTGGTTACTTTTCAGTAAGCTATATATTTTAAACAATTCAAAATCGGTTATTGTATTCAATTCTTTAAATGTAGATGAATATTCAAAAAAAATTACATTTTCAGACGAATCAATCTCAAAATCAATAAAATTTTCACCATTAACCGAATAAACCTCGGACATAATATTAAGCATATAAACAATTGTTTCAATATCTTTGCCAAGCTTTTTAGTTAAATCATCAATATTCCATTTGTTACTATCTTTCAAAATATTGATGAAAAATGTGAAATCTTGTAGTTGTAATTTATTTTTCATCTAAATACTCCAAAAACCTTTTTTTGTCGTTACTAGTCATTTGAATTATTTTTGCGTCTGTGATCAATATAAAAACGATTAATTTTTGAATATCATATGTTGAAATTTCAATATTTATTTTATTTCCATCGTCATTGCTTTTAATTAGCGAATGTTTAAAACTATTTTTTTGAACAATATAGTGATCCTTTAATATTGATAAAGTAATGAAAATTGGTTGAATACTTTCTTCCCATGAAAAATTAATTGTTTTTAACTCTATATCATGCAAGTCAGGTTTAGTTCCAAGTTTAAGATCATCTATGTTGTCAATTTTAAATGTTTTAAACTTTGACTGTTCATTTGCTCCTACATACCATTGGTTGTCATATTGTTTTAAACCAAGAGGATATACTTTTCTTAAAGAACTTTTATATTTGAACGATACTCTTCTTTTTTCATTTATAGCTTGAGTTATTTTTGATATATTTATATTTCTACTGTTAAATAGATAATCTGATTTAAAAAACTGTTTTATCAAGTGATAAGTATTTATAAAATCATCCATATTGATAGCTTCGTTATTTTTTATATCTTCAAATATCTGAGTGCCTGATAATTTATAGCCATTATTAATTTTCCATTTATCATTTTCAAAATCCAATAAAAAACCCATGTCCTTTAATAAAGCTTTATCTCTTTCAAATGATCTTTTAAAAGCAGATTCATTAAGTTCTCTGTATTCAATTACATTGTCTTTAATAAAATTTGTTGTTAAATTTTCGTTATTTAAAGAAAATAAAGTTAATAATTTGAGACATCTTTTGAACACATTTTTCATAGGTTTTCCTAATCTTATTTTATTTAATTCTGTATATTATTTTTTTACTCTTGTATTTGTATATAGCAAAATTAATGTATCATTAAATATATGAAAGTATGGATTGATCAAGACTTATGCACTGGTGATGGCCTTTGTGAAGAAATATGTCCTGACGTTTTTGTTGGTAAAGATGATGGACTATTTTATGTTAAAGAAGGTGACAAAATTTTCTCAGAGGAAGATGGGAACGTTGGTGGTGCTGAGGGCTTAGCTGTTGTACCTAAAGGACAAGAAGAAGCTGTTATAGAGTCGGCAGAAGAGTGCCCTGGTGAATGCATAATGATCGAGCCTAGTTAGACAAAAATCTAGCACTTACCACAAATCCTGTATGACCTACCATTTCATTTTTTGGTCTTACAATTTTTTTATCCACAATCCATTCACGATTTAGAGTTTCCATGATTTTGATATTTATAAAATTTTGTTCATGGAGTTTAGTGACAATTTTTTCTACTTGTGTAATTGATGGTAAATAAGATACCCAATTTAAATTCTTTTCGATTTTATTTTTCATAAAAAACTCCCAAGGTTCAGGAATATCAGTGATTATAGTGTCTACTTCATCTGCAATATCTTTAAAAGAAAAATTTGATAAATTGGCATTTATATAATTTACTCTTAAAAAATTATTATTGATTTTTGATGAAGTTAAGAATCGTTCAATTGTTTTTTGTGCTCTCCTTTGATTCCTTTTACTTTCATCTAAGGTAAACAGTTGGCTTTCTTTATCTAGAATTAAATTTAAATAAAGCGTTAAAGCTCCGGAACCAGTACCAATTTCTAATATTTTAGAATTCTTATTTATGTTGCCAGCTATCAATATTGACCCAATATCTTTTGGATATATAATCTGTGGTCCACGTTTCATAAGCAAAATAAACTCTTCGAATGATGGAATATACACATGATATTCATGGTCATTAGAAGAAGTTATAACAGATGGTAATTCTTTTATATCATTAAATTTTATTACACCGTTTTGTGTTACAAACTCTTGATTATCTTTTAAAACAGCTAAATGTTTATTTTTATTATTTTTAAGAACTACAACAGTGTTATCAAGACTCACTTAATATCAAAGTAAAAGTAAAAAATAAGCAATTGTTGAGAGTACAACTCCAGCAGATATTGCAACAGCAACAAATTTTTGTAATGACTTATTCATTTTCTAAATTTCATTTTTTTTCTAAATTTTTTATATTTTTCTAAAAGTCTTCCAAGAATTATACCGTAAATTAGAAAACTGATAAGTTTAGAGTTTTCAGTGTTGATATTGTTTTTTAAATCATTGAAATTATCTTTAAACTCGTTCATTTTAAGAGTCTCCAAATTATGAAACTAAATGCCAATATGCATAGAAAAGACATTGAGAAATATACCATAGCTTGAATAAAGTAATTTCCATCGAAAACCTGTGTAAGAACGCTTGAAATACCAAAAATAATAAAAAAAGTAGCAATAGCAAAATAATTACCAGCTTTAAAATTTTTTCTTAAAGACTTAATTGAATCTTCAACTTCATCATATGTTTCTTCTCTAGCATGTTTAATTAATGAATCAGCTGTTTTGATTGCGTTTGTTGATAAATTTAAAAAACTATTCACTATTATCTCTATTTAACAAAATTATTTCTATTATTCCTTGAATTGTGGCTGCTATGGGTAAAGCTAATACAGCACCAATTACTCCTGCAGTATATGCTCCAAATATAGTAGCAAATACTGCTACTGCTGGATGAATATCCATTGTGACTTTTGTAACTCTTGGACTAATGAAATAATTCTCAATAAATTGATATGAAACTAATACTACCAATGTATAAAGTATATAAGTTGGTCCTAATGATATAGATGCTAGCACAGGAACAATACCTCCTAAAAATGTGCCAACAGCAGGAACAAGTTGTGATAATAATCCTGCAGAAATTCCCAAGGCAAATGGTGAGGGTAATCCAATAATTAAAAAAGAAATTGTGAAGGCAATGCTTGCAAGTATTCCAAGAATTACTCTAGCCGCTATCCATGCTCCAGCTTTTGATACTCCAATTGTCCAGACTTGATCAATAGTTTTAGATATATTTCCCGGAAGAGCATCTTTAAGACGAATTCTCCACCCATCCCCTTCTGCAATTAGATAAAATGAAAAAAAGAATATAACAAAAAAATGAAACATTGCATTTAATATTCCTCTTCCGGCAAAAACAACAGTGTTTCCAACAGCACTGCCATATTCTCTGAATAAATTATTAAATTCTTCCTCGAGATTCAATGACTGATTAGATATTGAAAATCCCTCACTATTAAAATATTTCACGATATTGTCAAAATATTCAGGCATGTTTGAGGACAAAAGATATAATTCTTGAACCATTATTGGAATAATTGAAAATATTATTCCTCCGATTACCAAAATAATTGTACCAACAGTAATAATCGTTGAAAGTCTTCTATTAAACCTTTTTGATAATCTAAAAACTATTGGTTCAGCAAGCACAGACAAAACTACTGCTACAAACAAATCGAAAAGTAACGCTCTTACTCTAAGAAATATAAAAAATGAAAACCCTATTAAGACTATATACAAGAAAGCTCTATTTAAAAGCGCCTGTCGTGTTTCACCTTTAAAATTATCCACGATATTTAGACCGAATTAACCGTTTTATAGTTACGATTTATAAACGCAATATACATAAAGAATATTATTAGTCCACTAGAAAAATACAGATCAAACTCTGAAATCTCATCAAACATTAGGTTTCTTGTAATGAGAATAAGAGCTTGAAGTGCCGCTGAGATAAGTAATATTCTAAACTTTAAATCAACTCTTCGTATTGTAAGGTTTAATAGCAACAATCCTGTTCCTAATTTAATTAAAGCCTCAAATGTATTACTCGAAATAAAATATAGCTCTCTTAATGTGAAGAAACCAGACAACCCAATACCACCAAGAGTTATTTGAAATATTCCAATTAAAACTAATAGTGATGATATCCATG
>JAOOBM010000020.1:0-5882 GCA_028404505.1 Acidimicrobiaceae bacterium
AGAGCATTATAAAAAATTAGCTGATAAAGAAACAATTGAGCCATCTTTAGAGCCTGGAAATCCTATACGAATTGAAAACGATGACAGAATAACAAAAATTGGTCTTTTTTTAAGAAAGACTTCCCTAGATGAATTGCCTAACGTAATAAATGTTCTAAAAGGAGAAATGTCAACTGTCGGTCCAAGACCATTAGTTGTTTATGAATCAAAATTACTTGGTGATTATCAAAAAAAGAGACATTCAGTAAAACCTGGAATTACTGGTCTTGCTCAAGTCCAGGGAAGATTAGATTTAAGCCTACAAGAGAGGCTTTATTGGGATATTGAATATGTTGAAAACTACAACATTGTCCTTGATTTCAAAATACTTTTTCAGACAATTATTTCTGTTATATCAAGAAAAGGGGCAAATTAGATTAAGGAGTAGTAGTCCTCAACTACCTTTGATTTATTTAAAATATTTTTATTTAGATTGTTTATATTTTTTTGATATTTCAAAAGTAGTGATTGATCATTAAGTTTATCAAATATTTTTTTCATCGAAGTCTCATCATATGGGTCAATGGTAAAACCTAATTCATATTTCTCTATAAACTTTGAAACAGCAGAATCACTGTTAGCAAAACACAATAAAATTTTATTCATTGAAAGATAGTCAAAAGTTTTACCAGGAAAACCTTCTACTGTAATTTCTTTGTCTAACGAAATAAGTCCAACAGGAATCTCTTTCGTTTTATCGTATAATTCGCTTCTTGGTAAATGCTCAAAAACATTTAATTGATCACTTTCTAAATCTTTAATTGAATCAAATTCTTCACCTGCTCCAAAAAATTTTAATTTCCAATTCTTCTCTTCAATAGAATTGAACGTATCGATAAATCTTTTAATATTTTGAGGTTTACCCATATTACCGGCATACAAAATTGTTTTTTTATCTAGATTTGGATTTACATTTGATATTTCATAGGGAGAAAAGTGATAAATTGATTTTATGTCTTTATCTTTTAATCCACGATTGTTAATAAGAAATGCTTTTAATTCTGATGAGTTTACAACCAAATTGTCAGCAAGTTTCATCGCATACGTATCAATTTTTTTAAAAATGTAAAATAAAATTCCAGAATTTGTTTTCAATGTTTTGTTAGCAATTTCAGGATAAAGTTCCCAGCATGAGTATGTAACTTTAATCTTTAGAAATTTCTTTATATAAATTACAACTAAGTTCATAGTTGGTGGATAACTAAATATGAAGATATGAGAGTAATTTTTTTTATTCTTAGATAAAAATTTAATTGTTTGATAGTGAAACATTATCCATTGAAAAAACCTAGTTACTTTGTTAAAACTCCTGCTTGCTGAACTGATATGTGTTATGTTTATGTCTTTATATGATGATGTGTAATATTTATCTGAAGTTAGATCCTTACTATCTTCAATATTGTATTGTGGTGAGCTTGCCAATATCTCAACATCAACACCAAGCTCTTTAAATCCATCTGCAATTTCAGCAACTAACATTCCTGTTGAGACGTTATCTGGAGGTATTGTTAAAGAGTGAAATAAAATTTTTTTCATTCTTTAAATGAATTTGAAATGTCAAATGGATAATTTTCTTTATTGTGTTTATGAAAACTGTTTGACTCTGATAATTCTACAAGGTCGTCAACAATATTATCAGATGCTTTACCATCGCCGAATGGTTGAGCCCATTTTGTATCAACCAACTTCATAGCCTTATCTAAGTAACTTTGAAAGTCACTTATCTTTTCAGATGGATCAAATTTTATAGAAGCATTAACATCATAAACCTCTGGACGCTCTGTTGAGTATCTCATTTGAATAGAAGGTACATTCATAATGCATGCCTCTTCAACTACTGTACCTGAGTCACTCATTACAAAGGATGAGTTCTTAAGAAGATAAATAAATTCAAGATATCCTAAGGGGTCAATCATCAAAACGTTCGAATTGAGTTTTAGATCATATGATTTAAGCATTTCTTGAGTTTTGTATCCTGCAGGAAATACTATTTTCATATCAGAAGAATTAAATAGATTTACAATATTTTTAAGAGAATCGTTATTTAATATATTCTCTCTCCTATGAGATGTTGCTAATAAGAATTCGTTTTTTCCAATAAAATTTAAAACATTAGTATCTAAGCTTTCATGTCCCGAATCAAAAATATTTTGATTTTCTTGAATAATATCAACTATGGGGTTCCCAGTTACTTTTATTATATCTTCAGAAATTCCCTCATTTAGACCTTGCGTCTTGTATGAATCAAGATAAGCATATATCCTGTCTGACAAGTGATCTATGGTTTTTCTGTATTTTTCTTCAGGCATTCTCCAATCGTATGAACGCATACATCCTTCAATATGAACAATTGGGATATTGTGCTGTGCTGCTCCAATACTACCCATGACCGTATTTGTATCACCAAGAAAAACAACAGCTTGATACTTATTGTTTTCTAAGTGATTGAATGTATTTTTAATCATTGAAGAAACTGTTGATGCATCGTTAGTAGTATCTATTTCAAATTCAACATCAGGTTTAGGAACATTAAGTTGTTTAAAGAAAACATCTTTCATATTCTCGGAATAATGCTGGCCAGACCATATGAAATCATACGTTATATTTTTATTTTCAGACAAAAGTCTGATAATTTTACTTGCCCTTATAACATCAGGTCTAATTCCTAGAATGATTCCAAGGTCTTTCATACAAATTCCAATATCTTTTTAGTTCCTTCATATTCAGCTAATTCAGATATATTGTCTCTTATAGATGGAATTTCTTTGTATCCACCTAATGCCCAAAGTTCTTGGTTAGCTTTTGAATCCAATGTCTTTAATGTTCTATCAATTTTGTTGTCTGATAAAACATTATTAATTTCTAAATCTTTTGTGAAATATTCTTTAAAAAGATTTAACAACTCATACTTGTTAACTTTGTCACTTGGCACTAGGTGTTGCAATTTAATTTGAGTTTGTTCGTTCTTTGTAATACCTAATACAATTTTTGCAAAGTTTAATGTTGTTATGCCATTCCATTCATGATCTGTAAATCCATTTACTACTGATTCATCTGTCCTTAAAAACCAGTTAAGAAGTGACCTTCCACTCCCAGTTTCAGGTCCAACAATACTCGAACGCAATAAGGTTTTATTATTACTAGAAACCTCTCCAACAATTTTGGTTTTACCATACACATCTGTGGCATCTGTCATAGATGTTTCAATATATTCTCCTTCTAATCCAGAAAATACACAATCTGTTCCAATTTGAATGTAGCTGAAATTAAAATCCAAACTTGCTTTCGCAATTGTTAGTGGAAAAAAGGAGTTAATATATATTGCATTGCTAATTGATTCTTTTGTTTCGGAGATGGTTGGCTTTATTGCTCCTATACAATTTATGACAAAACTAGGATTTGTTAATTTACATAAATCATCAAAGTTATCTTTGGTAGGATCAAAGTTAATCTTTTCACCGTTCAATTCATTAATAAATTTATTTTCAGAACGTGATGTAAAAAAAAGATTATCTTTGGAATAATCAGAAAAAACTAAAGAAACCATTTTTCCTAACATACCCGTTGAGCCAAGTATAAGAAGGTTACTCAAACAGTTCACCTCCATTGCTTGTCCAAGGATCCCAATATTTTGAATCAAATCTGTAATCATCATTTAGAGAGTCTTCTAGAGTAGAAGAAGAAAAATACATTATTTTACTATTTTCTTCAAGGTTCATGGCTCCATTTGCATAACCCTCTGGAATAGATAATAAGTCTGAATTTATATCCATTTCGACCATTTCTGGATCAATTGTCTTATCTGGATTTTCCCAATCATTTATTTTAATTACACCGACCAAAAACTTGCCTGATAATACTTTGATAAGTTTTTTTTCATTTTTATGACCGTGCCATGCTCTCACAGTTCCTATTTTTGGATTTGTTACTGTATAAAATCTTTTGTAATCACTAAGGTTTAATTCATTAAAAAACTCAACATTTCCTCTGTGGTCTTCAGAAAACCCTCTTTCATATCTTTCTAGGTTCAAGATACACCAAACTTCTGCAAAAAGTTCTGATTTGAATACCTAGGATCTGTAATGTCTTTTATCCTGTTGTGAAAAATTAAATCATATATCTCATTAACTCCATTGATAAGTTCTATTGAAGCTTCAAATCCTGTTTCATCCAATAATTTTTGACTTGATACTTGATAGTTTCTAGCATCCTCAAAACTCATGGGAGTCACTTCTACTTCAACATCTTTTACTTTATTTTCTATCTCTCTTGCTATATCGATGATTCTATAGTTCTTATGATGAAGATTGTAAATACCACTTACATCAGTGTTTAGACAGTGACTTATTGCATTTGAAACGTCATTTACATGAAGTAGGGGCCTCCACTGCTCACCCCCATAAACACTAATTTTTTTATCTATAAGTGCTTTTGCTGTAAGAACATTTACTACTAAATCAAGACGTACTCTTGAAAATTCATCACTTATCCCAAATAAAGTTCCAAGCCTAAAAATTAATGCATTTGCATTTTGTAGATATTCTTCTGCTTTTAATTTAGATGATGCGTATTCAGATAATGGATTTGTATCGGAAGCCTCTGTTAGAACTCCGTCTTGAGCTCCATAAACCGAACAAGTCGACAAAAATATTATTCTTTTATCAAAATTTTTAACAAGATTTTTCACACTTTCAGAATTAATTTCAAAGGTTAGTTCTGGATTAATGGCACACGCTCCATCACCAACTAACGCTGCAAGCCAAACAACGACATCAAAGTTATTTAAAATACCATTTAATTTTGTTGTATCCCTTATGTCTCCAAGAATAAAATTTATTTTTTTTCGATAAGATGTTTCATAAATTAATGAATCATAAACAGTAACTTCATGTTCCTGAGAAAGCTTATCAACGATTCCTCCTCCAACATATCCGGCACCACCTACAACTAAAATTTTCATCTTAAATATAGTATATGTTTGAGTTTTCTAATAAAACAGTATTTCAAAATCTAGAATTCTCCTTTTCATTAAGATATAGAAAGTAGCTAAAGTAAAAAAACCAAGATACAGAGTGATTTTGTAATAAATCACTTGATAAACTCAATAACAGAAATGCCATAATTGCCATAAGATTTGGTGAGTAGTTTGTTAAATCTCTCAATTTAAAAAGACTTAATATAAGATCCTTGAAAATTAATCCGTACAAAAACAGGCCAACAATCCCGTAATTTAAAAGTATGAATAAATATGAATTGTGAGGACCATAAGAAAAAGGATTATCATCAAAGTTTTTGGAATCAAGCACCTCATTTCCTTTTATTACAAAATTATCATATCCTCTTCCAAAAATATTATTGATAATTGAATCTTCTGAAACATATTGTAATGTTCCTGATTGCATTTCAACTCTGTCTTGGATACCGCTGTTATCATCTTGAATGAATCTATCTATTAAACCAAAATTTACACATATCAATAAAGAGCCAATTAATAATAAAACAGTATTTAGTTTTTTATCTTGAAGCATGATTCTAAATAATATAAATAAAACCAAAACAATTAGAGAAAACCGAGAATATGTAAAGAAACATCCAACAATAGAGAATGGAATAATTATACGTAAATAACTACTTTCCATCCTGAACATTGAATATACTCCTGTTACGGTAATCAAATCAGCAAAACTGTTTGGCCCCCCCGCCTGAAATCCATTTGTTCTTCCTTTGATATATTCAATCTCACTTAAATTAATTCCTATATTCCAAGTCTGATAGATATCTTTGCCAAGATTTATCGAAAATAAATATGAAAGAATTGAAAACGAACTTAAAAACAAAAATAT